>NZ_JBIARQ010000006.1:0-427885 GCF_042890065.1 Streptomyces sp. NPDC002328 | reverse complement strand
ACACGCACCGCAACGACGCGCACAGAAAAGCCGATCACGGCCACTGTCAACCATCAGCTGGGACCGAAGTGTCAAGCATCTCCCGGGACCGGACAAGCCCCGCACGTCCGACTGAGTTACAACTTTCTCTACGGGTTCAAGGCGGCTCGCTCCGCTCCCCGCGCGCGGCCCGGCCCCCGGCCGGGCCTGCGCTCCTGCCTTCGTCCCGCTCCAGCCCGGCCGAGGTCCGTGCCGCGCAGAAGTGGAGGAGCCGAATCGTGAGCGAGTACCGCATGCGAACGGCCATGGTCAGAACAATGCCTCCGGCGGGGGATCGGCCGGCACCGGGATGGAGGGGGCGCCGTTCCCGACCGCGGGTCCGTAGTGGCGTGCGCGGGGAGGCTCCCATCCCGTCCACCGCCGACCCAGGCAGAGCCGAGCAGACGTGGTGCAGGGGCGTCAAGAAAATCATGCTCCTGTGGGCTGTGGCCACGGCGTGCGTGATCAACGGCGACACGATGACGGGCGTTCTGTGCCAAGCCACTTGGCTGGTGGTCGCGGTGATCATGCTGATCGTCGTGCAGGTGATCGCCATGCGCCTTCCGCAGCCGCGTGTCAAGCCCGTTGCGGAGCCTGACACCAACGGCTGACACCAACGGCGGCGAACGCCAACGGACGAGAACGGCCCCAAGCGGTCGAAAGACCATCGCGACGCTTGGATCCCTCCAGCTTTCCGGGGGCCGTGATCGACCTGACAAGGATGAGGCCACAGGTTCAAATCCTGTTGGCCCCACCAGCATGAAGACCCTCGGTCCGGATGGATCGGGGGTCTTCTTTTTGGGGTTTGTGGGTGTGTTGAGGGGCGTGAACCGGTGGGGTGATCGGCCTGGTCGGGCTGGTTGGTGTGGTCGGGTCGGGAGATCTGGTCAGCTCCGTCGGTTGGAGTGGCGGTGTGCAGGACTGCCGGTCTGTCGGGTGGCGGACAGCCAGTGGGTGTGGGCGTCGGTCGGTGTGGCGGCCGGTGTGGGCGTTGGTCGGTGTGGCGGTCGTTGTGGGGTGGATGAGGACGTGGCGAAGGCCCGGGGCTCCTGGGGAGCTGCCGGGCCTGGTCTGCGGTGTACGCGGTTCGCCGTCAGAGGTGTCGGGGTGGGGCCGGAGGGTCAGCGCTGTAGGGGGACCAGCCTGGTGAGGGACGGTGGGGGGTCCTCAGGGGTGCAGGGTTCCGAGGCGGGGTCGGCGGTGGGCTCGCCCTCGGGGAGGGGGCTGTGGCGGCAGCTGGGGGACTTGCCGTGGGCCTCCGCGCGGATGCGCTGTTTCATCGTGGGGGGCAGGGACATCGCGGGGAGCCAGGGCTTGGCGGACGCCGGCGTCACGTTCGTGCGAACGGCGCCCTCGGTCTCGTCGCTGTTGCGCGTCGGCTCGGTCTGCGCTACTGCCGGCGCGGCGGTCGTCGTGACGAAGCCGAGCGCCGTGCACAGCGCGAGGAAGGCGCTGACTACGGCGGCCCAGAGCTTCATGACCCGGTTCTCGCGCATGTCCCCTCACTTTCGGGTTGGGCGATTTGCGTACTTTGCTCATCATGTGTATGGGGGGACCGAAGTGGTGGACCGACGCTCGTGGCGTGGCGATGTTCCGATGAACACCACTCGGATGGGCGCAAGGGGAGAAAAGAGCGGGAGAGGCGGGGTGCCGGGGCGGAATGATCACCGGTCGTGGAGATCCGATCACCCTCCGATCGGAGGGTGTGATCCGCTTTTCCCGCGCCCGCTACTGAGCTTTCGAGGGCGGGAGTTGGGGAGCCGACGTAGGTCACCGATCGGTATCGGTCGGTGTGTATAGTCGGGCGCCAGAGGTCCCCAACGTCAAGGAAAGACGAGGTAGCGCGGTGAAGAAGCTTCTCCTGGTCGCACTGGCCGCCATCGGCGGGCTCCTCGTGTACCGCCAGATCCAGGCGGATCGCGCCGAGCAGGATCTGTGGACGGAGGCGACTGACTCCGTGCCCACGGGTTCGTGAGTACCGACACCGGAAACTGAGCAGACCCCGGCCGCTTCTCGCGGTCGGGGTTTTGTGTTTCCGTGTTGCGGGCGACGCCGCCAAGGGTTGGAGGACGCGTGGGAGCCGGCGTGCCAGAGGGAAAAGGCGTGCGTCCGTCGTGTTTTGGACGGCCATGACGGATTGCGCCGCGGCCGGCGGGGCCACAGGGCAGGATGGCCCACGATCAGGTCGGTCCGGACAGGGCGCGGATAGGTGCCGGTGAGGCGAGGGGGCTTCTCATGGGGCGGCGTGGGGTGGGGCGGACGGCCGCCGTGCGGGGCCTCGCGGTGGCCGTGGCGGTCTGCGTGTGCTCCGTCGCGCTTCCGGGGGGCCTCGCCATGGCGGACACGTCCTCCTACGCCTTCGACGCCGACGCCCGTGGCGTCCCGGCCGCGGCCGGCACCGCCGACGCCGTGGGCCTGGCGCCCGGCACGACGTACCGGAGTTCCTTCACCGCCCCGGGCAAGGCCTACTACCGGCTCGAACTCGACGACGCCTCGAACGTCTACGTCCCCGTCACCGCCGTCCCCCGCCCCGGCGCCGTGCTCGCCATCGCTGACGGCATCAGGGTCTCCGTGCAGGACGCGGACGGCATCAACTGCTCCTCGGACTCCGTGACCGTCGGCGCGTCCAAGAGCCCGCGGCCGATCACCGCCTGGGGCGCCCGCGAGATCCTCGTCGGCAAGGGGCTGTGCCAGGGCGCGGGGACCTACTACGTCGTCGTCGAACGCACCGAAAGGCGCGGCGCGTCCGATCTGCCGTGGGAACTGGAGCTTGCGCCCGTCTCCGAGCCGTCACTCGCCACGGCCGGACCCACGGAGGTTCCCGAGGCGTGGGACTCCGCCACGCCCGCGCCCGCCACCGGCGAGGCCGTACGCCGCCCGGGTGGCGCCGGCTTCGCGCGGGCGACGGCCGTGGGACAGGGCGTCTGGCGCGACGACATCGCCCCCGGTGAGACCCTCTTCTACAAGGTGCCCCTCGACTGGGGGCAGCAGCTGTCCGCCGGGGTCGAGCTGGGCAACGCCGGCAAGGACACCGGCTTCGTGGTGCCCGCCCTGGAGATGACCCTCTACAACCCGGTGCGGTCCAAGGTCGACGAGACCAGTATCGGGTACGGCGGCGTCCAGAAGTCGAGCGCCCTGAAGCCTCTGCCCCCGGTCAGGTACGTCAACCGGTACGCCCCCACCGCGCCCGCGAAGACCCTGCGGTTCGCCGGCTTCTACTACCTCGAGGTGCACCTCTCCGCGGCCGTCGCCGAACGGTTCGGCGATGGGCCCTACGGGCTGCTGCTGCGCGTTCGGGTCGGCGGGACCGCCCAGTCCGGGCCGGGGTACGCGGGACAGGCGGTGCCTCGCGGATTCTTCGAAGTCGGCGCGGAGGAGCGGGCGGACGCGGCGTGGGGCGGGGGCGCGGGGGACGCGGGCGGCGGTACCGCGATGAGGGCGGTCGCCTTCGGCGGCCTCGGCACCGGCACCGCCCTGCTGGTCGTGCTCGGCGTGTGGACGGTCACCGCCCGGCGCCGGGCCTCCGCTCAGATCCGCGCCAGCGCCCAGAACCCGACGGCGTAGCAGGCCAGAGCAAGGAGCAGGAGCGGGACCGCGATCTTGAGGGGCGGTCCCGGGCGACGGGGCGCACGGGCGCGGCGGTGGGCACGGTGAGGTCGGTCCTCGCGCCGGTCCCCGGGCCGAGCCGCGGGCGGGAGGGGCGGAGGCGGGGCCTGGGGGTCTTGAGCCGTGTAGGAGGCGGTCGAGGTGTCCGCTCGCCGGTCGCCGGGCGGGTGGGCGGTACGGGCGGGCAGGGCGAACGTGGGTTCGTACGGGGCGAGCGCAGGCAGGGGCGTGGGAGTCGAGGACGGGGGCGGGGACGGGGACCGGGTGACCGTGGGCTGCGGTGGCGGCAGGTGGAAGCTGCCGGTGTCCGACATGGAAGGGGCGGGGACGGCCGGCGGTAGGGGTGCCGCATCCGGGGGCCTGCGGGGGTCGTCCGGCGTGGAGTCCGCGTCCGGCGTGGGGTCCGGGTCCTGGCGGGAACCGTGCGACGGCGATACGACGCCGGGGTCCGGGGCGGCGGGCGCGGGCAGGGATGCGGACGCGGAGGATGCGGAGTCCGTGCCGGGCCACTGCGCGAGGGAGCCCGTGCCCGGGGCGACGGGAGTGCGGCCTCCCGTGTCCTGCCAGGGGGACGTGCGTTCGAAGGCCTGCGGGGTCACGGTGATGCCCGAGGCCTGCTTCAGAGGGCCCTGAGGGCCGAACCCGTCGGGCAGCGGCCCGAGTTGGTCGAAGACCTCGATCTGCTCGTCGTCCGGGCCGGGTTCGGGCAGCAGCTCGACGGCCGAGGCCAGGGCCTTGCGCGCCCCCGTGGCCGTACGGAAGCGGGATTCGGGGTCCGGCTGGACCAGCGTGGCCACCACCTGCCACAACGGCTCGGGAATTCCCTTGGGAGCGGCGGGAGTTCCGTGCTCCGCGAAGTACTGGACGAGGGCCTTCGCGTCCGGTTTGGCGCCCTCCAGGAGATACAGCGCGACCAGGCCGACGGCGAACAGGTCGGCGGGGAAGTCGGGGTCGGAGCCGAGCATCTGCTCCGGGGCGAGGTAACCGGGCGTTCCCACCACGAGGTTGGTCTCGGTCAGACGTGGTTCGCCCAGCCGCATCGCGATGCCGAAGTCGGACAGCCGCAGCCGTGGCCGGGCGGTGCCGGTGGCCTCCAGCAGCACGTTGGCGGGCTTGATGTCACGGTGGACGACGCCCTCCGCGTGGACCGCGGAGAGCCCGGACAGCAGTTGGTCGATCAGGGTGCAGACGAACATGGGCGGCAGCGGGCCGTAGTCGCCGACGAGGTGGGCCAGCGAACCGCCGGCGACCAGGTCCATGGTGAAGAGAACTTGGTCGTCGTCCGCGGCCCAGCTGGCCGGCGCGAGGACATGCGGATGGTCGATGCGCAGGGCCTGCTCGCGGACGAAGCGCAGCAACGCGTGGGCGTCCCGCTGCTGGAGCACCTTGGCGGCCACATAACGGCGGCGGCGGTGGTCCCAGGCGCGCCAGACGGCGCCCACCCCTCCGCGCCCGATCGGATCCGCGAGTTCGTACCGTCCGGCGAAGACCTCACCCATGGCAGTGCGTCGCTCCTCCCCCTGCGGTTTCCCCCTTGCTACCCGCTCGCCACCCCCGTGATGAGCGGAACCCCCGCACGAACCTGCGACGGGCGGGCCACTCCGCTTCCCCCGTGATGAGCGGAACCCCCGCACGAACCCGCGACGGGCGGGCCACTCCGCTTCCCCCGTGAAGAGCGGACCCCCTCCGCGTCCCCCGTGCCGCTTCCCGCCCGGTCGCCGAACCCCCTTCGGCCACCGGGCCGAAGCTCAGCTCTGGTGGGACTGGTAGTGCGCGACCGCGTCCGAGGTGCGGCCGGCCCCGTACACCCGGAGGAACTCTGCCAGTTCCGGGTGGGTCGGGGCGAGGCTGTCGGCGGCGTCGATGATGTCGCCGGCGGCGGCCACCGAGCGCAGCAGCGACTGGATCTCGCGGACGACCCGCTTGACCGTGGGCGCCCCCGAACCGCTCGTCGTCTGCGTGGTGTTGCTGAGCACCGATCCCCCCTGCGACCTCTTGATCTCGTCCATGCGGTCGGTCGCCTCGGCGGCGCTGACGCTGCCGTTCGCCACCTGGGCCGCCAACTCCTGGAGCAGCTGAACCCGTTGCACCACCGCCGGGTTGCCGATCTTCGCCCGCTGACCGCTCATCAGCTGGGACAGCATCGGCGCCGACAGTCCCAGCACCCCCGCGAGACGAGCCTGGTTGAGACCAAGATCGTCGATGAGCTTACGGAAGAGCGCCCCCAACGGCTCCCCGTACCAGTTCCGCTGCAGTTCCCGCGCTCTCGCGGTGGCTTCCTGCTGTGCGGCGTCCATGTGCGTCTCCCCATCGCTTCCCCAAAAAACGGCGGTTCGCTGTAGCGAACCACGCCGAGCATCTTACGGAGAGTGGTCATCCGTGGGGACCCCCAATCTTTTTGCGAGATACGGGGGGTGACCCGGTACTCTGGTGCAGCGGCGCCCAACCGGTACGAGGTTCCTCCGGCTGGACGCTTCTCTTCCGGGGCCTTAGCTCAGTTGGTAGAGCGCTGTCTTTGCATGGCAGATGTCAGGGGTTCGACTCCCCTAGGCTCCACACACGAAGAAGCCCCTCCGGCCGGTGTCTCCACCGGGCGGAGGGGCTTCTTCGGTTGTTTCACGTGAAACAGCTGTTTCACGTGAAACGCTCAGCTGCGGTCCTCGCGGTTCGCGGCCTCCTCGGCTTCCTTGGCCTGGACCTCGGGGTCGAGGACGGCCGGGTCGGTGCCGTCGACCGAGGACAGACCGCCGGCGGCGGGGACCTCGGTGGCGGCGGGGGGCTCGACCAGCCAGTCAGGGTTGGCCTGCTTGTCCCACCATTTCCAGGCCGCGAAGGCACCGCCGGCCACGACGCCCACCACGGCCAGGGCCTTGGCGAGCTTGCCCGCCCGGGCCCGGCGCCGGTGCTTGCGCGCCAGCTTCTGGATTTCCTTCGGCGTCACCTGGCCGCGCAGTGCGGCCAGCGCGGCGACGCTTCGGGAGGCTGCCTCGTCCTTCACGGGCCCGGCCACGGCGACTGCCTGTTCGATCTTCGGCCGGGAGTACACGGCGGCCTGCCGTGCGGCGATGCGGGTACGGAGAGCTGCTTCATGAGCGGCCTTGTCGACCTTCGGCGGGACATGCGCCCGTGCCTGGTCCAGGCGGGGCGCGACATGGGCGTCATACTGCACGCGGGCCTGTTCGGCGGCCTGCGACACCTTGGGCGCGAGCCGTACGCGGGCCTCGTGCGCATAGAGCGCGGCCCTCTCCTTGGCCGTGTCGGCGTAAGGCGCCACCACTTCCGCGGCGTGCAGCACGCTGTCCTTCGCCGAGCCGGTCGCGGCGCGCACGCTGTCGATGCGGGTCACGGGTTCCTCCTCCTCGGTGGCGTACGGTATTTCGACTTTCCACCCTTTTACGGATCATGCCTGTCGACAGCCGCCGTGGCACGCCCGGACGGGCATACGGGTGCCGAACGTCCCGAGTTGTCTTGATCGGATTGCAAGAGGGGGTGAATACGGGACAACAGGAGCTTGTCGTCGACAATGCCACGGATCGGCGTGGCCCGCTCCCGTCCCGGGCGACTCGGGCGCAATTCCGTACCCGAAGCGACCCGTTCCCGGCGGGAGGCGGACGTCGGACGACGTACGGCAGAGCGCGTGCGAGGATGCGGGGATCGGGGATTTCACGGGAAGACAACGGAAGGCAGATCGTGGCCGAGCAGCTGTACGCCACCCTGAAGACCAACCACGGCGACATCGAGGTCCGGCTGTTTCCGGACCACGCCCCCAAGACGGTCAAGAACTTCGTCGACCTCGCCACCGGCGAGCGCGAGTGGACCCACCCCGCCACCGGCGAGAAGTCCACGGCGAAGCTCTACGACGGCACGGTCTTCCACCGGGTGATCAGTGGATTCATGATCCAGGGCGGTGACCCGCTGGGCAATGGCACCGGCGGCCCCGGCTACCAGTTCGAGGACGAGTTCCACCCGGACCTGCGCTTCGACAAGCCGTACCTGCTGGCCATGGCCAACGCCGGCCCGGGCACCAACGGCTCGCAGTTCTTCATCACCGTCTCCCCGACGGCCTGGCTGAACCGCAAGCACAGCATCTTCGGCGAGGTCACCGACCCGGCCAGCCAGAAGGTCATCGACGCCATCGTGGGCACGCAGACCAACCCGCGCACCGACCGTCCGCTCAACGACGTCGTCATCGAGTCGGTCGTCGTGGAGAAGCGCTGACGGCGGGTTCGCGCACCGCTTTCCCCGGTAGCCGACGCCGGCAGTCGCACGGGAACCATTTGCCCCGCTCGTCCGTAAGGATGGGCGGGGCAAAGCCCTGCGTACGAGGCTCCCGCACACAGGACGCGCACACAGGACGCTCCGCACACACGACGCTCTGCGACGAGAAGACGTTGGGGGACCCCATGGATCAGGCGCCGGGCAGCAGGCAGGACGACGCCCAGAGCGGCCTGCCCGTCTGCTACCGCCACGCCGGCCGTGAGACCGGCGTGCGCTGCACCCGTTGTGAGCGACCCATCTGCCCCGAGTGCATGATCAGCGCGTCGGTGGGCTTCCAGTGCCCGGAGTGCGTGCGCGGCGGTTCGGGCACGGGGCACGCGCCGACCGCGAACCAGCCCCGCACCATCGCCGGCGGCACCATCGTGGCCGATCCCCGCCTGCTGACCAAGATCCTCATCGGGATCAACCTGGCGGTGTTCCTCGCCGTCCAGATCCGCCCCTCGCTCCTGAGTTCCCTGGTCCTGATCGGCCAGTGGCCGCCGGCCGTTTTCGGGCCCACCGAGGGTGTCGCCGAGGGCGAGTGGTACCGCCTGGTCACCGCGATGTTCACCCACGAGGCCATCTGGCACATCGCCTTCAACATGCTGAGTCTGTGGTGGCTCGGCGGTCCCCTCGAAGAGGCCTTGGGCCGCGCCCGCTATCTGGCGCTCTACTTCATCTCCGGCCTCGCGGGCAGCGCCCTGACCTATCTGCTGGCCGAACCGGACAGTGCCTCGCTCGGCGCCTCGGGTGCCATCTTCGGCCTGTTCGGCGCCACCGCTGTCCTGATGCGCCGGATGCGCAACGACATGCGCCCGATCATCGCCCTGCTGGTGATCAACCTGATCTTCACTTTCGGGTGGAGCAACATCGCCTGGCAGGCACACATCGGCGGCCTCGTCGCCGGCGTCGTCATCGGCTACGGCATGGTCCACGCGCCGCGCGCCAGACGGGCTCTGGTGCAGTACGGCACCTGTGCGCTGGTGCTCCTCGCCGTCGTCGTCGTCACCCTGGTGAGGACTGGACAGCTCACCTGAGCGACTCTGTTTCCACAGTGTGGCGGATCTTGTGCACAGCGTGTGTGAACGACTGTGCCCCCTGTTACCGACCGGGTATTTCACCAGGTCAGGCAGGGGGCGAACAGCTTTGCGGAGGCCGGTGTGTCAGTCGTACCGGCGTCAATCCTCGACGGGTTATCCACAGATCGTCTTTCTTTTCCCCAGGCGAGGTGTGGAAATCTCCCGGAGCTGTGGATAACTCAGCGGATAGCCGTGGGCAGAGGTGCCCCGTCGGCTGTCTCCGCTATGTGCACGGGGCTACTTCCACTGGGTGGAGACGCCGAAGCCGGCGGCGATGAAGCCGAAGCCGACGACGATGTTCCAGTTGCCGAGCTGGTCGATGGGCAGGGACCCGTCGGTCACGTAGAACACGACGATCCAGGCCAGTCCGATGAGGAACATGGCCAGCATCACCGGCGCGACCCAGGCACGGCTGTTCAGCTTGATCGCGGTCGTCTGCTTGGCAGGCGGCGGCGTGTAGTCCGCCTTCTTGCGGATACGTGACTTCGGCACGAGGGTCTCTCCTGTCGATGCGCTGCGTGGCCGCGCAGGGTACTGGGTCGGGCTCGGGGCAGCGTACAAGGGGACACTGAGCGCTCCCCCGGGCGTCCGTTAGCGTAGTGCTTCTACGGCGCCGAAGGAGATAAGGGTACGTTGAGCAATTCTGCCGACTCCCCCAGGACGGGTCCAACGGGTTCCGCACCCGCCGCCCGTCGCTCCCGTTTCCGGCCGGTGCGGGTGCTCACGGCCGGCGTCTTCGCTCTCGCCGGACTCCTCTTCTTCACCAGCTTCAACACCGCCAAGGGCACCGACATCCGCACGGACGCCTCCCTGCTGAAGCTGTCCGACCTCATCCAGGAACGCAGCCGCAAGAACGGCGAGCTTGACGAGTCCAACGCGACCCTGCGCGACGACGTCGAGTCGCTGGCCGAGGCGGACGACGGCAGCACCGCGGCCGAGGACGAGAAGCTGGCCCGGCTGGAGGACGCGGCGGGCACCCACGAGGTCAAGGGCAAGGCGGTCACCGTCACCCTCAATGACGCCCCGCCGAACGCCACCGCCAAGCTCCCCGGCTATCCCGAGCCGCAGCCCGACTATCTCGTCATCCACCAGCAGGACCTCCAGGCCGTGGTGAACGCCCTCTGGCAGGGCGGCGCGCAGGGCATCAAGGTCATGGACCAGCGGCTGATCTCCACCAGCGCGGTGCGCTGCGTGGGCAACACCCTGATCCTCCAGGGCCGCGTCTACTCGCCGCCGTACAAGATCCAGGCGGTCGGCGACCCGGCGAAGCTCCAGCAGGCGCTCGCGGACTCCAAGGCGATCCAGAACTACATGGTGTACGTCAACGTCTACGGGCTCGGCTGGAAAGTCACCGAGGACGGACCGGTGACTCTGCCCGGCTACTCGGGCACAGTGGACCTGCATTACGCGAAGCCAGTCGAATAGGTGAAGTAGCCGGAGCAGCCGTCCCACGGGAGCCGCCGGTGCGCGTGATCGTCCGGACCGTCAGCGAACTGTGCATCACCGTGGGCTCCGTGATCGTCCTCTTCGTCGTCTACGTGCTCTTCTGGACGGGCGTGCAGGCCGACCACGTCATGGATGTCCAGATCGAACAGCTCCAGGAGCAGTGGGCCCAGGAGCAAGGGGATCAGGAGCAGCCGGCCGGCCCGCCCGCCACCGCGTCGGCCACCCTGCCCGCCCCCGCCACCACGCTCCCGCCCGGCTCCTTCGGACCCTCGAGCCCCACCGCGATCCCCGGGGCCGCCACCCCCGCGCCGCCGGCGCCGTACCGGGCCGGCAAGCCCTTCGCGATCATGTACATCCCGCGGCTTGGTTTCACGTGGAACAAGCCGGTCCTCGAAGGCACCGGGACCAACACCCTGAAGAAGGGGCTGGGCCACTACGCCGGCACCGCGCGGCTCGGGCAGATCGGGAACTTTTCCGTCGCGGGCCACCGCCGTACCCACGGCGACCCCTTCAAGGACTTTCCCGAGCTCAGGCGCGGGGACGCGGTGGTCCTCACCGACGGCAGGACCTGGTTCACGTATCGGATCGATCAAGGGCCCTACAAAACCGTTCCGACGGACGTCGAGGTGATCGACCCTGTGCCACGTAAGTCGGGGTATACGCGTCCCGGACGCTATCTGACGTTGACGACGTGCGACCCCGAGTGGGGGCACAGTCACCGGCTGATCGTCTGGGCGCACCTGGACTCCACGCAGCCCGTGGAGGCAGGCAAACCGAAGGCTCTACGCCGTTAGTCTGGTGACGTACGGCGTGAGTCTGGTGCCGTGGTGCGACGGAAGGGACGGCATGTACGGCTGGATCTGGCGGCATCTGCCGGGAAACGCCTTGGTCAAGGCGCTGATCTCGATCGTGCTGGTTCTGGCCGCGGTCTATGTCCTCTTCCAGTACGTCTTTCCGTGGGCCGAACCGCTGCTTCCCTTCAACGATGTGACGGTGGACAACCAGTGAGCGCGCGCATTCTCGTCGTGGACAACTACGACAGCTTCGTCTTCAACCTGGTCCAGTACCTGTACCAGCTGGGCGCCGAGTGCGAGGTCCTGCGCAACGACGAGGTGTCGACGGCACACGCCCAGGACGGCTTCGACGGCGTCCTGCTCTCCCCGGGGCCCGGCACCCCGGAGGAGGCCGGCGTCTGCGTCGACATGGTCCGGCACTGCGCGGCGACCGGGGTGCCCGTCTTCGGCGTCTGCCTGGGCATGCAGTCGATGCAGGTGGCGTACGGGGGCGTGGTGGACCGGGCGCCGGAGCTGCTGCACGGCAAGACCTCGCTGGTCGAGCACGGTGGCAAGGGCGTCTTCGCGGGCCTGCCGACCCCCTTCACGGCGACCCGCTACCACTCCCTGGCCGCCGAGCCGACGACCGTGCCGGCGGAGCTGGAGGTCACGGCCCGTACGCACGACGGGATCGTGATGGGCCTGCGCCACCGTGAGCTGCTCGTGGAGGGCGTGCAGTTCCACCCCGAGTCGGTGCTCACCGAGCACGGGCACCGGATGCTGGCCAACTGGCTGGTGGAGTGCGGGGACCAGGGCGCGGTGGCGAGGTCGGCGGGGCTCGCCCCGGTGGTGGGCAGGGCCACGGCGTGACCGCCCTGCGCCCCGAGCGCGAGGATCTGTACGGCGGATCGCCGTACGAGCCTCCCCTCGACGAGGAGACGGTGGCGCTGCGCATCCCGCGGCCGCCGGAGCCCGGGTTCGGCGGCGAGTCGGTATCCGCTTCTGGGGCCCCGGGCGGCGCTCCGGCCCCCGGAACCCCGGCGGGCGGGCGAGCGGCCCGCAGAAAGGCCGCCAAGGGCCGTCACGGGCGTCATGGAGGCGCAGCCGAGGCGCAGGCGCGGGAAGAGACACGGGAAGCAGCACGGGACGGGGCCCGTGCGGGCGGGCGTCGCGCGTCCAGGGAAGGCGCGCGCGGGGAGTCAGCGGAGGGCACGCGCGGGCAGTCAGCGGAGGGCACGCGCAGGCAGTCCCGTCACGAGCGGCCGCTCTCCCGGGTGGAGGCCCGCCGGCAGGCGAAGGCGCGCAAGCCGAGCGCGGCCGTGGTCGCCAGCCGCGCGGTCGGCGAGGTGTTCATCACCACCGGCGTGCTGATGCTGCTGTTCGTCACCTACCAGCTGTGGTGGACGAACGTGCGGGCGCACGCACAGGCGGACCGGGCGGCGAACAGCCTCCAGGACGACTGGGCGAGCGGCAAGCGCAACCCGGGGACCTTCTCGCCGGGGCAGGGCTTCGCCATCCTGCACATCCCCAGGCTGGACGTGGTGGTGCCGATCGCCGAGGGCATCAGCAACAAGAAGGTGCTCGACAAGGGCATGGTCGGCCACTACGCCGAGGGCGCCCTGAAGACGGCCATGCCCGACGCCGCGACCGGCAACTTCGGGCTCGCCGGCCACCGCAACACCCATGGCGAACCGTTCCGCTACATCAACAGGCTTCAGCCCGGCGACGCGATCGTCGTCGAGACGCAGAACGAGTACTTCGTCTACAAGATGGCGTCCATGCTGCCGGTGACCCCGCCGAGCAACGTGAGCGTCCTCGAACCGGTCCCGCCGGACTCCGGATTCACGGGCCCGGGCCGCTACATCACCCTCACCACGTGCACGCCGGAGTTCACGAGCAAGTACCGGTTGATCGTCTGGGGCAAGATGGTCGAGGAACGGCCGCGCAGCAAGGGCAAGCCGGATGCGCTCATCCAGTAGGGGCAGATGAACGTGGCAGCGACCACCGACGACACCGAGCACGAAGAGCACACCGGCGCGAGCGCGTCCCCGGCCGCGTCCCGGCGTCGCGGTCGCGGCCGGATCGCCCTGGCGGTCAGCGTCTTCGGCGAACTCCTCATCACGGCGGGGCTGGTGCTCGGCCTCTTCGTCGTCTACTCGCTGTGGTGGACGAACGTCCTCGCCGACCGCAAGGCGGACCGGCAGGGCGACAAGGTCCGCGACACCTGGGCCCAGGACAGCGGCCCCGGCGCCCTCGACACCGGGAACGGCATCGGCTTCCTGCACGTGCCCGCCATGAAGAACGGCGAGGTGCTGGTCGAGAAGGGCACCTCCTCGAAGATCCTCAACGACGGCGTCGCCGGCTACTACACCGACCCCGTCAAGTCCGCGCTCCCGATGGACGGCAAGAACGGCAACTTCTCCCTGGCCGCCCACCGCGACGGCCACGGCGCGAAGTTCCACAACATCGACAAGCTCGACGAGGGCGACCCGATCGTCTTCGAGACGCGGGACAACTGGTACGTCTACAAGGTGTACGCGGTCCTGGCCGAGACGTCGAAGTACAACGTCGAGGTCCTCGGCGCCGTCCCCAAGGAGTCGGGCAGGACGAAGGCCGGCAAGTACATCACCCTGACGACCTGCACGCCGGTCTACACGAGCCGCTACCGGTACGTGGTCTGGGGCGAGCTGGAGCGCGTCGAGAAGGTGGACGCGGACCGGACGCCGCCGAAGGAACTGAGCTGAGCCGAAGCACCGACGAGGGGCCCTGCCGGAAGTGATCCGGCAGGGCCCCTCGTCATGCTGCGGCGGTGCGGCTAACCGTTGTTGCCGCCGAAGAAGCTGATCCCGCCGTTGCCGTTGTCCCCGTTGCCGTTGTCGCCTCTTCCGGCGATCGTGAACAGGTTCACCGCGGTGCCCTTGTTGACGGTGCTCCCCGCGCCCGGGTCGGAGCCGACGACGATCGCGTTGTCGTCGTTGGCGCCGTTGACGTTGCCGACGCTCAGACCGAGGTTCTGAAGGGCGTTCCTGGCGTCCTTCAGCGTCTGGTTCTGGAGGCTGGGCACCTGGACCTGGCTGCTCTTGCCGATCTGGATCTGGACCGTCGACCCCTTGTCGGCCTTGGAGTTGGCCTGCGGCGTGGTCTGGATGACCTTGCCGACCTGGTTGGGGTCCTGGGTGTCGACCTCGACGCAGTTGCCGACCAGGTTGTTCTGCTCCATCTGCGCCTTGGCCGCGTCACAGGACGAGCCGAGGACGTCGGGAACGGTGGCCTTCTCCTCTGCCTTGGCGATGGTGAGCGTGATCTGGGTGCCCTTCTCGACCTCCGTGCCGAGCTCCGGGTCCTGCTCCAGGACGGTGCCCGGCTCCTCCGTGGAGATCTCCGTCTGCGTCTTGACGACGAACTGGTACTTGTCGTCCTCCAGCGCCTCCTTGGCCTTGTCCAGGCTCTGGCCGAGGACACTGGGCACGGCCACCTTCGGAGCGCCCGTGGAGACGACGAGGTTCACCGTGTCGCCCTTGTTGACGTTCGCGCCGACCGCCGGGTTCTGCTCGCAGACACTGCCCTTGGGCTGGTTCTCGCAGGGCTTCTCGGTGGTCGCCAGCTTCAGCTCGACGTTCTTCGCCATCGTCTGGGACTGCGCCAGCGTCTGGCCGACGAAGTTCGGCGTCTTGAACGGCTGGTCGCCGGCGGCGTCGCCGTCGACCACCCACTTGCCGATCAGGACCGCGCCGACCAGCACCAGCGCCGCCGCGACGACCAGCAGGATCGTCGAGGCGTTGGACTTCTTCTGCCGACGCCGGGCGGGACGGTCGTCGTAGCCGAAGCCGCCGTCGTCCGGGCTCATCGGGGGCAGCATCGACGTCGCGCCGGCGTCCGCGGAACGCAGGGCCGTGGTGGCCTGGTCGTCCGGGTAGCCGCCGTAGCCGACCGAGCCCATCGCCGCTGTGGCCGCGACCGGCTGGCCGTCGAGGCAGGCCTCGATGTCGGCGCGCATCTCGTCGGCGGACTGGTAGCGGTAGTTCGGGTCCTTGACCAGGGCCTTCAGGACGATGGCGTCCATCTCCGGCGTGATCTCGGGGTCGAAGACGCTGGGCGCCTGTGGCTCCTCGCGGACGTGCTGATAGGCCACGGCCACCGGGGAGTCGCCGACGAACGGCGGGCGGACCGTCAACAGCTCGTAGAGCAGACAGCCCGTCGAGTAGAGGTCCGAGCGGGCGTCGACCTGCTCGCCCTTGGCCTGCTCCGGGGAGAGGTACTGGGCGGTGCCGATCACGGCCGCCGTCTGCGTCATCGTCATGCCCGAGTCGCCCATGGCGCGGGCGATGCCGAAGTCCATGACCTTGACCTGGCCGTTGCGCGTCAGCATGACGTTCGCCGGCTTGATGTCGCGGTGGACGATGCCGGCTCTGTGCGAGTACTCCAGGGCCTGGAGGATGCCGATGGTCATCTCCAGCGTCCGCTCCGGCAGCAGCTTGCGGCCGGAGTGGAGCAGCTCACGGAGCGTCGAGCCGTCCACGTACTCCATGACGATGTACGGGATCGACACGTTGTCGATGTAGTCCTCGCCCGTGTCGTACACCGCCACGATCGCGGGGTGGTTGAGCGAGGCGGCCGACTGGGCCTCCCGGCGGAACCGGGCCTGGAAGGAAGGGTCGCGCGCGAGGTCGGCGCGCAGCGTCTTCACCGCCACGGTGCGGCCCAGGCGTGTGTCATGCGCGAGGTAGACCTCGGCCATGCCACCACGGCCGAGCACGTGGCTCAGCTCGTACCGGCCGCCGAGGCGACGCGGCTCTTCCATAGCTACCTACCAGCCCTCTCCGTCGGTCCCGACCGGCACACATGTGCGGTCGAAGGCTGCCGTCCGGGCATACCGTACCCGGACGGCGGTGCGTGACCTGGCCAAGCCCGTCACCCGATACAGGACCGGTATCGCAACGTGCACCGATGCGTAGGCGACGTGATCGGGGTCACTTCTTGCTGTCGATGACTGCCTTCATCACGTCCTTGGCGATCGGAGCGGCAAGACCACCGCCGCTGATGTCGTCGCGGTTGGCGGAACCGTCCTCGACGACCACGGCGACCGCGACCGGCGCGCTGTCGTCGGACAGCTTCGCGTAGGAGATGAACCAGGCGTACGGCTTCTCGCTGTTGTTGAGGCCGTGTTGGGCGGTGCCGGTCTTGCCGCCGACCTTCACACCGGAGATCTTCGCCTTGCCGCCGGTGCCCTGCGCGTCGTTGACGACGGTCTCCATCATTTCCTGGAGCTTCTGCGCGGTCTCCGAGGAGACGGCCTGGGACAGCTGCTCGGGCTCGGTCGTCGTGAGCGTGTCCAGGTTCGGCGCCTTGAGCTGGTCGACCATGTACGGCTTCATCAGCTTGCCGTCGTTGGCGATCGCGGAGGCGACCATGGCCATCTGGAGCGGGGTGGCCCGGTTGGAGGCCTGGCCGATGCCGTCCATGGCGTTCTGCGGCTCGTTGTCCTCGGGGTACACGCTCTGCGCGGCGCGGACCGGGGTGTCCAGCTCCTTGTTGTTGTAGCCGAACTTCGCCGCCTGCTCGATCATCTTCTTGTTGCCGACGTTGTCGGACATCTTCGCGAAGACGGTGTTGCAGGACACCATGAGCGCGTAGCGCAGGGAGGCGTTCTCGCACTCGCCGTGCTCGTTGGTGAGCGGCGTGGTCGTCTTCGGCAGCAGGTACGGGTCCGGAGCCTGGGTCTTGTCGTCGATGCCCTTGACCACGCCGTTCTCCAGCGCGGCGGCGGCGGTGACGACCTTGAAGGTGGAGCCCGGCGGGTAGGTCTCGCGCAGCGCCCGGTTGAGCGTCGGGTCGTCGGGGTTGTTCGCCTTCTGGACCGCGCTCCAGGCCTGCGCGTCCGCCTTGGACGTCCCGGCGAACTTCGACGGGTCGTAGGACGGCGTGGAGACCAGCGCCAGGATCTTGCCGGTGGACGGCTCGATCGCGGCGACCGCGCCCTTCTTGTTGCCCAGCCCCTCGTACGCCGCCTTCTGCGCGGCGCCGTTGAGGGTGGTGACGACGCTGCCGCCCTCCTGCTCCTTGCCCGTGAGCATGTCGAGCGTGTTGCGGAAGAAGAGCCGGTCGTCGGTGCCGGTCAGGAAGTCGTCCTCGAGCTTCTCCAGCTGGTTGGCGCCGAAGGCCTGCGAGGAGTAGCCGGTGACCGGCGCCCACATGGCGCCGTTCGTCCAGGTGCGCTTGTACTTGTAGTCGCCGCTGCTGGTCTCGACCGAGCCGGTGATGGCCTTGCCGTCGACGATGATGTTGCCGCGCGGGGTTGCGTAGCGCTCGATGTTGACGCGGCGGTTCTCGCTGTCGGTGGCCAGCGACTCGGCCTTGACGTACTGGAGGTAGTTGACGCGGATGAGCAGCGTGAGGACCAGGAGTCCGCAGAAGATCGCGATCCGGCGCAGGGGCTTGTTCATGACGGGCGGACCACCTGGGTCATCTCGGCGTCGGGGTTGGAGGCGGGGGCCGGGGCCGGTCGGCGCGCGGTGTCGCTGATTCTGATCAGGATGCCGATCAGCGCCCAGTTGGCGATGACGGAGGAACCGCCGTACGCCAGGAACGGCATGGTCATACCGGTGAGCGGGATGAGGCCCATCACACCGCCGGCGACGACGAACACCTGGAGGGCGAACGCGCCGGAGAGGCCGATGGCGAGCAGCTTGCCGAACGGGTCGCGGGCGGCGAGGGCGGTGCGCACGCCGCGCTCCACGATCAGGCCGTACAGCAGCAGCAGCGCCATCACGCCGGCGAGGCCGATCTCCTCGCCGAAGGTGGCGAGGATGAAGTCGGAGTTGGCGGCGAACCGGATCAGCTCGGAGTGGCCCTGGCCCCAGCCGGTGCCGAGGGTGCCGCCGGAGCCGAACGCCCACAGCGCCTGCATGGCCTGCTCGGAGTGGCCGACCACGTCCTGCCGGGAGAGCGTGTACTCCTTCATCGGGTCGAGCCACGCGTCGACACGCTGCTGGATGTGCGGTTCGAAGGACGCCACGCCGACGGCGCCGACCGAGGACATCAGCAGACCGAAGACGATCCAGCTGGTCCGCTCGGTGGCCACGTACAGCATGATCACGAACATGCCGAAGAAGAGCAGCGAGGTGCCGAGGTCGGTCTCGAAGACCAGGATCAGGATCGAGATCGCCCAGACCACGATGATCGGGCCGAGGTCGCGGCCGCGCGGCAGGTACAGGCCCATGAAGCGGCGGCTGGCGAGGGCGAGCGCGTCGCGCTTCACCATCAGGTAGCCGGCGAAGAAGATCGCCAGGACGATCTTCGCGAACTCGCCGGGCTGGATGGAGAAACCGGCGACGTTGATCCAGATCTTGGCGCCGTAGATGTTCTGGCCGAGGCCCGGAACCAGCGGCAGCAGCAGCAGGAACAGCGCGCTGACCATGGAGATGTACGTGTAGCGCTGGAGGACGCGGTGGTCCTTGAGGAAGATCAGCACCACGATGAACAGGGTGATGCCCATCGCCGTGTACATCAGCTGCCGCGGCGCGGCCGTTCCGGCCTGGCCGATGGACTGGAGCAGCTTGGACTGGTCCAGCCGCCAGATGGCGACGAGTCCGAGCCCGTTCAGCAGGGTCGCCAGTGGCAGCAGCAGCGGGTCGGCGTACGGCGCGAACTTGCGGACCACGAGGTGGGCGACGCCGGCCAGCAGGCCGAGGCCCAGGCCGTAGGCGAGCAGGCCGGAAGGGACCTGCTCGTTGATCGCGAGGCCCACGTTGGCGTAGGCGAACACCGGGATGACGACGGCGAACACCAGGAGCGCGAGCTCGGTGTTGCGTCGGCTCGGGGTGCCGATGGAGCCGATCGTGGACGTGTGGTGCGTCGGCGAGTTGGTTGTACTGCTCATCGTGTGACGGGGCCTCTCACGGCTTGCCTACTGCTTACCGCACAGCGAGACGACCTTCTGCTCTTCCTCCGAGAGGCTGGGGCCGGGGCTGGGAGTGGCGGTCGCGGTTGCGGACGGGGACGCGGACACCGAAGGGCTCGGTGTCGCCTTGGACGTGAGGGAGGAGGGAGTGGTTCCCGTGGCCTCGCCCGTCTTGGCGGTGCTCTGGCCCGTGGCCGACCCCACCTGCTTCTTGCACGCGGAGGCCTGCACGGCCAGTTCGTCGATCTTCTTCCGGGCGGTGGACAGGTTGCCCTCGGCGATCGTGGCCTCGACCAGCTTGCGCTGGTACTCGGGGAGGTACTTGAGTTCGATCTCGGGGTGGTCCTTCTCGACCTTCGAGAGCGAGACCCACGCGAGGTCCTGGCTGATGCCCCGGTACAGCGCGACGTGCTCGCCCTTGGCGCCGACGTAGTACTGCGTCTGCGTCCAGCGCCAGCCGCCGTACAGTCCGCCCCCGATGACGGCGAGCGCGAGGCCTCCGTAGAGGGATCTCTTCAGCCACCTGCGGCCCTTGCGGGGCTTGACGAAGTCGTCCTCGGTGTAGTCGCCGAAGCCGTCGGTGGGGATGAAGCCGGTGACGTCGTTGCCGGAGCCGGGCGGGCCGAACTCCCCGCCGCCCTGTCCGTGACCATGTCCGCGGCCGTGACCCTGGCGGCCGAGGCCGGAGGCGCGCCCTGCCGGGGTCTGCATGATGCCGTTGTCGTGCAGCTGGTTCTGGTTCTCGGCGACGGCGCCGACCACGACCGGGGTGTCGGACAGCTGCGCGGCCAGGGTGTCGCCGGTGTCCAGGTCGAGGACGTCGGCGACGATGACGGTGATGTTGTCGGGGCCGCCGCCGCGCAGCGCGAGCTGGATCAGCTCCTGCACGGTCTCCTGCGGGCCCTGGTAGCTGGCGAGGGTGTCCTCGAGCGTCTGGTGGGAGACGACGCCGGACAGGCCGTCGGAGCAGATCAGATAGCGGTCGCCGGCCCGGACCTCACGGATCGACAGGTCGGGCTCGACATGCTCGCCGCTGCCCAACGCCCGCATCAGCAGGGAGCGTTGGGGGTGGGTGGTGGCCTCTTCCTCGGTGATCCGGCCCTCGTCGACCAGCCGCTGCACCCAGGTGTGGTCCTGGGTGATCTGCGTCAGCACGCCGTCGCGCAGCAGGTACGCGCGCGAGTCGCCGACGTGCACCAGGCCGAGCCGCTGCCCGGTCCACAGCAGGGCGGTCAGCGTCGTCCCCATGCCTTCGAGCTGGGGGTCCTCCTCGACCAGGCCGCGCAGCTGGTCGTTGGCGCGCTGGACGGCCGTACCGAGCGAGGTGAGGACGTCGGAGCCGGGCACGTCGTCGTCGAGGGCGACGATGGTGGAGATGGCCTCGGAGGAGGCGACCTCGCCGGCGGCGGCGCCGCCCATGCCGTCGGCGATGGCGAGCAGGCGCGGACCGGCGTAACCGGAGTCCTCGTTGCCCTCCCGGATCATCCCCTTGTGCGATCCGGCGGCGAAGCGCAGTGACAGACTCATGCGCACCTCGCCCGTCGGCCCCGGGTACAGCCGGTCGTGTCGAGCCACACTGCCCACCCTCCGGTCGGGAGCGCGCCGGGGCCCGGGGTGCCGGCCGCCGCTGCGTGCTCGCTCCGCTCGCGCTCACTCATGATGTAGCACTACTTCCGCAGCTCGATGACGGTCTTGCCGATACGGATCGGCGCGCCCAGCGGGATCGGCGTGGGAGTCGTCAGTCGCGCCCGGTCGAGGTACGTGCCGTTGGTGGAGCCCAGGTCCTCGACGATCCACTGGCCGTCGCGGTCCGGGTAGATCCTGGCATGGCGGCTGGAGGCGTAGTCGTCGTCCAGCACGATCGTGCTGTCGTGGGCGCGGCCCAGGGTGATGGTCTGGCCCTGGAGCGCGACGGTCGTGCCGGTGAGGGTGCCCTCGGACACCACCAGCTTCGTCGGGGCGTTGCGGCCACGGCGGCCGCCGGAGGCCGGCTGCTGGCGCTGCTGCGGAGGCGCCTGGCGCTGGGCGGCGGCCTGCTGCGGCCGGGCGGCCTCCCTGCGCGCGCCGCGCTGGGTGACGCGCGTACCGAACAGGTCGCTGCGGATGACCTGCACGGCCACGATCACGAACAGCCACAGTACGGCCAGGAAACCCAGCCGCATGACCGTGAGGGTCAGCTCTGACATTGCCCCCGCTTCACCCTTCGGCTTGCCGGTAAATGATGGTGGTGCTGCCCACGACGATCCGCGAGCCGTCGCGGAGCGTAGCGCGGGTGGTGTGCTGCCCGTCCACCACGATGCCGTTGGTGGACCCGAGATCCTGGATCGTCGAGGGCGTTCCGGTCCGGATCTCGCAGTGCCGGCGGGAGACGCCGGGGTCGTCGATCCGCACGTCGGCCTCGGTGCTGCGGCCCAGCACGAGCGTCGAGCGGGAGATCTGGTGGCGGGCGCCGTTGATCTCGATCCAGTGGCGCGTGCGCGAGCCGGGCTGCGGGGCGCCGGCCGGGCCGCCGCCGGACCGCTGGCCGCCCGCGGCCGGCGGGTAGCCGTAGCCGCTCGAACGGCCGCCGGGCGGCGGTGCGGACGGCATGGGGGGAGCGGCGGGAGCGCCGCCGGCGGGCGGGTAGCCGTAGCCGCCGGGGCGCTGTTGTCCGCCCTGGCCGCCTTGCCCGCCGCCCGCAGGCGCGCGCTCGGGCGCCTGCTGGCTGCTGGAGGAGGCGAGCGTACGGCTGCGCACCCGGTACAGGCCGGTGTCGAGGTCGTCCGCCTTCTCCAGGTTGACCTTGATCGGCCCCATGAAGGTGTAGCGCTGCTGCTTGGCGTAGTCGCGCACCATGCCGGCGAGCTCGTCGCCGAGCTGGCCGGAGTAGGGGCTGAGCCGCTCGAAGTCGGGCGTGCTCAGCTCCACGATGAAGTCGTTGGGGACGACGGTGCGGTCGCGGTTCCAGATGGTCGCGTTGTTGTCGCACTCGCGCTGGAGCGCTCCCGCGATCTCCACGGGCTGGACCTCGGACTTGAACACCTTGGCGAAGGTGCCGTTGACCAGACCCTCGAGACGCTGCTCGAACTTCTTCAGGACTCCCATGGGGCACCTCCTCCGTCGCTGGTACTGCTGTCCCGCGTCCTGCTGCTTACCTGGTACTGCTTACTGATCGTATCCACGCGCCGGTGAATCGGCTGGTTCCCCCTGTCGGCCCCGTCGACGGGTGTCGACGGCCTCCTCGGGTCCTGCTTCCGCGTCGGCCGGTGCGCCGGCTTCCGAACGTGTCTTCCGCCCAGGATCGTAGAGGCGGCCGAGGTCCAGTGTCCCGCACCCGACTGTGGACCTCCGCCCTCTCCCGGGGAGACGGTCGCCATAGGTACGAGGTTGATACGTGAACCGGTCGTCGCCGATACGAACGGGGATGCCGCGCTCTCCCGGTGACCCCTGCCCGGGAACAAAGGGATGTGAACGCACCCTTCCCCGCGTGCTAATGTTCTGCATGTCGGAAGGCGGCGGGCAGAAAAGCCCACAAGCCCGAGGACACACCCAATGCGCGGGTGGCGGAATAGGCAGACGCGCTGGATTCAGGTTCCAGTGCCCGAAAGGGCGTGGGGGTTCAACTCCCCCCTCGCGCACGGCTGAAAGCCCCGTAGGTCTCAGACCTACGGGGCTTTCGCGTGTCCGGGACGCGGTGGTGTGCGTGAGGTATCTCACGGGTGGTCGGACGTGGCTCGCGGGTGGTCGGACGCGGGGGTGAGGGGTGTGCTCCGTGCCCGTTTTCGTTCACATTCCCGAAGTTGTCCACAGGGCCTGACGCGTTTCGGCCATCGGCTGTACGGTCGGCACGAGTTGATGTTCGGAGCGGGTGCGGGGGAGGCGGTCGTGGTGACCGAGACGGGTGCTGGAGCGGGCTCGGGCCTGGGTTCGGGTGCGGCTGTGGGTGCGGGCGCGGGGTCGGGAGCGGAGGGTGTCGAGGGGTCGCGGCTTCCCCGCGTGCGCGGGTTCGCCGAGTGGCCCGACGCGGGGGCGGCGAAGCAGGAGGGGAAGGCCCTGCGGGGGCGGGTGCCGCGGGCCGCGCACGCGGAGTTCGAGGTCGACGCCTCCCGGCCGGCGGCGGTGGCGGCCGTCGAGGAGTCCAACCGGGGCCGCCTTCCGGAGCTGACGCCGATAAGGGTGGGCAGGATGGCGGCCACTCCGTTCGCGTTCATGCGCGGCTCGGCCGGCCTCATGGCATACGACCTCGCCCGCACGCCGATGACCGGCGTCCGCGCCCAGATCTGCGGTGACGCGCACGCGGCCAACTTCGGCCTGTACGGCGACGCCCGGGGCGGCCTGGTCATCGACCTGAACGACTTCGACGAGACCGTCGACGGCCCCTGGGAGTGGGACCTCAAGCGGCTCGTCGCCTCCCTGGTGCTCGCGGGCCGCCAGGCCGGGGCCGACGAGGACACCTGCCGTCAGGCCGCCCACGGCGCCGCGGGGGCCTACCGCCGCACCATGCGGCTGCTGGCGAAGCTTCCCGTGCTGGACGCGTGGAACGCCATCGCCGACGAGGAGTTGGTGTCCCACACCGACGCCCATGATCTGCTGGGCACGCTGGAGCGGGTCTCCGAGAAGGCGCGGGCCAACACCAGCGGACGGTTCGCCGCGAAGTCGACCGAACCGACGCCGCAGGGCGGTCGCCGCTTCGTCGACGCCCCGCCGGTGCTGCGGCGCGTGCCGGACGAGGAGGCGGCCGCGGTGGCGGCCTCCCTGGAGCACTATCTGGCCACGGTGCCGGAGGACCGTCATCCGCTGCTGGCCCGCCACGCGGTGCACGACGTCGCCTTCCGCATCGTCGGCACGGGCAGCGTGGGCACGCGGTCCTATGTCGTGCTGCTGCTGGACCACCGGGGCGAGTCGCTGGTGCTCCAGGTGAAGGAGGCACGGGCGTCCGCCCTGGTGCCGCATCTGCTGACCGCCGGCTTCGAGACGCCGGACGCCGACCACGAGGGGCGGCGGGTGGTCCTCGGCCAGAAGCGGATGCAGGTCGTCAGCGACGTGCTGCTGGGCTGGACGACGGTCGCCGGCCTGCCCTTCCAGGTCCGTCAGTTCCGCAACCGGAAGGGCAGCGTCGATCCCGCCGCCCTCGCGGCCGACCAGGTCGACGACTACGGCCGGATGACCGGCGCGCTCCTGGCCCGCGCCCACTCCCACAGCGCCGACCCGCGGCTGCTCGCCGGCTACTGCGGCAAGAACGAGGAACTCGACGAGGCGATGGCCGCGTTCGCCGTCGCGTACGCCGACCGCACGGAGGCCGACCACGCGGAGCTGGTGGCGGCGGTGCGGGCGGGGCGGGTCGCGGCGGAGGAGGGGGTATGAGGCAGGGGGTGTGAGGCAGGGGGGTGGGGCCCAGGTGAGGTGAGTCGGGATGTGAGGCTCGGTGAGCTTCGGTGGGCTGCTCTGCCTTGGCCTACGCTGGTCGGGTGACGACCCCCGAAGCTGAGCAGTCGCGGCCCGAGGAGCGGCTGGAGCAGGCCGTGCGGGCCGCTGAGCAGGCGTTGATCGAGTTCGAGATCGCGGTGGAGACCTTCCGCGTCGAGGTCGAGAACTTCTCACGGCTCCACCACCAAAGACTCGGTCCGATGTACGCCCGGCTCGACGAGCTGGAGGCGCAGATAGCCGAGGCCAGGGCGGAGCGCAGCGGCGATCCCGAGGATCTGCGCAAGGCGGCCGAGGCGCGGGCCCGGGTGCTGCCGATGCCCGGGGTCGAGGAGCTGTTCCACGGCTGGATGGACGGGCAGGGGCTGTTCGACGAGGCCGCGGCGATGCTCACGGACCAGTCGGTACGGCCCCCGGAGCGGGTGCGGCCCAGTGACGAGGCCCGCAAGCTCTACCGTGAGCTGGCCCGCAAGGCCCACCCCGACCTGGCGCAGGAGGACGGGGAGCGGGCGCGGCGCGAGGAGTTCATCACCCGCGTCAACGCCGCCTACGCCCGGGGCGACGAGGGTCTGCTGCGCGAGCTGGCCGCGGAGTGGGCGGCCGGGCCGGCGCCCGAGGAGCGGCGTCCGAGCCCGAGCGAGGAGCTGTACGCGCGCCTCGAGTGGCTCGCGGAGCGCAAGGAGATGCTGGCGCTGGTGGCCCGCGAGCTGGAGGAGAGCGCGATCGGCGCGATGCTGCGGCTGGCCCCGGAGGAGCCCGACCGGCTCCTGGAGGAGATCGCCGACCAGCTGCTGGCGGAGGTCTCCAAGCGGGAGGCCGAGCTGGCGGAGCTGGTGGGGTAGCGCCGTCGGGTAGCGTCGGGCACATGAGTTTCGGAGCTGGTGTGCCCACGGTCGCGGTCGGCGACCTCAAGGACGGCGACTTCCTGCTGGACGTCCGCGAGGACGACGAGTGGAAGGCGGGCCACGCCGAAGGGGCGCTGCACATCCCCATCAGCGAGTTCGTCGCTCGGTACGGCGAGCTGACCGAGGCGGCTCCGCAGGACGGGCGGGTCCATGTGATCTGCCGCTCCGGTGGCCGGTCCGCCCAGGTCACCATGTATCTCGTGCAGCAGGGCATCGACGCCGTGAACGTCGACGGAGGCATGCAGCACTGGGCCGCCGCCGGCCGGCCTGTCGTGTCCGACGAGGGCCAGCCGGGCTTCGTCCTTTAAGGCCTGTTCGAGCGGGATCTCCCGTTGCGGGGTCTCCCGACGCGGGCTTTCGGCGTGGGTCAGGCGAGGGGGTGGGCGGCCAGAAGGTCGCCCAGCCGCTCCTCGTGCGCCGCGGCCGGGCCGAGGGACAGCTCCAGGTGCTTGGCCCAGGCGTGAAAGCGGTGCAGCGGGTAGTCGACGTCCGCGCCGAAGCCGCCGTGCAGATGCTGCGCGGTCTGCACCACCCGCCGTACGCCCTCCGAGGCCCAGATCTTGGCCACCGCGATGTCGCCGGAGGCGGGCAGCGCGCCGGGGGCTCCGGAGCTGATCCGCCAGGCGGCCTGCCACAGCGTGACCTCCATCGCGCGCAGGTCGATGTAGCGGTCGGCGGCCTGTACGGCGACCGCCTGGAACGTGGCGATCGGATGCCCGAACTGCTCCCGCTTGGCGGCGTAGTCGCTCGTCATCGCCAGCACGCGGTCGCCCAGACCGAGCGCCAGCGCGCAGGTGCCGGTGGTGAGCAGCGCGCGCAGTTCCTCCCAGGCGCCGTCGGCGGTGATGACGTGCCGGGCGGCGATCCGGGCGGAGTCGAGGCGCAGTTCCCCTAGGCGTTCACCGGTGGTGGAGATCTGCTCGGCGAGCGTGGCGCCCTCGTGGCCGCGGGGGACCAGGGCGAGGAGGCTGCGGTCGTCGCCGCCGGTGCGCGCGGGGACGAGCACGTAGTCGGCGTCGAACGCCCACGGCACCGCCGTCTGCACTCCGTCCAGCACCCAGGCGTCCCCGTCCTTCCGTGCGGTCACGGCGAGTTCGGCCGCGTCGTGACCGGTGCGGCCGTGTGCGGCGACGGTCAGTACGACCTCGCCCCGGCCGGCCCGGGCGAGCAGCTCCGACTTGGCCTCCTCGCCGCCATGGGCCTGTACGGCGGCCGCGGCCGCGCTGCTCTCCAGGAGCGGCACCCGCGCCAGCGCCTTCGCCGACTCGCGCAGCACCAGGCACAGGGCGACGGCGTCCAGGCCGGCCCCGCCGTGCTCCTCGTCGAGCAGCAGGCCGAGCAGGTCCGTGCGGGCGAGCTTCTCCCACAGCGCGCGGTCGAAGTGATCGGCGACCGGACCGCCCCTGGTGAGGGCGGGGCTGGGGACGCCGTCGGGTGCGACGTCGGCGAAGACTCCCCGCGCGGCCTCGGCCGCCGCCTGCTGCTCCTCGGTGAAGGTGAAGTCCACGGCCTGTCCTCCCGACGGGTCAGCTGATCTGACGGAGCGTCAAGATAGAACAGGTTCTAGAAGAAGGGAACGGGCGGGCGGGGACGGCCGGGTGGGGACAGGCGGGTGAGGACGAGTGGGTGAGGACGAGCGGGCGCGCGCTCAACTCCCGTTCTCTCAGCGGTCGAAGTCCACCTCCACCGCTTCCGTCAGCGGATGCGACTGGCAGGCCAGGACATAGCCCGCCTCCGTCTCCTCCGGTTCGAGGGCGAAGTTGCGGTCCATGCGGACCTCGCCCGAGACCAGGAAGGCCCGGCAGGTGCCGCACACCCCGCCCTTGCAGGCGTAGGGGGCGTCGGGGCGGTTGCGCAGGACCGTCTCCAGGAGCGATTCCCCGTCCCGCACGGGCCAGCTGCCTCCGCGGCCGTCGAGGCGGGCGGTGACCGTGCTGTGCGAGGGAGCGCCGGACGCGGCCCCGGGCACCGCTGCGGTGACGTCCACGTGGAAGATCTCCTCGTGGATGCGGGAGCGGGGGACGCCGATCTCCCGCAGCGCCCGTTCCGCGCCCTGCACCAGGCCGAAGGGACCGCACAGGAACCATCCGGCCACGTCCGCCACGGGCAGCAGCGCCGGCAGGAGCCGCGTCAGCCGCTCCTGGTCCAGCCGCCCGGACGGCAGTCCGGCCTGCTGTTCCTCCCGGGAGAGGACGGTGACCAGCTGCAACCGCTCCGGGTACCGGTCCTTCAGGTCGGCGACCTCGTCCAGGAACATCGTCGAGGCGGCCGTCCGGTCGCTGCGGATCAGGCAGAACCGGGCCGCGGGCTCCCGCGCGAGCAGCGTGGAGACGATCGACAGCACCGGTGTGATGCCGCTGCCGCCGACGACGGCCGCGTACAGGCCGGGCGCGGGGTCGAGCGTGAACCAGCCGGCCGGGGTCATCACCTCCAGCTCGTCGCCGACGTTGATCTCCTTGAGCGCGTACGTGGAGAAGGCACCGCCCTCGACCAGCCGCACGCCCACCCGCAGTGTGCGCGGACCGTCGCCGCCGGGGTCGGGTGCGGGCGAGCAGATCGAGTACGTCCGGCGGACCTCGATCCCGTCGGCCCGGCGGCGCAGGGCGAGGTGCTGGCCCGGCGCGTGCCGGTACTCCTCGCACAGTGCGGGGGGGACCTCGAAGGTGAGGGCGACGGAGTCGTCGGTGAGCCGGTCCACCGCGGCCACCGGGAGCGGGTGGAAGCGGGCCATCACAACTCCTTGAAGTGGTCGAAGGGCTCACGGCAGGCGAGGCAGCGGCGCAGCGCCTTGCACGCGGTGGAGGAGAAGCGGCTGAGCAGTTCGGTGTCGGCGGAGCCGCAGTTCGGGCAGAGGACGGGTTCCTCGGCCGGGGTCGCCGCCACGGTGTTCGTGCGGGTCGGGCCGAGGGCCAGCGAGACCGGTTCCGACGCCGACCGGGCGCGCGGCGGCGCGATGCCGAACTCCCGCAGCTTGCGGCGGCCTTCGGCGGAGATGTCGTCCGTCGACCAGGCCGGCGTGAGCACCGTGCGTACGGTGACCTCGCGCACGCCGTGCTCGTGCAGCACCCGCTCGATGTCCAGGGACATCGCCTCCACGGCCGGGCAGCCGGTGTAGGTCGGGGTCAACTCGACCTCGACGGCGTCCGTGTCGCGCACGTGCACCGCGCGCAGCACGCCGAGCTCCTGGAGCGTGATCACGGGCAGCTCGGGGTCGAGCACCGACCCGGCGACGGCGAGGAGTTCGGCCTCCAGCGCGGTGAGCGTCACCATGACGCCCCCGGGTGGCTGCGGTGCAGATGCTGCATCTCGGCGAGCATCCGTCCGAAGGACTCGGTGTGCACACCCTGACGGCCCGCGCCGGCGCTCCACGCCCCGGTCCGGGCACCCTCGGGCACCTCCAGCTCCGCCCGGCGCAGGATCTCCCCGACCGATTCCAGCCAGGCCGTCTCCAGCTCCGCCCGGTCGACGTCGACGCCTTCCACCGGCTGGAACATCTCCCCCGTGAACCGCCACAGTGCCGTGCACGCCCGGCGCATCCGCTCATGGCTGGTTTCGGTGCCGTCGCCGAGCCGCAGGGTCCACTGCTCGGCGTGGTCGCGGTGGTAGGCGACCTCCTTGACGGCCTTCGCGGCGAGCCCGGCGAACGGGCCGTCTCCTGTGGCCAGTTGGGCGTACAGCAGGTGCTGGTAGGTGGAGAAGTACAGCTGGCGGGCGATGGTGTGGGCGAAGTCGCCGTTGGGCTGCTCCACCAACTGAAGGTTGCGGAAGGCGCGTTCCTCACGCAGGTACGCGAGGTCGTCCTCGTCGCCGGCCATCGACAGCAGCACGCGGGCCTGGCCGAGCAGGTCGAGCGCGATGTTGCCGAGGGCGACCTCCTCCTCCAGGACCGGCGCGTGGCCCATCCACTCCCCCAGCCGGTGGGAGAGCACCAGCGCGTCGTCGCCCAGGGCGAGGGCTGCGGTCGCGTACGCGGGGGCCGGGCCGCCGCTCCGCGTCGTCTTCTCGGGCGTGGTCACAGGTGCTTCACCCCCTCCGGGATCTCGTAGAACGTCGGGTGCCGGTACGGCTTGTCGGCGGCGGGTTCGAAGAACGGGTCCTTCTCGTCCGGCGAGGAGGCGGTGATCGCGGTGGACGGCACCACCCAGATCGAGACGCCCTCGCCGCGCCGGGTGTACAGGTCACGCGCGTTGCGCAGGGCGAACTCCGCGTCCGGCGCGTGCAGGCTGCCGGCGTGGGTGTGGGAGAGGCCGCGCCGGGAGCGCACGAAGACCTCCCAGAGGGGCCAGTCGGTGTTCGTCATGCCTGCTCCACTCCCGCTCCGCGGGTACCGGCCCCGCCGCTGTGCCTGGCCGCGTGGGCCGCGGCCGCCTCCCGTACCCAGGCGCCCTCGTCGTGGGCCCGCCTGCGCTGGTCTATCCGCTGGTCGTTGCAGGGGCCGTTGCCCTTGAGGACCTCCTTGAACTCCGCCCAGTCGATCGGGCCGAAGTCGTGGTGTCCCCGCTCCTCGTTCCACTTCAGGTCCGGGTCCGGGAGTGTGAGGCCCAGGGACTCCGCCTGCGGGACGCAGATGTCCACGAAGCGCTGGCGCAGCTCGTCGTTGGAGTGCCGCTTGATCTTCCAGGCCATCGACTGCGCGGAGTGCGCGGACTCGTCGTCGGGCGGGCCGAACATCATCAGCGAGGGCCACCACCAGCGGTCCACCGCGTCCTGCGCCATCGCGCGCTGCTCCGGCGTGCCCCGGCTGAGGGCCAGCAGCAGCTCGTAGCCCTGGCGCTGGTGGAAGGACTCCTCCTTGCAGACGCGGATCATCGCGCGTGCGTACGGGCCGTAGGAGCAGCGGCACAGGGGCACCTGGTTGGTGATCGCGGCGCCGTCCACCAGCCAGCCGATCGCGCCTACGTCGGCCCAGGTCAGCGTGGGGTAGTTGAAGATCGAGGAGTACTTCTGGCGGCCGGTGTGCAGCTTGTCGAGCAGCTCGTCGCGGCCGACGCCGAGGGTTTCGGCCGCGCTGTACAGATACAGCCCGTGACCGGCCTCGTCCTGGACCTTCGCCATCAGGATGGCCTTGCGGCGCAGCGAGGGCGCGCGCGTGATCCAGTTCGCCTCCGGCTGCATGCCGATGATCTCGGAGTGGGCGTGCTGGGCGATCTGGCGGACCAGGGTCGCGCGGTAGGCGTCGGGCATCCAGTCGCGTGGCTCGATGCGCTCGTCGGCGGCGACGGCCTCGTCGAAGACGCGCTGGTAGACGTCCTCGGCGCTGGGCTCGCCCGCCGCGCCGTCCTGAGCGGCGTACTGCTGTGTGCCGGCCGGCTGGTGCGCGGCTGCGGCTGCTGTCGCCATGCGGTCCCCCTCGACCTCGGGCTCTGCCGAGCCTCTCCCGACCGATCGTTCGGTCCGTGCGATTCCATGGTGGGACGGCCGTCGTAAGGTGTCAACCGCTGTGGAAAACCCGTGGGTCTCCCTGTGGACAACCCGTGACGACCCGGGCGGCGGGGCCTGCCCGTCCGTCCGTCGTCCCGGTCGGGGCCGGGGGAGGGCTGCGCGGGCCGGGTGGGGCTGAGTACCGTTCGTGCGACGACTGTGCGACGGGCGTGCGAAGGCCGTCCGGGTGTGTGCGGCCGGGGCACGGGATGCCGCGGGGTGCGCGGGAACGGGCCGCCGTGGCACGGCTGGGCGGTCGGAAGACGGACGGAACCGGGGAACGGGGCGGAATGGACGCGTACGACGGAGGCACTGACGCCCCGCGGGAGGCGGAGGCGTCACGCGGGCCGGAGGCGGGGCCGCCCACGGGCGACGCGTCACGGGCGACGGGCTCCGTGCCCCGCCCGCGAACCGAGGCCCCCGGCGCCGGCCGCGGTCCGGACACCGGATCCGGAGCCGCCTCCGACTCCCCTGAGGACACCTCCGCCGACTCCGGCATAGCCCCGGCCGACCCGGCCGACCCGGCCGACCCGGCCGACCCGGCCGACCCGGCCGACCCGGCCGACCCGGCCGACCCGGCCGACCCGGCCGACCCTGCCGGCACCTCGGGGCACCCTGACCGGGCTGGTCGGGCTGGTCGGGCTGGTCCCGCTGGTCCGGCTGGCCCCACCAGCACGTCAGAGCACCCCGGCCCCGCTGGCACCCCGGACCGCCCTGGCCCCGCCGATCCCGCTGGCGCCTCAGGGCACCCTGGCCCCGTCGGCACCCGGGAGCACCCCAGCCCCGCTGGCACCCCGGCCCACCTTGGCCCCGGCGGCTCCACTAGCTCCGTCGGCCCCGTCGGCTCTGCCGGCCCCCCGGACCACCCTGACTCCGTCGGGTTCTCCCTCCGCCCCGGCACCACCCCCGCCCCTCCCGCCCCCGATGAACCCCGTACCGGTGTCGCCGCTCTCTCGACGCGGGGGCAGATAGTCGCCGCGCTGGCGCTCGCGGTCGTCGCGGTCGCTGTGTGTGTGCACGTCGGGATGGTGTTCCTGCATGTCGCGCCCGCCAACACGATCACCAAGGCGCACGGCGAGGCGGTCGACGAATGGGTCTACCCCGAATTCGAGCAGAACTGGAAGCTGTTCGCGCCGAACCCGCTCCAGCAGAACATCGCCGTCCAGGTCCGGGCCGACATACGCACCGCGGGCGGTGAGCCCCGGACCACCGGCTGGTACGACCTCTCCGCGCAGGACGGCCGCGACATCGACGGCAACCTGCTGCCGAGCCACACCCAGCAGAACGAACTGCGCCGCGCCTGGGACTTCTACACCGGTTCGCACGACTCCGAGAACCGCGCGGTGAGCACGCGCAGCGCCCTCTCCGAGTCGTATCTGCGCCGCATCGTCGTCCTGCGCCTGGAGCGCGGCGGCGCGGCCGGGCAGGGCGGCGTCGTCGAGCGGGTCCAGGTCCGTTCCAAGACCACCGAGGTGCCGGTGCCGAGCTGGAGCGACGACAAGACGTCGTCGGAGGCGTCGTACCGCGTCCTGCCCTGGTGGCCGGTGACGGCCGCCGACACCGAGGGAGGCGCGCGGTGAACCGGATCTCCCTGTCGGTGTCCGCCGCCATCGCGCGCGTGACCGGAACGGCGCTCGGGCCCTACCAGACCGCGGTGGTCCGTATCGGCTTCAGCCTCACCTGGCTGATGTTCCTGCTGCGCGAACTCCCCCACCGCGGCGAGCTCTACGGCCCCGACGGCCCCTGGAGCTGGGAGCTGGCCCGGCGGCTGATCGACGACAACGGCGCGTTCACGGCGCTGATGTGGTCGGACGGACGGGCCTGGTTCGAGATCGTGTACGCGCTGTCGGTGCTGTCGAGCGTGCTGCTGCTGCTCGGCTGGCGCACCCGCACCACCTCGGTGCTCTTCATGGTCGGCGTGCTCTCGTTGCAGAACCGCAGCGTCTTCATGGGCGACGGCGGCGACAACGTCCTGCATCTGATGTCGATCTACCTCGTGTTCACGCGCTGCGCCCAGGTGTGGTCCCTGGACGCGCGGCGGGCGCGGCGTGAGGCGGCGGCACGCGCGCGTGGGGAGTGGGTCACCGACCGGATCGGGCCCGTGCTGTGGGTGGTGCTCGGTTTCGCACTGGTCACCGTGACCGCGGCGGGCCGTCTCGACGGCGACCCGACGGTGCCCGTGATCCTGTGGGCGGTGTGGACCGTGCAGGGCCTGTGGTGGGCCGTGGGACGCCTGGGGAAGTCCTCGGAGCCCCGGATCCTGCTGGACGTCGTCGCCAACGTGCTGCACAACGGCGCCCTGTTCGTGATCATGGCCGAGGCCTGTCTGATCTACGCGACCGCCGGCTGGTACAAGATCCAGGGCTCGCGCTGGCAGGACGGCACCGCGGTCTACTACCCGCTGCACCTGGACTACTTCTCGCCCTGGCCGGCGCTGGCCGAACTGCTGTCCTCCAGCGGCACGATGGTCACGCTCGTGACATACGGGACGGTCATCGTGCAGGTCGCCTTCCCGTTCACGCTGTTCAACCGGCGGGTGAAGAACGTCCTGCTCGCGGTGATGATGCTCGAGCACGCGGTGATCGCCGTGGTCCTGGGGCTGCCGTTCTTCTCGCTCGCGATGATCGCGACCGACGCGGTCTTCCTGTCGACGCCGTTCCTGCGCCGGCTGGGCGGCTGGGCGGCACGCGCGCGTACCGGAATGATCTCGCGCGGCGCGGCGGCCGTGCCCAGGCAGCGGGATCCGGACGCGGCCGAGGAAGCCGAACCGCGCCGCGTAGGCTTCACGGCATGACCGAGCCCGACTCCGGCCCCGGCCTCCTCGGCGGCGTTCTCGGCCGATGGCGGCGGCTCGCCGACGCCTGTGTGCTGCTCGACGGCTTCCACGCCCTCAAGCACGCCGTGCGCTTCGGGGCCGACGTCCCGGTGGCGGTCTGCGTGGACCGGCGGGCGGCGCTCGCCCTGGCCGACGAACTCGCCCCCGACGTACGCGGGACCCTGGACGCGCTCCTGACGGAGGTGCCGGAGACGACGTACGCCTCGCTGGTGCAGCGCCCGCATCCCACCGCCGTGGCCGCGCTGGCCGTGCGCCCCGCGCGTGAGGCGAACCTGCTCGCGCTGGCCCGGGAGCCGCGCACCGCGCCCGTCGTGGTGCTCGACGAGCCGCGCAACCTGGGCAACGCGGGGGCGGTGATCCGGCTGGCCGCCGGGTTCGGGGCGACCGGGGTCGTCACCACGGGCACGCTCGACCCGTGGCACCCGACCGTCGTGCGCGGCGGGGCGGGACTGCACTTCGCGACCGCCGTGGAACGGCTGGGCGTCGACGAACTGCCGCCCGGCCCGGTGTTCGCGCTGGACCCGGAGGGCGAGGACATCCGGGGCGTGAAGCTCCCGGACGACGCCGTGCTCGCCTTCGGCTCGGAGCGCAGCGGGCTGTCCGGCGCGCTGCGCGCGCGGGCCGACCATCTCCTCGCGCTGCCGATGCGGCCCCAGGTCTCCAGCTACAACCTCGCCACCAGCGTGGCGATGACGCTGTACCACTGGAGCGCGGGGCCGCACGGCGCGGCCTGACGCGCGGCGTCCTCACGCCTCCCGGCGCACCTCGACGACCCGGAAGCGGTTCGCCACGAACGCCCCGTCGCACAGCGCGGAGTTCGCCGCCGGGTTGCCGCCGGAGCCGTGGAAGTCGGAGAACGCGGCCGTCTGGTTGACGTAGACCCCGCCGGTGAGGTTCAGCGACAGCTGGGCGGCCTCCTCCAGGCAGACCTCCTGGATCCCCTGCTCGACCTCCTCGTCGGTGGTGTACGCGCCGACCGTCATCGCGCCCTTCTCGCGGACCGTGCGCCGCAGCAGGTCGAGCGCGTCCGCGGGGGAGTCGACGGCGACGGCGAAGGAGACCGGCCCGAAGCACTCGCTCAGGTAGGCCGGCTCGTCGTCCGCGCCCTCCCAGTACTTGCGCGCGCCGTCCAGCTTGACGATCACGGGGGTGCGCACGACCGCGTCGGGGAACTCCGGGTTGCCGACCTCGCGGGAGGCGAGCGCGACCTCGCCGAGGCCCGCGGCGGCCTCCAGGCGGGCCTTGACGTCCGGGTTGACTAGGGCGCCCAGCAGGGCGTTGGCGCGGGCGTCGTCGCCGAGGAGGCCGTCGACCGCGCGGGCCAGGTCGGCGACGACCTCGTCGTAGGTCTTCGGGCCCTGGTCGGTGCGGATGCCGTCGCGGGGGATCAGCAGGTTCTGCGGGGTGGTGCACATCTGGCCGCTGTACAGGGACAGCGAGAAGGACAGGTTGGCGAGCATGCCCTTGTAGTCGCCGGTGGACTCGACGAACACCGTGTTGACGCCGGCCTTCTCCGTGTGGACCTGCGCCTGGCGGGCGTTGGCCTCCAGCCAGTCGCCGAAGGCGGTCGACCCGGTGTAGTCGATGATCCGGATCTCGGGCCGGGTGGCCAGCGTCTTGGCGATGCCCTCGCCGGGCCGCTCGGCGGCGAGCGCGACCAGGTTGGGGTCGAAGCCGGCCGCGGCGAGCACCTCGCGCGCGACGCCCACGGTCAGCGCGAGCGGCAGCACCGCGCGCGGGTGGGGCTTGACCAGGACCGCGTTGCCGGTGGCCAGGGAGGCGAACAGCCCCGGGTAGCCGTTCCACGTGGGGAAGGTGTTGCAGCCGATCATCAGCGAGACGCCGCGCGGGACCGGCGTGAACTGCTTGGTCAGCGCGAGCGGGTCCCGCTTGCCCTGGGGCTTCGTCCACTCCGCGGCGTCGGGCGTGCGGACCTGCTCCACGTAGGCGTACGCCACCGCCTCCAGGCCGCGGTCCTGGGCGTGGGGGCCGCCCGCCTGGAACGCCATCATGAACGCCTGGCCGGAGGTGTGCATGACCGCGTGGGCGAACTCGTGGGTGCGGTCGCTGATCCGCTTGAGGATCTCCAGGCAGACCGCCGCGCGGATCTCCGCGCCCGCGTCCCGCCAGGCGCGCTGCCCGGCCTTCATGGCGGGGAGCAGCACGTCGATGTCCGCGTGCGGGTAGCTCACGCCCAGTTCGACGCCGTAGGGCGAGACCTCGCCGCCCACCCAGTCGTCCGTGCCGGGCTGGCCGAGGTCGAGGCGGGAGCCCAGGAGGGCGTCGAAGGCCGCCTTGCCCGCCGCCGCGTCCAGGCTGCCGTCCTCGCCGTAGGCCTTGGGGTGCTCCGGGTGCGGTGACCAGTACGCGCGCGTACGGATCGCTTCCAGGGCCTGATCGAGGGTGGGCCGGTGCTTGGCGATCAGATCGTGTGCGGTGAGTTCGGCGGCCATGCGGGACCAACTCCTCGTCGTGAGAACTCTTCGTCGAGCTCAGGACCTGGACGGAAACCCTGCGAAGCAGGGACAGGAACGGACGGTCAGAGTTAGAGTAACCGAACGATCGGTCGGGACAAGGGGGTCCGCCGCATCTGTGGACAACGCCGTGCGGGAGGATCGCGCACATGACAGCACTCGACCTCAGCAGCCCCGTGGCCGTCGTCGGCACGGGCACCATGGGCCAGGGCATCGCCCAGGTCGCGCTGGTCGCGGGCCACCCCGTACGGCTGTACGACGCCGTCCCCGGACGGGCTCGGGAGGCCGCCGTCGCGATCGGCGCCCGCCTGGACCGGCTCGTCGAGAAGGACCGGCTCACCGCCGCCGACCGGGACTCCGCCCGCGACCGCCTCACGCCCGTGGACGACCTGGCCGGGCTCGCCGACTGCGCCCTGGTCGTCGAGGCCGTCCTGGAGCGCCTGGACGTCAAACAGGAGCTGTTCCGCGCGCTGGAGGACGTGGTCGGCGACGACGTCCTGCTCGCCACCAACACCTCGTCCCTGTCGGTGACGGCCGTCGGCGGCGCCCTGCGCAACCCGGGCCGCTTCGTGGGCCTGCACTTCTTCAACCCCGCGCCGTTGCTGCCGCTGGTGGAGGTCGTCTCCGGCTTCGCCACCGACGTCACGTCGGCCACGCGCGCGTACGAGACGGCCCGCGCCTGGGGCAAGACGCCGGTCGCCTGTGCCGACACCCCCGGCTTCATCGTCAACCGCATCGCGCGGCCCTACTACGCCGAGGCCTTCGCGGTCTACGAGGCGCAGGGCGCCGACCCGGCCACCATCGATGCCGTCCTGCGCGAGTCCGGCGGCTTCAGGATGGGCGCGTTCGAGCTGACCGACCTGATCGGGCAGGACGTCAACGAGTCGGTGACGCACTCCGTGTGGCAGTCCTTCTTCCAGGACGCGCGCTTCACCCCCTCGCTCGCCCAGCGCCGCCTGGTCGAGTCCGGACGCCTCGGCCGCAAGAGCGGCCAGGGCTGGTACGACTACCGCGACGGGGCCGAGCGGGCCGAGCCGCACACCGCGGAGAAGCACCGCGCGCCCGCTTACGTCGTCGCCGAGGGCGACCTCGGTCCCGCCTCGGAGCTGCTCGCGATGATCCGCGAGGCGGGCATCCAGGTCCGCGAGGAAGAAGAGGACCACGGCACCCGGCTGGTCCTGCCGAGCGACGGCGCGCTGGCGCTCGCGGACGGTCAGACCTCCGTGGAGTTCCGCGACGTCGTCTACTTCGACCTCGCCCTGGACTACCGCAAGGCCACCCGCGTCGCCCTGTCCGCGTCCCAGGACACCTCCCCGCAGGCCGTGTCCGAGGCGATCGGCCTGTTCCAGGCGCTCGGCAAGGACGTCAGCGTCATCGGCGACGTCCCCGGCATGATCGTCGCGCGCACGGTCGCGCGGATCGTCGACCTCGCGCACGATGCCGTGGCCAAGGGCGTGGCCACCGAGGAGGACATCGACACGGCGATGCGCCTCGGCGTGAACTACCCGCTCGGCCCCTTCGAGTGGAGCCGCAGGCTCGGCCGGGTCTGGGCGCACGACCTGCTGGAGGAGCTGCATCTGCGCGAGCCCTCCGGCCGTTACGCACCCTCCCTGGCGCTGTACCGCCACGGACACGCCGCAGACACGCGGAGGGGAACCTCATGACCACCGTCAAACGCGACACGTACACCCCGGAGACGCTGCTCTCGGTCGCCGTGCGGGTCTTCAACGAGCGCGGCTACGACGGCACCTCCATGGAGCACCTCTCCAAGGCGGCCGGCATCTCCAAGTCGTCGATCTACCACCATGTCGCCGGCAAGGAGGAGCTGCTGCGCCGCGCGGTGAGCCGGGCGCTGGACGGCCTCTTCGGGATCCTCGACGAGGAGCACGCGTGCGTGGGGCGTGCCGTCGAGCGCCTGGAGTACGTGGTGCGGCGCATGGTCGAGGTGCTCATAGCCGAGCTGCCCTATGTGACGCTGCTGCTGCGCGTGCGCGGCAACACCGACACCGAGCGGTGGGCGCTGGAGCGGCGGCGCGACTTCGACCACCGGGTGGCCGAGCTGCTGAAGGCGGCAGCCGCCGACGGGGACGTGCGGGGCGACGTGGAGGTCCGGCTCGCGACGCGGCTGGTCTTCGGGATGATCAACTCGGTCGTCGAGTGGTACCGGCCGGACGGGCGCGGCGCGGGCGAGCGCGAGGTGGCGGACGCGGTGGCCCGGCTGGTGTTCTCCGGGCTGCGCCAGGAACGGGACTGAAGCACAGGGCGCTCGCCTTCTCCGCGGCGTGCCCTAGCCGGGGCGGCCCTGGGTCTCCAGGTCCTCCTCCTCGAACACCAGCAGCGTGCGGGTGCTGAGCACCTCGGGGATCGCCTGGAGCCGGGTGAGTACCAGCTCGCGCAGCGCCCTGTTGTCGGGCGTGTGCACGAGGAGCAGCACGTCGAAGTCCCCGCCCACCAGGGCGATGTGGGAGGCGCCGGGCAGCTGCCTGAGCTGCTCGCGCACCGTGCGCCAGCTGTTCTGCACGATTTTCAGCGTGATGTAGGCGGACGTGCCGTGGCCGGCGCGTTCGTGGTCGACGCGCGCCCCGAAGCCGCGGATGACGCCGTCCTCGACGAGCCGGTTGATGCGCGCGTAGGCGTTGGCACGGGAGACGTGGACGCGTTCGGCGACCGAACGTATCGAGGCGCGGCCGTCCGCCTGGAGCATCTGGAGGATGTCCTGGTCGATCGAGTCCAGGGGGCGGGGCGGCGGCAGCGGGACGGCCGGGGCGGGAGGGGCGCCGCCTTCCGGGCGCGGCACGGCGGTGCTCTCCGGGCGTGGCGCGGCGGAGCTCTCCGGGCCGTCGGCCATTTGTTCAGATGCCATGTCCCCCCGCCTCTCCGCCGTGGACGTACTGCGTTCATTGCAGGCTGTGGAGAACCGTTTGTCCACAGCCTGAGGGGGCCAGTAGCCAAAATGTGCCGACGACCGAACAATCGGTAGGTGAGACGCCTCACAGCCGACGCGTCTCCCGTAGCCACTCCTTTGAGGAGGTGCCGTCATGACGGTCATGGAGCAGCGGGGCGCGTACCGGCCCACCCCGCCGCCCGCCTGGCAGCCCCGCACCGACCCCGTGCCGCTGCTGCCCGACGCGAAGCCCCACCGCGTCCTCGGCACGGAGGCGGCCGCGCAGACCGCGCCGGAGCTGCTGCTCCGGCTCTACGCGGAGCTCGTGCGGGGCCGCCGTTACAACGTGCAGGCCACCGCCCTCACCAAGCAGGGCAGGCTCGCCGTCTACCCCTCCAGCACCGGCCAGGAAGCCTGCGAGGTCGCCGCGGCGCTCGTGCTGGAGGAACGCGACTGGCTCTTCCCCAGCTACCGCGACACCCTCGCGGCCGTAGCCCGCGGCGTGGACCCCGTCGAGGCGCTGACGCTGCTGCGCGGCGACTGGCACACCGGCTACGACCCCCGCGAGCATCGCGTGGCGCCTCTGTGCACGCCGCTCGCCACCCAGCTCCCGCACGCGGTGGGCCTCGCGCACGCCGCCCGCCTCAAGGGTGACGACGTGGTCGCCCTCGCCATGGTCGGCGACGGCGGCACCAGCGAGGGCGACTTCCACGAGGCGCTGAACTTCGCCGCCGTCTGGCAGGCCCCGGTCGTCTTCCTCGTCCAGAACAACGGCTTCGCCATCTCCGTGCCGCTCGCCAAGCAGACCGCCGCCCCCTCCCTGGCCCACAAGGCCGTCGGGTACGGCATGCCGGGCCGGCTGGTCGACGGCAACGACGCCGCCGCCGTGCACGAGGTGCTGACCGACGCCGTGCGGCACGCGCGCGAGGGCGGCGGCCCCACCCTCGTGGAGGCGGTGACCTACCGCATCGAGGCGCACACCAACGCCGACGACGCGACCCGCTACCGGGGCGACGCCGAGGTCGAGACCTGGCGCGACCACGACCCGATCCTGCTGCTGGAACGCGAGCTGACCGAGCGCGGGCTGCTCGACGAGGACACCCGGCAGGCCGCGCGGGACGCCGCCGAGACCATGGCCGCCGACCTGCGCGCCCGGATGAACCAGGACGCGACGCTGGACCCGATGGACCTGTTCGACCACGTGTACGCCGAGCCCACTCCCCAACTGCGCGAGCAGCGCGCCCTGCTGCGGGCCGAGCTGGACGCGGAAGCGGAAGGGGCGCACTGATGACCACCGTCGCCGTCAAACCCGCCACCATGGCGCAGGCCCTCACGCGCGCGATGCGCGACGCGATGGCCGCCGACCCGTCCGTGCACGTCCTGGGCGAGGACGTCGGCACCCTCGGCGGCGTCTTCCGGATCACCGACGGACTCGCCGCGGAGTTCGGCGAGGACCGCTGCACAGACACCCCGCTCGCCGAGGCCGGCATCCTCGGCACCGCCGTCGGCATGGCCATGTACGGCCTCCGGCCGGTGGTGGAGATGCAGTTCGACGCCTTCGCCTACCCGGCGTTCGAGCAGCTCATCAGCCATGTCGCCCGGATGCGCAACCGCACCCGCGGCAGCATGCCGCTGCCGATCACCGTCCGCGTCCCCTACGGCGGCGGCATCGGCGGCGTCGAGCACCACAGCGACTCCTCCGAGGCGTACTACATGGCGACTCCGGGGCTCCATGTCGTCACGCCCGCCACCGTCGCCGACGCCTACGGCCTGCTGCGCGCCGCGATCGCCTCCGACGACCCGGTCGTCTTCCTCGAACCCAAGCGGCTGTACTGGTCGAAGGACGCCTGGAATCCGGAGGATCCGCCGAGCGTCGAGCCCATCGGCCGCGCGGTGGTGCGGCGCTCCGGCCGGAGCGCCACCCTCATCACCTACGGGCCTTCGGTGCCGGTCTGCCTCGAAGCCGCCGAGGCGGCGCGGGCCGAGGGCTGGGACCTCGAGGTCGTCGATCTGCGCTCCCTGGTGCCGTTCGACGACGAGACGGTCTGCGCCTCGGTACGACGGACCGGACGCGCGGTCGTCGTCCACGAGTCGGGCTCCTTCGGGGGGCCGGGCGGGGAGATCGCGTCCCGCGTCACCGAGCGCTGCTTCCACCACCTGGAGGCGCCGGTGCTGCGCGTGGCCGGTTTCGACATCCCCTACCCGCCGCCGATGCTGGAGCGTCATCACCTGCCCGGCGTCGACCGCGTCCTGGACGCCGTGGCGCGTCTTCAGTGGGAGGCCGAGAGCTGATGGCACAGGTGCTGGAGTTCAAGCTGCCCGACCTCGGCGAGGGGCTCACCGAGGCGGAGATCGTGCGCTGGCTGGTCCAGGTCGGCGACGTCGTCGCCGTCGACCAGCCGGTCGTCGAGGTCGAGACGGCCAAGGCGATGGTCGAGGTCCCCTGCCCCTACGGCGGTGTCGTCACCGCCCGCTTCGGCGAGGAGGGCACGGAACTGCCCGTCGGGGCCCCGCTGATCACGGTGGCGGTCGGCCCCGCGTCCTCCGACGAGCAGGCCGAGGGCTCGGGCTCGGGATCGGGCAACGTACTGGTCGGGTACGGCACGTCGGAGGCGCCCGCGCGCCGCCGCCGGGTACGGCATGACCGGCCCGCACCCGCCGCGCCCGCCGCACCCGCCGCGCCCGCCGTCTCCCTGCGTCCCGCCGACGGTCGTGTCGGCGGCTCCGGGCCGGCCGACGGGCCCGTTCCGGTGATCTCGCCGCTCGTCCGCAGGATCGCCCGCGAGAACGGCCTGGACCTGCGGCAGTTGACGGGGTCCGGCCCCGACGGCCTGATCCTGCGGGCCGACGTGGAGTACGCGCTGAGTGCGGCGGCCTCGCAGGGGCGGGGCACGGCGCTCGTCGACCGCGCGCCGGTCGCGGCGTCGGCACCCGCCGCGTCGACCATGGCGACCGCGCCCGCCCGGGCTGCGGCGTCCGCTCCCGCGTCCGTCGGGACCGGTACGCGCGTCCCCCTCAAGGGCATCCGCGGCGCGGTCGCCGACAAGCTCTCCCGCAGCCGGCGGGAGATCCCGGACGCGACCTGCTGGGTGGACGCCGACGCGACGGAGCTGATGCGGGCCCGGGCCGCCATGAACGCGGCCGGGGGGCCGAAGATCTCCCTCGTCGCGCTGCTGGCCCGGATCTGCACCGCCGCCCTGGCCCGTTTCCCCGAGCTGAACTCCACGGTCGACCAGGAGGCGCGGGAGGTCGTCCAGTTCGACCACGTCCACCTCGGGTTCGCCGCGCAGACCGAACGGGGGCTCGTCGTCCCCGTGGTCCGCGACGCCCACGCGCGGGACGCCGAGGGGCTCACCGCGGAGTTCGCCCGGCTGACCGAGGCGGCCCGCACCGGGACCCTCACCCCGGGCGAACTCACCGGCGGCACCTTCACGTTGAACAACTACGGCGTGTTCGGCGTCGACGGCTCCACGCCGATCATCAACCACCCCGAGGCGGCCATGCTCGGCGTCGGCCGCATCGTCCCCAAGCCGTGGGTGCACGAGGGCGAACTCGCGGTGCGCCAGGTCGTGCAGCTCTCGCTCACCTTCGACCACCGGGTGTGCGACGGCGGCACGGCGGGCGGCTTCCTCCGCTATGTGGCGGACTGCGTGGAACAGCCGGCGGTGCTGCTGCGCACCCTGTGATCACCGTGCGGGTCCTCTTGCCTCGTTTTCCGTCGTTCCCTGTGATCGAGGACCCGCGCATACTCGGGGGGTGACCTCGAACGAGCCGCCCGCCCATGACGCCGTCGTGCTCGCCGGCGGCGGCGCACGCCGTCTCGGCGGGGCGGACAAGCCCGGCGTCCGGGTGGGCGGCCGTGCGCTGCTCGACCGGGTCCTCGCCGCCTGCGCCGACGCGCTCACGACCGTCGTCGTCGCCGACCCCCGGCCCACCGCCCGCGCCGTGCGGTGGGCTCGCGAGGACCCGCCCGGCGCGGGCCCCGTCGCCGCGCTCGGCGCAGGGCTGCGCCACTCCACCGCCGGCCTCGTCGTCGTCCTCTCCGCCGATCTGCCCTTCCTCGGGCCGGACACCGTACGGCGGCTGCTGACCGAGCTGACGACGAGCGGGGCCGAGGGCGCGCTGCTCACCGACGCCGACGGCCGCGACCAGCCGCTCGTCGCCGCGTACCGCACGGCCGCCCTCCGACGCGAACTGACGGCGCTCGGCGGCCTCGCCGGTCTCCCCCTGCGCCGGCTGACCGCCGGACTCGACCTCACCCGCGTCCCCGACCCCGTCGCGTCCTTCGACTGCGACACCTGGGACGACATCGCCTCCGCCAGGGCACGTATCAGGGAGCATGGCCACGTGTTGGATGAATGGATCTCCGCAGTCAAGGACGAACTGGGCATCGACCTCGACGTCGACACCGGCGGCCTCCTCGACCTCGCCCGTGACGCCGCCCACGGGGTGGCCCGGCCGGCGGCCCCGCTGACCACCTTCCTGGTCGGCTACGCCGCTGCGCGGGCCGGGGGCGGCCCCGAAGCCGTCGCCGAGGCCGCCCGCAGGGCCGCCGACCTGGCGGTCCGCTGGGCCGACGAGTCCACGGGCGCCCCCTCGGCCGACGGATCGCCGTCCGGCGGCCGGCCCGACGTCGCCCCGGACGCCACGCCGGACACCCGCCCGGACGCCGGATGACCGCCCCCGGCGTCCGGGACGGCCAGAACGCAGCGGACCTCGACGAGGACCGCTACGTCGAGGAGGTGCTCGCCCTCGTGAACGAAGGCAACGGCCCCGCCCGTTCGGCAGGCGAGGCCCCGGGCTCCCGGGAAGCGGCTGCCGGTCATCACGCCCACCCCCGGCAGGACCACCCCGGCGAGGACCGCCACCACGAGGACCGCCCCCGCGAGGACCGCCACCGCGCCACCCCCTGGGCCGAGGCCCGCACCCTCGCCGGTCGCGCCGCCCGCTCCCTCGCCGCCCGCCGCCCGCCCGTCTCCGTCACCCTCGGCGACGCCCTCGGCCTCGTCCTGGCCGCTCCCCTCACCGCCCTCACCGACCTGCCCTCCTTCGACAGCTCCGCCATGGACGGCTGGGCGGTCTCCGGCCCGGGCCCCTGGGCGGTACGGGACGAGGGCGTCCTCGCCGGACACGCCGAGCCCGCGCCCCTGGCCGACGGCGAGGCCGTACGCATCGCCACCGGCGCCCGGGTCCCCGGCGGCGCCACGGCGGTGCTGCGCAGCGAACACGGCCACACCGACGAGAAGGGCCGGCTGCATCCCACCCGGGAGATCCAGCACGGCCAGGACATCCGCCCGCGCGGCCAGGAGTGCCGCCGCGGCGACCAGTTGCTGCCCGCCGGGGCCGTGGTGACCCCGGCCGTCCTCGGACTGGCTGCCGCCGCCGGCTACGACACGCTCGCCGCCGTCCCCCGCCCCCGTGTCGAGGTGCTCGTCCTGGGCGACGAACTGCTCACCGAGGGCCGCCCGCACGACGGCCTGATCCGGGACGCGCTCGGCCCGATGCTCCCGCCGTGGCTGCGGGCCATGGGCGCGGAGATCGTGGCGCTGCGCAGGATCGGCGACGACGCGGAAGCCCTGCACCGGGCCCTCACGACGTCACCGGCCGACCTGATCGTCACCACCGGCGGCACGGCCGCGGGCCCCGTCGACCACGTCCACCCCATCCTGCGCCGCATCGGTGCCGATCTCCTGGTCGACGGTGTCCAGGTGCGCCCCGGCCATCCGATGCTGCTGGCCCGCCTCAAGCCCGAGCAGCACCTCGTCGGTCTGCCCGGCAATCCCCTCGCGGCCGTCTCCGGCCTGCTCACCCTCGCCGAGCCCCTGCTGCGCACCCTCGCCGGCCGCGCGGCACCGGAGCCGTACACGCTGGCGCTGCGGGAGACGGTGCACGGGCACCCGTACGACACCCGGCTGGTGCCTGTGGTGCTGCGGGGTGTCCACGCCGTGCCGCTGCACTACAACGGGCCGGCGATGCTGCGCGGCATCGCGGCGGCCGACGCCCTCGCCGTCGTACCGCCGGGTGGTGCGCGGGCGGGTCAGGAGGCCGAACTCCTTGATCTGCCGTGGGCGGCGGCCGGGATCGGGGCCTGTTCCTTCTGAGGCTTGTTTCACGTGAAACAGGCTCTGTTTCACGTGAAACAGGGCCAGCCGGACCATTCCGGCTTGTTCCACGTGAAACCGTGAAACTCTTACGTCTGCTCGCTGACCGTCGCCCGGCTGACCGTGATCACCCGGTCCCCGTGTCGCAGCTCCGTGAGCCGTGGATCGGCGTAGTCCAGCAGCTCCTTGCCGCGCATGACGGCCACGATCAGGTCCTTGCAGGCGCGCGGCTCCTTCCCCACCTCGTGCTTGGTGACGGGGCGTTCGATCAGGTCGAGGCCGCTGCCGAGGGTCATCAGGTCCTCCAGGGTCCTGGCCACGGCAGGGCTGACCATCGAGACCCCGAGCAGTCGGCCGGCGGAACTGGAGCTGGTGACCACGGTGTCCGCGCCGCTCTGCTTGAGCAGCGGCACATTCTCGTCCTCGCGGGCGGCGGTGACGATGGTGGCGCGCCGGTTCAGCTGGCGGGCGGTCAGGGTGACCAGGGCGGCGGTCTCGTCGCGCTGGGGAGCGACGATCACCTTCGAGGCCAGGGGTACTTCGGCCTTGAGGAGCGTCTCCGAGCGGGTGGCGTCCCCGGTGACGGACACCAGCCCGTCGTCGCCTGCCGCGTGCGCGGCCTTGCGCTGGGCGTCGACCACGACGATCCGCTTCTTGGGGATGCCCTGGCCGATGAGCGTCTCCACGGCGTGCCGGCCCTTCGTGCCGTAGCCGACGACCACGACGTGGTCGCGGGTGCGGGTGCGCCAGCGGTGGACGCGGACCTGCTGGCGGGTGCGTTCGGTGAGCACTTCCAGGGTCGTGCCGACCAGGATGATCAGGAACAGCACGCGCAGCGGCGTGATGACGAGGATGTTGATGAGCCGGGCCGCGTCGCCCACGGGCGTGATGTCGCCGTAGCCGGTGGTGGAGAGGGTGACGGTGGCGTAGTAGGCGGCGTCGAGGAAGTCGACGTGGCCGTCGGAGTTGTCGTTGTAGCCGTCGTGGTCGGCGTAGACGATCAGCGTGGTGATGAACAGCACGAGCAGGGCCAGCGCCAGGCGGCGCAGCACCTGCTGGAGCGGGGGGATGCCGCTGTGCACCGGCATGGTGATGGAGCGGCCCGCCTCGGCGTCGTCGCGGGCCTCGGTGCGCGAGCGGCGGTGCCACAGCGACTTGAGCAGGGAGAGCCGGCCCGTTGTGGCCGGCTGTCGTTCGTGGTCTCGCATCGCGTGCCCCCTGTGGTGGTGATCCGATCGGTGGGCACCATGGTTCCCGGCGGGCTCGCGCCCGTCACCCAGCAACACCCGTCCCTGTAGAGCTCGTGCCCAGCATCCCCGGAGGTCCCCTTGCGTGACCACACTGTCGTCGTCGGCTTCGGCACGAAGGGACGGTCCGCGATCCGGACCGCCTGTGCTTCGGGGCTGCGGAAGGAGCAGGTCGTGGTGATCGACCCCGGAGCGAAGGCGATCGCGGCGGCCACGTCCGAGGGCTACGAGGGCGTGGTCGGCGACGCGACCCGAAGTGACGTGCTGCGCAAGGCGGAGGTGCAGCGGGCGGGACGGATCATCATCGCCACCGAACAGGACGACACGGCGGTCCTCGTGGTCCTGACCGCCCGCCAGCTCAATCCCCGCGCGAAGATCGTGGCCGCGGCACGGGAGGAGGAGAACGCGCCGCTGCTGAAGCAGTCCGGCGCGGACGAGGTCATCACCAGCGCCGGTGCGGCCGGGCGTCTGATGGGGCTGTCCGTGCTCAGTCCCGCGGCCGGCGTGGTCATGGACGACCTGATGCGGCAGGGCAGCGGCCTCGACATCGTCGAACGCCCGGTCACCAAGGCGGAGTCGGGGCGCAGCCCGCGTGAGACGGACGACCTGGTGGTGAGCGTCGTGCGCGGCCATCGGATCCTCGCCTACGACGATCCGGCCGTCGGCGCGCTGGAGTTGACGGACCGACTGGTCACGATCGTGCGGGTGCCGCCCGCCCCGCCGGCGGCGCCCCGCCTCTGACCTACTTGCGGTTGTACAGCCGCATCGTCACCGGCCCGAAGGCCGCGACGAACAGACCGGCCCACCCCAGCGACCAGGCGATCTCGGCGGTGGGCCAGTCGCCCGCCATCAGTCCGCGCACCGCCGAGGACAGATGGGTGACCGGGCTGTTGTTGACGAACGCCTGGAGCCAGCCCGGCATGGTCTTCGGATCGACGAACACGTTGGACAGGAAGGTGAGCGGGAAGATCACCATCATGCTGACGCCCATCACCGACTTCTCGGTGCGCAGCAGCAGCCCGAACATCGTCCAGATCCACGAGAACGCGAACGAGAAGACGATCAGCAGGGCGATTCCCGCGGCCACGCCGGCGATCCCGCCGTCCGGCCGGTAGCCGAGGATCATGCCGACGGTCAGCATCACCACGGACGCGATGGTGTAGCGCAGGGCGTCGCCGAGGAGGTAGCCGACCATCGTGGACGGCCGCCAGATCGGCAGGGAGCGGAAGCGGTCGAAGACGCCCTTCTCGATGTCGGTGTTCACCGAGACACCCGTGTACATGGTGATCATCACGACCGACATCACGAGGATGCCCGGCAGCAGGAACTGGATGTACTCCCTCGGCGACCCGGCCAGGGCGCCTCCGAAGAGGTACGTGTACATCAGCACCATCATGATCGGGAACGCCGTGACGTCGAAGAGCTGCTCCGGCACGTGTTTGATCTTGAGGATCGCCCGCCAGCCGAAGGTGAGCGAGGCCGACCAGGCGCTGGGGCGCGGCGGACGGTCCTTGGCGACGAGCAGCGCGGCGAGGGAGTCGGCGCTGACGGGGGCCAGTTCCTGGGGCTCGTCGGTCGTCGCGGTGCTCATGCCGCCACCTCGTTCTTCGCGTCGCTCTTCGTGTCGTTCGCCGCGGCGTCCTTCGCGGCGTCGTGGGCCGCTGCACGGGTGTCGTGTCCGGTGAGGGCGAGGAAGACCTCGTCCAGGCTGGGCTGGCCCAGCGAGAAGTTGTCGACGGTGACGCCGGCGAGGGCCAGCTCGCCGAGCGCCCGGGCGGCCTGCTCGGCGGCCGTGTCGCTCGCCGCCGCCGTCAGCCGGGCGACGAGGGCCACCGGGTCGGGTTCGAGCTGGACCCGCGCCTCCAGCACCCTGCGCAGCACCTCCGCCGCCGCCGGCCGCTGCTGCGCGTCCCGCAGCCGCAGATGGACGGAGCCGGCGCCCACGGACGCCTTCAGCTCGCCCTTCGTGCCCTCGGCGATCACCTTGCCGCGGTCGATGACGGCGATCCGGGACGCCAGCTGGTCGGCCTCGTCCAGGTACTGCGTGGTCAGCAGCACGGTGGTGCCCTGCGCGACGACCGCCCGCACGATGTCCCACACCTGGTTGCGGCTGCGCGGGTCGAGCCCGGTCGTCGGCTCGTCGAGGAAGAGCAGGTCGGGCGTGCTGAGGATGGACGCGGCGATGTCGATGCGGCGACGCATGCCGCCCGAGTAGTGCTTGACCTGCTTTCCGGCCGCGTCGCTGAGCCCGAACGCCTCCAGGAGCTGGGCGGACCGCTCCCGGGCGGCCTTCTTGCCGTGTCCGAGGAGGCGGCCCAGCAGCACCAGGTTCTCGGTGCCGGTGAGGTCCTCGTCCACGGACGCGTACTGGCCGGTGAGGCTGACGCGACCGCGCACCTCGTCCGCCTCGCGGACGACGTCGTGGCCGAATACATGAGCCTGTCCGCCGTCGGGCCGGAGCAGGGTGGCGAGCATCTTGACGGTGGTGGTCTTGCCGGCGCCGTTGGGGCCGAGGACGCCGTAGACCATGCCGGTCGGGACGGCGAGGTCGACGCCGTCCACTGCCCTGGTCTCGCCGAACGTCTTCACCAGGCCCGCGGTCTCGATGGCCAGGCCGGCGGCCTGTTGGCTCATGGGGCTCATGAGGAGTCCTTCCACGCGTGTGGGTTACGCAGGGGGAGACCTTCACGGTGGCGCGAACTCATCGGTCGTGCACAGTGTTTTCCGCCGCGGGTATGTGACCGCGGGTGCCGCGGGTATGTGACCGCGGGTGTGGGGGCGCGGAGGAGTAGCGTCCCTCTCATGCATGCGATCACGATTCCCGAACCTGGTGGTCCCGAGGCGCTGGTGTGGGACGAGGTCCCCGATCCCGTACCCGGCGCGGGCGAGGTCCTGGTCGAGGTGGTGGCCGGCGCCGTCAACCGTGCGGACGTCCTTCAGCGGCAGGGCTTCTACGACCCGCCGCCGGGCGCGTCGCCCTATCCCGGGCTGGAGTGCTCCGGCCGGGTGACCGCGCTCGGCTCCGGCGTCTCCGGCTGGTCCATCGGCGACGAGGTGTGCGCGCTGCTCGCGGGCGGGGGTTACGCCGAGAAGGTGGCCGTGCCGGCCGGGCAGCTGCTGCCCGTGCCCGACGGGGTCGATCTCGTGACGGCCGCCGCGCTCCCCGAAGTGACCTGCACGGTCTGGTCGAACGTCTTCATGATCTCCCATCTGCGGCCGGGTGAGACGCTGCTCGTGCACGGCGGTTCCAGCGGCATCGGCACCATGGCGATCCAGCTCGCCAAGGCCGTCGGCGCAACGGTTGCCGTCACGGCGGGCACCGCGGAGAAGCTGGAGCGGTGCGCGGAGCTGGGCGCGGACGTCCTGATCAACTATCGCGAGCAGGACTTCGCCGCCGAGATCGAGAAGGCCACGGGCGGGGCGGGCGTCGACGTCATCCTCGACAACATGGGCGCGAAGTATCTGGAGCGCAACGTCCGGAGCCTGGCCGCCAACGGGCGCCTGGCGATCATCGGGATGCAGGGCGGCGTCAAGGCTGAGCTGAACATCGGCGCGCTGCTGAGCAAGCGCGCCGCGATCAGCGCGACCTCGCTGCGGGCCCGTCCGCTCGGCGAGAAGACGGCGATCGTCGCGGCCGTGCGCGAGCACGTCTGGCCGCTGATCGCCGCGGGGGACGTCCGCCCGGTGGTCGACCGCACCCTCCCGATGAGCGACGCGGCGGCCGCACACCGGGTGGTCGAGGAAAGCGGCCACATCGGCAAGGTGCTGCTCACGACCCCCCGCTAGGCCACGCTGACGCCCACACCGACACGAGCGCCGGCCTCCCCGGGGGGCCGGTAGCAGCCCCGGAATCGGTGCCAGCCCTTGGGTTCAGGGTGAGCTCCCGGGGCCGATGGCGGCTCGCGGGTTTGGTGCCGGCTCCCGGGTCGGGTGCCGGCGCCCGGGGTCGGCGGTGGTCCTTGGGTTCGGTGTGAGGTCCCGGGTCCGGCGGCAGCCCTCGGGTCCGGTGCCGGCGCCCCGGGTCTGGCAGCAGCACTCGGGTCGGGTGCTGGCGCCCCAGGGCGGCGGCGGCCCTTCGGTTCGGCGTGAGGTCCGGGGCTGGCAGCAGCTCTCAGGTCCGGTGTCAGCTCCCTGGGCCAGCGGCGGCTCTTGAATTCGGTGCCGGCTCCTGGGGCCGGCACCAGCTCCTGGGGCCGGCACCAGCTCCCGGGTTTGGCACCAGTTCCCGGGTTGGGCACCCAGATCCGGGGTTCGGTGCCAGGTCCCAGGTCTGGCACCAGCGCCCGGATCCTGTGGCAGCCCTCGGGTCCGGTGCCAGCCCTGCGCTTGATCCCGCACCCGGCCCCGCGCTCGATCCCGCACCCGCGCTGGTGCCTGGTCCCGCCCCGCAGCCCCGCAACCGCGGCCCCCTCGCCCCTCCGCTCGTGGCCCCGCCCGCACCCGCTGCCCCTCACCCCACCCCGCCCACACGCGGCCCCGCCGCCCCCACCCCTTCCTCAACCGCGACGCAATCTCAGGCCGAAGAAGGCCAGGCCGCAGCCGAGGCCGATGAGGAGTAGGCCGCTGCCTAGGGGGAGGATGCGGAGCATGCGGCCGACGGGCTGCTCCTCGGCCGGGGCTGCCTGCGGCGTCGCGGACGGTACGAAGCCGGCCTCCCTGGGCGGCTCGATCCCGCCGTCCGGATCCTCGCTCACGTCCTCGCCCGGTTCCTCGCCCGCTTCCTCCCCCGCCTCCTCGTCCTCGCCGACGTAGCCGTCGCCGTCGCCGTCAGTAGTGGCCTCGCGGCTGCGGCCCGGTCGTGCTCGGCCCTCTCCGGCGCGGCTTCCGGCCCGGTCGGGATCGGAGGGGGACGCGGACGGTGAGGCGGACGCCGATGCGGCGGCGTACGGGACGCTGCCGTACGGCGGGTCGGCCGCGTGGGCCGCGCCGCCGCCGTACAGCGGTCCGCCCAGCGCGAGCAGTGCCGCCCCCGCCGCGTACAACCCCCGTCGCCATGGAGTCACGATCGTGACCCCCTCCCGGTGTCTCAGCCGCCAGAAAAGTAGCCACAACACTCACATAACGACATATGAGCCGCATGACGGACTGCTCCGAACGGAAACGGTGGATCAGCCGTCTGCGGGGGCACCACGGTGATGAGGTGTACCGGTGCGAGAGAATGGCGGCATGGAGATGCCGAGGAACGATAGATCGTCGGAGAACGCTCAGAAGATCCTGGTCGTAGGGCAGGACGGGATGGCGCTCGGCGGCGTCGACGCGGACGACGACCCCCGCGAGATCCCGGTGACGGAGCAGGTCGAGCAGCCGGCGAAGGTCATGCGGATCGGCAGCATGATCAAGCAGCTTCTCGAGGAGGTGCGCGCGGCTCCTCTGGACGAGGCCAGCCGGGCCCGGCTGAAGGAGATCCACGCGAGCTCGGTGAAGGAGCTGGAGGACGGTCTGGCGCCGGAGCTCGTCGAGGAACTGGAGCGGCTCTCCCTGCCGTTCAACGAGGACTCCACCCCGAGCGACTCGGAACTGCGCATCGCGCAGGCCCAGTTGGTCGGCTGGCTGGAGGGCCTCTTCCACGGCATCCAGACCACCCTGTTCGCCCAGCAGATGGCCGCGCGGGCGCAGTTGGAGCAGATGCGCCGGGCGCTGCCGCCGGGCATGGGCGGTCATGAGGGCGGCGACGACCCGCGCACGGGAGGCCGTTCGGGCGGCCCGTACCTGTAGGCCGTCAGCAACACTTCTTATTCAGACCCTCATCGACGCAGCGGGGCCCGGCGCACCAGCGCCGGGCCCTCTCCGTGTACGTGCGCCGCTCGTGTCAGGAGGAGGGATTACCCGTCGACACGCTCAGCTCGATCTCGGGCATGTCCTCCGGGTCGACGTCCGTCCCCGCGGAGGGGAACTGGTCCATGACCGCGCCCTCGCCGTACGTGTTCTCGTCGACGTTCTTGATCTTCATGTTCCAGCCGGCCGCCTGGAAGCACTCCTTGACCGACTTGACGTACTTGAACTGGAAGTCCGGCACCCGGATCTTGTCGGGGTCGTTGTAGGACTCCTGCGGCTCGGAGCACTCGGTCGGGTCGATCGTCTTGGACGCGTCCGGACCGCGATGGTCGGCCGCCTTCGACGGCGTCGCGGAGGCGCTGGAGCCGCCGGCGCCGCCCGTGCCGCTCGCCTCGTCGTCGCCGGCGCGCGACACCAGCGTGCCGATGAGGGTGCCGGCGACGACCACGGCGACGATCGTCGAGCCGATGACCACGCCCTTGCCGCCCTTGAGGCCGCCGCCCGGGCCCACGGGGGCCGGGTGCTGCGGGGAGATGTTGTACGCGGGCGGCGTGTGCGGGGCCGGCTGGTGGCCGCCGTAGGGCGGGGTGGGCGCCTGGTAGCCGCCCTGCTGCGGGTAGCCGTACGACGGCGGCGGCGTCGAGGGGGCGCCGTACGGATTCGGGGTGGGGGTCGGCTGGTAAGGCGTCTGGACGTTGTTCACGGGCGGCGGCGGGGTCTGGCCGACCGGCGGGAACACCGCGGAGCCGACGCCGGAGCCGCTCTGCGCGGGCGTGCCCGGGACGATGCTGGGCGGGGCGGCCTGGAAGGAGGCGGCGACGCGCAGGCACTCGTCGCGCATGGCGACCGCGGTGGGGAAGCGCTCGTTCGGGTTCTTCTTCAGCGCGCGGGCGACGAGCGCGTCCACGGCCGGCGGCAGCGCCCGGTTGATCGAGGACGGCGCGACCGGCTCCTCCTGCACGTGCGCGTAGGCGATCGCCAGCGGTGAGTCCGCGTCGAACGGAAGCCGCCCGGTGACCAGTTGGAACAGCATGATGCCGACCGAGTAGAGGTCGGAGCGGGCGTCCACGCCACGGCCGAGGGCCTGCTCGGGCGAGAGGTACTGCGGGGTGCCCACGACCATGCCGGTCTGCGTCATCGAGGTGACGCCGGACTGCATCGCGCGTGCGATGCCGAAGTCCATCACCTTGACGACGTCGCGCTTGGTCACCATCACGTTGCCGGGCTTGATGTCGCGGTGGACCAGCCCCATCTCGTGGCTGATCTCCAGCGCCGCCAGCACGTCCGCGGTGACCTTCAGCGCCTTGTCGGCGGGCATCGCGCCCTGCCGCCGCACGGCCTCGTCGAGCACCGAGCCGAGCGGGCGGCCCTCGACGTACTCCATGACGATGTACGGCGTGGTCATCCCGTCGAGATTGTCCTCGCCGGTGTCGAACACAGAGACGATATTGGTGTGCGTGAGCTTGGCCACTGCCTGGGCCTCGCGGCGGAAGCGCTCACGGAAGGCCTGTTCGCGGCCGAGTTCGGTGTGCAGTGTCTTGATCGCGACCTGTCGGTCGAGCACGGAGTCGTAGGCGAGGTGCACCGAGGCCATGCCGCCCTCGCCGAGCAAGTCGCGCAGCTGATAGCGGCCGCCGGCGAGCGCCCGCCCCGCGAACCGGCCCTGCGCGCCGTCCTGGCTCATCTTCTGCGTCCCCCGTAAGGCCTTCAGGCACTCTGCTCGCCGCGGCTCGCCATTGATCGAAAGTGCTATTCCCGGCCAAGTCTGCCCGAGGGCACTGACACGTCAAGCTCGGTGCCCGTTCCGTGACCGTACGCGAAAGAAGCGTCTCGGAAGCGTTACAGCGGGCGTACGCCCGGTACACACAATTTGCACGAGGGTACGGAATCCAGGTTTGATGACCGGTCCGTCTCCGACCGGCACCGGGGCTCGTCCCGGACCGGCGGCTTGCGCGGAGGCTGTAGCGTGGCCGACGGAGACCGTAACAACACCGCGCGCACCGCGGGCAGAAACGACGGCGAGGACTGATGGCACAGCAGCAGCGCGCCCAGGGCCCGTCCGACCCCGAGGCGACTGGCGGCGGTATGTCAGATGCGCCGGAACTGTGGGGTAACGGCGGGCTTGTCGGGGACGGCCGGTACCGGCTGACCGGCAGACTCGGCCGGGGCGGCATGGCGGAGGTGTTCGCAGCCGAGGACGTGCGCCTCGGGCGCACCGTCGCCGTGAAGCTGCTGCGCGCCGACCTCGCCGAGGACCCGGTGTCCAAGGCCCGCTTCACGCGCGAGGCCCAGTCGGTGGCCGGCCTGAACCACCACGCGATCGTCGCCGTGTACGACTCCGGCGAGGACGTGGTGGGCGGCCAGAGCGTGCCGTACATCGTCATGGAGCTGGTCGAGGGGCGGACCATCCGCGACCTGCTGCTCAACGCCGAGGCGCCGGGCCCCGAGCAGGCCCTCATCATCGTCTCCGGCGTCCTGGAGGCGCTGGCCTACTCGCACCAGCACGGCATCGTGCACCGCGACATCAAGCCGGCCAACGTCATCATCACGCACAACGGCGCGGTGAAGGTGATGGACTTCGGCATCGCCCGCGCGCTGCACGGCGCGTCCACGACGATGACGCAGACCGGCATGGTCATGGGCACCCCGCAGTACCTCTCCCCGGAGCAGGCGCTCGGCAAGGCCGTCGACCACCGCTCCGACCTGTACGCCACGGGCTGCCTGCTGTACGAACTGCTCGCGCTGCGCCCGCCGTTCACCGGTGAGACGCCGCTGTCGGTGGTCTACCAGCATGTTCAGGACATCCCGGTGCCGCCGTCGCGGAGCTCGGACGGGGCGTGCCCGCCGGAACTCGACGGCCTCGTCATGCGTTCCCTCGCCAAGGAGCCCGACGACCGTTTCCAGACCGCGGAGGAGATGCGCGGCACGGTCCAGTACGCCCTTCAGATGCTGTACGACCAGGGCGGTCACACCGGCACCTGGAACACCGGGCCGGTCGACGCCGCCGCCGGTGCGGGGGCCGCCGCGGGGGCCTTCGCGAGCACCTCGGTGATGCCGCACGGCGTCGGCGGCGCCAGCACCTCGCAGATCCCCCAGCCGATCCTGCCCCAGGGGTACGGAGGCGGCGGCGACGACGGCGGCTTCGAGGGGCACGGCAACAAGGGCAGCGGCCGGGGCAAGTTGTGGATCCTCGCCGTCCTCGCGGTGATCGCGATCGCCGGCGGCGTGGCCCTGGCGCTGAACAACACCGGTTCCAAGGGCGGCGACCAGAAGACCACGCAGTCGCCGTCCGCCGCGCCGTCCGCGTCGTCGGCGCAGCCCAGCGTGTCGGAGAGCGCGACGGCCAGCGACGAGCCCACGAGCGATCCCACGGACACCGGCGGCGAGTCCGACGGCGGCTCGTACTGGACGCCGTCGTCGAAGCCGTCGTACTCGCCGTCCCAGAGCTTCACCAGCGAGCCGTCGTCGTCGCCGTCGGACCCGGTGACGAGCGATCCGACGTCGGAGGAGCCGTCGAACCCGACGACCAGCGAGCCGGGCACCGCGGACGGCGGGACCGGCGAGGACCCCGGCGGCTCGTCGGAGGGCGGGGCCACGAACGGGGCCGCGCTCCAGGGCAACACCACCCTCGGCGGCAACGGCTGACCCCGGGCCCCTCCCCCTGCCCACCCACTCTTCGCGCGCGCGTGAGCCCCTGTCAGGGCTCCACGCGCGCGTGGTCGTTCAGGCCGTGAAGGCGTCGCTCACGCCCTCGTACTCGCGCGTCCACCACACCACCAGCGCCGAGGCCGCCGGGAACTGGGGGTCGGCGCGGGTGTCGCCGCGCTCGTAGTGCCAGCGCAGCATCCAGAAGTCGTTGAGGCGCTCCCACCACACGCGGTGCACGGCCGCGGCCAGTTCCGAGGGCGTGGCCCCCGCCGCGCGCCGGTACGCGCGCGCGTAGGGCCGCGCCCTGGTCAGGTCGAGCGTGCCGTCGGGCCGGACGAAGAAGATCGCGGCGGCGCGGACGGCCTCCTCGGCGCGGGGCTGCACGCCCAGCCGGTCCCAGTCGACGATGGCGGCGGGGGCGTCGTCGCGGTAGAGCAGGTTGTAGGGGTGGAAGTCCCCGTGGACCCAGCCGACCGGCCCGCCGTGCGGGGGACGCCGGTCGGCGTGACGTTCCAGCAGGGTGCGCCGCTCCAGGAGCCGGTGGCGGGCCAGTTCGTCGAAGGAGTCGGCCGGGCGGTGCCGGCGCACGCGCGCGAGGAGGTCGTCGATCAGGGCGAAGGTGTCGGCGGGCGCGGGGCTCTCGGCGGGGGCGGCGCGCGCCCGTGCCGGCATCACGCGCTCCAGGCTCGCGTGCACCACCCCTAACAGCGCTCCCAGCCGGGCGCACTCGTCGGGGGTGAGCTGCGCGCCGTGGCGGTGGCGGCCGTCGACCCAGGGGTGCAACGCGTACGCGTGGCCGCCGACGACGGCCACCGTGCGCCCGTCCCGGCCGGGCAGCGGGGGCGCGACGGGCACGCCCAGGTCGGCGAGACGCTGGGTGGCCCGGTGCTGGCGGACGATCGAGGCCGGATCGGCGGTGTCCGGGTCGAAGTGGTGCTTGAGGAAGTAGCGGCCGCGGGTCGTGCGCAGCCGGTAACCGCGGTTCAGCAGCCCCTGGTCGACGGGCTCGCAAGCGAGCGCCGATCCGGCCGCGTAGCGGCGGAGCAGAGCGCCCAGCGGGGGCGTGTGGGACATGGGGGGTGGTGAACAGGGGCGCTGCACGCGGCCGATGCTAGGGCACGAAAGAAGCCTGTGAGCTGGGCGTTGTCACAGAACGTCACGGGGGATCACAAGCGGTCCGCGACGGTCGTCTTTACGACAATAGGGGCCGCGCCCCGCGCGCGGGGGCGCGAGTCCCTTCAATGCGCCCCGCGCGCGTGCCGCGAGCCCGCTCGGCGCGCCGTGGGCGAAAAGCTGGATTTCTCCTTGTGGGGGCCGGAGCGGCGCGCGAGCGGGACTCGCCGCCGAACCCTTCCCGGGACCTGGGTGGGCGGGATAACGTGCCGTTGCTCCGGCCTCCTGCGAGGCTGTGACCAGGGTCCTTCCCGACTTTGCCGATTTACTTGGATATCCAAGCAAAAACGCAGGTCAGGTGGGGTTTCACAGAAATGTGTCGCACTGGGTAACGTGAGGCTTGCAGGGCGCTCGCCGGGGCAACCTGTCACGCCTGTTCCGGCCGAGTGGCACCCACCCCGTGCCCGGGTGCCGGAACCAGGTGAGCCGCACTGGTCACCCGGCAACCCCGGGGGCCGGACCGACGGAGGAGCACACGTGACCGTGGAGAGCACTGCCGCGCGCAAGCCGCGACGCAGCGCCGGAAGCAAGGCCGGCGCCACCGGCACCGATGCGGCGGCCGGCACCACCCGCGCCGCGGCGGCCAAGGCCACCGGCACCAAGCGCACCACCCGCACCACCCGCGCCACCGCCGCCCGGGGCTCCGACCCCGAGCTCGTACAGCTGCTGACGCCCGAGGGCAAGCGCGTCAAGAACGCCGAGTACGACCCCTACGTCGCCGGCATCACCCCCGAGCGGCTGCGCGGCCTCTACCGCGACATGGTGCTCACCCGCCGCTTCGACGCCGAGGCCACCTCCCTGCAACGGCAGGGCGAGCTGGGCCTGTGGGCCTCGCTGCTCGGCCAGGAGGCCGCCCAGATCGGCTCCGGCCGGGCCCTGCGCGACGACGACTACGTCTTCCCGACCTACCGCGAGCACGGCGTCGCCTGGTGCCGCGGCGTCGACCCGGCCAACCTGCTCGGCATGTTCCGCGGCGTGAACAACGGCGGCTGGGACCCGAACAGCAACAACTTCCACCTCTACACGATCGTCATCGGCTCCCAGACGCTGCACGCCACGGGCTACGCGATGGGCGTGGCCAAGGACGGCGCGGACAGCGCGGTCATCGCCTACTTCGGCGACGGCGCGTCCAGCCAGGGCGACGTCGCCGAGTCGTTCACCTTCTCCGCGGTCTACAACGCCCCCGTCGTGTTCTTCTGCCAGAACAACCAGTGGGCGATCTCCGAGCCGACCGAGAAGCAGACCCGCGTCCCGCTCTACCAGCGCGCCCAGGGCTTCGGCTTCCCGGGCGTCCGCGTCGACGGCAACGACGTCCTGGCCTGCCTCGCGGTCACCCAGTGGGCCCTGGAGCGGGCCCGCCGGGGCGAGGGCCCGACCCTCGTCGAGGCGTACACGTACCGCATGGGCGCGCACACCACGTCCGACGACCCCACCCGCTACCGCCACGACGACGAGCGGGCCGCCTGGGAGGCGAAGGACCCGATCCTGCGCCTGCGCCGGCACCTTGAGGCCTCAAACCACACGGACGAGGGATTCTTCGCGGAACTCGAGGCCGAGAGCGAGGCGTTGGGCAGGCGAGTGCGCGAAGCGGTCCGTTCCATGCCGGACCCGGACCACTTCGCCATCTTCGAGAACGTGTACGCGGACGGGCACGCGCTCGTCGACGAGGAGCGGGCCCAGTTCGCGGCCTACCAGGCGTCGTTCGCGACAGAGTCCGACAGCGGCGTCGCCGCGGGCGAGGGGGGAAACTGACATGGCGGAGAAGACGGCTCTCGCCAAGGCGATCAACGAATCGCTGCGCAAGGCGCTGGAGGCGGACCCGAAGGTCCTCGTCATGGGAGAGGACGTCGGCAAGCTCGGCGGCGTCTTCCGGGTGACGGACGGCCTCCAGAAGGACTTCGGGGAGTCCCGCGTCATCGACACCCCGCTCGCCGAGTCCGGCATCGTCGGCACCGCGATCGGCCTGGCCCTGCGCGGCTACCGGCCCGTGGTGGAGATCCAGTTCGACGGCTTCGTCTTCCCGGCGTACGACCAGATCGTCACCCAGCTCGCCAAGATGCACGCTCGCTCCCTGGGCAAGGTCAAGCTGCCGGTCGTCGTGCGCATCCCCTACGGCGGCGGCATCGGCGCGGTCGAGCACCACTCGGAGTCCCCCGAGGCGCTGTTCGCGCACGTGTCCGGCCTGAAGATCGTCTCCCCGTCGAACGCCGGCGACGCCTACTGGATGATGCAGCAGGCCATCCAGAGCGACGACCCGGTGATCTTCTTCGAGCCCAAGCGGCGCTACTGGGACAAGGGCGAGGTCGACACCGAGGCCATCCCCGGCCCGCTGCACAAGGCGCGGGTCGTCCGCGAGGGCTCCGACCTGACCCTGGTCGCCTACGGCCCGATGGTGAAGCTCTGCCAGGAGGCCGCCGCCGCGGCGGCCGAGGAGGGCAAGAACCTGGAGGTCCTGGACCTGCGCTCGGTCTCCCCGCTCGACTTCGACTCCATCCAGGCCTCCGTGGAGAAGACCCGCCGTCTGGTCGTCGTCCATGAGGCGCCGGTGTTCTTCGGTTCGGGCGCGGAGATCGCCGCCCGGATCACCGAGCGCTGCTTCTACCACCTGGAGGCCCCGGTGCTCCGGGTCGGCGGCTACCACGCCCCGTACCCGCCGGCGCGCCTGGAGGAGGAGTACCTGCCGGGCCTGGACCGGGTGCTCGACGCCGTCGACCGTGCCCTGGCGTACTGAGGAGAGGGTCGTGACGACGATGACGGAAGCGTCCGTGCGCGAGTTCAAGATGCCCGACGTGGGCGAGGGACTCACCGAGGCCGAGATCCTCAAGTGGTACGTCCAGCCCGGGGACACGGTGACGGACGGTCAGGTGGTGTGCGAGGTCGAGACGGCCAAGGCCGCCGTCGAACTGCCCATCCCCTACGACGGCGTGGTCCGCGAGCTGCACTTCCCCGAGGGCACCACGGTCGACGTGGGCATGTCGATCATCGCGGTGGACGTGTCGGGCGGCTCCGCGCCCGCGACGGCCCCCGCCCAGGTGCCGGCCCCCGCCCAGGCGACCGCACCCGCTCTGGCGGCAGCCCCCGCGCCCGCCCAGGCCCCCGCTCCGGCCCGGCCCGCGGAGGCGGAGGCGAAGACGGAGGGCGGCTCCGGCCGTCAGCCGGTGCTCGTCGGTTACGGCGTGGCCACCACCTCGACCAAGCGCCGCCCCCGGAAGTCCCCGGTCGCGCCGGCGGAGCTGAACGGCCACGGCAGCGCGCCGGCCGTGAAGGAACGCCCGCTGGCGAAGCCGCCGGTGCGCAAGCTGGCCAAGGACCTGGGGGTGGACCTGGCGACGGTGGTGCCGTCCGGCCCGGACGGGATCATCACCCGGGACGACGTCCACGCGGCGGCGGCCCCCGCCCAGGCGGCCCCGCCCCAGACGGCGCCCGAGCAGGTCCCCGCCGCGCAGCCCGCCTCGCCGGCGACGGCACCAGCGGCGGTGGCCGCGTCGTACGACTCGACGCGCGAGACGCGGATCCCGGTCAAGGGCGTCCGCAAGGCCACCGCGCAGGCCATGGTGGGCTCGGCGTTCACCGCGCCGCACGTCACCGAGTTCGTGACGGTCGACGTGACGCGCACGATGAAGCTGGTCGAGGAGCTGAAGCAGGACAAGGACATGCAGGGCCTGCGGGTCAACCCGCTCCTGCTGGTCGCCAAGGCCCTGCTGGTCGCCATCAAGCGCAACCCGGACGTCAACGCGTCCTGGGACGAGGCGGCACAGGAGATCGTGGTCAAGCACTACGTCAACCTGGGCATCGCCGCGGCCACCCCGCGCGGGCTGATCGTCCCCAACATCAAGGACGCGCACGCCAAGACGCTGCCGCGGCTGGCCGAGTCCCTGGGCGAGCTGGTCTCGACGGCGCGGGAGGGCAAGACGTCCCCCGCCGCGATGCAGGGCGGCACGGTGACCATCACCAACGTCGGCGTCTTCGGCGTCGACACCGGCACGCCGATCCTCAACCCGGGCGAGTCCGCGATCCTCGCGGTCGGTGCGATCAAGCTCCAGCCGTGGGTCCACAAGGGCAAGGTGAAGCCGCGTCAGGTCACCACGCTGGCGCTGAGCTTCGACCATCGCCTGGTCGACGGCGAACTGGGCTCCAAGGTGCTCGCCGACGTGGCGGCGATCCTGGAGCAGCCGAAGAGGCTGATCACCTGGGGGTGACCCCCGCCGCGGGACCACGCCGCCGCCGGTGACACGGTTTCACCGGCGGCGGCCCCGCCCGACGGCATCCTCACCGGCGGTGGTTCCGCCCCGCGGCATCCTCACCGGACCGCCGTCGGCGTCCGCCGCTCCCGCAGCCCGTGCCCGCCGGTGCTCCATCCCAGCAGCCGTCGGCCCGTGCCGTCCTCGGCCGAGCCGCCCGCCGCGACCTGGTGCAGGCCGGTCAGCGCCGGGCCCAGCCGGGTCGTCACATGCCCGGCGTGGCGGGCGGCCTCCTCGGACAGCCAGGCCAGGGTGCGCGTCCGCTCCGCCTCCGTGCACAGCGACAGGAAGAACAGCAACTGCCGCCAGGCGTAGGCCACGTCCTTGATCGTGCCCAGCGGCCGCGGATTGCCGTGCAGCCGCGCGGTCAGCCGGCACACGGTGCCGAAGCAGCGGCGCGCGAGGTCCTCCCAGCCGGGGGCCGGCGCGATGCCCACCCGGTGGACCAGGGTGGCCAGGTTGTGCGTGGTGAGGATCTGCGACTGCTCGATCACCGTGCCGTTCGCCGCGGCCGACCCGAACCCGTGGCCGTATTCGTGCTCGTAGCCGTGCCCGTGCCCGGACTGCCGGGGCGGCGAGAAGCCCTCGGCCCGCGCCGCGCACAGCTTCGCGAACCCCGGCGAGGTCCGCGGCCGGTCCGCACGGGTCAGCGCCTCACCCGTCTCGGCGATCGCCAGGTTGCGGACGGCCCGGTAGTCGATGGCGTAATACCGCTCGTAGAGCGAGCCCCCGCCGGGGAGTTCCGCCGCGATCCGGGCGGCGGTTTCAACGGAGTTCCGAGCAAAAGATTTTCGGCCGGGCGGGGGCCCGGGGGCGGCAGCCCCCGCGACGCTCGCAGCAACTCCCGCTCAGCTACGCAGGAACGTGCACCGAAGACACCCTGCTCGCCACCAACCGCTCCCGCTCCCGTCGAGCCGCGCGTGAGCGCAGCCGCAGGATCTGGCTGACGCCGAGCGCCTGGAGGACGAACACGGAGGAGAAGGCCACCGTGTAGTCGTCGCCGGTCGCGTCCAGCAGCACGCCGATCGCGAACAGCGTCGTCATGGAGGCCACGAAACCGCCCATGTTGGTGATGCCGGACGCGGTCCCCTGCCGCTCGGGCGGGTTCGCGGGGCGGGCGAAGTCGAAGCCGAGCATCGACGCGGGCCCGCACGCCCCCAGCACCGCGCACAGCGCGATCAGCAGCCACGTCGGCGCGTGCGCGCCGGGCCAGGCCAGCGTGGCGGCCCACAGCAGCGCGGTCGTCCCGACGGTGCCGAGCGCGAGCGGCAGCCGGGCCCCGTGGTGCCGGGCGACGACCTGCCCGTACACGAGGCCGACGACCATGTTGGACAGCACGACGAGGGTGAGCAGCTCCCCGGCCGCGGCCCGGCTGAGCCCCTGCGCCTCGACGAGGAACGGCAGCCCCCACAGCAGCAGGAACACCATCGCAGGGAACTGGGTGGTGAAGTGCACCCACAGCCCGAGCCGCGTCCCCGGCTCCCGCCAGGACGCGGCGATCTGCCGCCGTACGTAGGCGGTCCCCTGGTGCGGGAAGGGCGCGGGCTCGTGTCCCTCGGGGTGGTCCCGCAGGAACAGCACGAGCAGCACGAACACGACGACCCCGGCGAGCGCGCTGCCCGCGAACGCGGCTGTCCATCCGATGTCGTGCAGCAGACGGGCCAGCACCAGCGTGGAGACGAGGTTGCCGGCCATGCCGGCCAGTCCGGCGAGCTGCGCGACCATCGGCCCGCGCCGCGCCGGGAACCAGCGGGTGCCCAGCCGCAGCACGCTGATGAACGTCATCGCGTCCCCGCAGCCGAGCAGCGCCCGCGAGGCGAGCGCCATGCCGTACGACGGCGAGAACGCGAACCCGAGCTGCCCCGCGGTGAACAGCACGACCCCGATGCCGAGCACCCTCTTGGTGCCGAGCCGGTCCACGAGCAGGCCGACCGGTATCTGCATGCCCGCGTACACCAGCAGTTGGAGGATGGAGAAGGTGGACAGGGCGGAGGCGTTCACGCCGAACCGGTCGGCGGCGTCCAGGCCGGCGACCCCGAGGGAGGTACGGAAGATGACGGCGACGAAGTAGACGGAGACGCCGATCCCCCATACGGCTACGGCGCGACGGCCGCCCGGAGGGTCACCCGGAAGTGTGAAGTTGCCGCCCTGCCCGCCCTGCCCGCTGCGTCCGCCCTGCCCACCGAGCCCGCCCTGCCCGCCGGAGCCGCCCGGCTTCATCGGACCTCCCCCCGCGCCAGATGCGAGAACCAGCCGACGTGCCGGTGCACCACCCGCACGGCCTCGTCCGCGTCGCCGACGCGCAGCGCCTGGAGGATCTCCTCGTGCTCGGTGAGCGTCTTGGCGATCCGGTCGGGGTGGGAGTGCAGGACGGCGACGCCCATCCGCAGTTGCCGGTCGCGGAGTTGGTCGTAGAGCCGGGACAGGATCTCGTTGCCGCCGCTGCGAACGATCTCGGCGTGGAAGCAGCGGTCGGTGACGGCGGCGCCGGCCAGGTCACCCGCGGCGGCTTGCGCCTTCTGCCGTTCGAGCAGTTCCTCCAGCCGGGCGATGAGCCCGGCGGGGGCGGGGACGGCCTTGCGAGCGGCGTGCTCCTCGACCAGCAGCCTGGTCTCGACGACGTCCGCGATCTCCTGCGCGGACACCGGCAGCACCAGAGCGCCCTTTTTTGGGTAAAGCTTGATCAGTCCTTCCGCCTCCAGCCGCAGCAGCGCTTCCCGCACCGGCGTACGGGAGACGCCGACGGCCTCGGCCAGCTCGCCCTCGGTGAGGAGGGTTCCTCCTTCGTAACGGCGGTCCAGTACACCCTGTTTGACGTGGGCGTAGACGCGTTCGGCGGCGGGCGGCTGCTTGACGGGGGCGGGTGGGGCGGACGGCATGCCGACAGGATAGATACAACACGTACGCATGGGCAGGCTCCGTCCATCATGCGGACCTCCGGACGGGGCGAGGAAAACGGTTGCAGCGGGAGTACAACTTTCTGTGCTACTTACGTGTCACACACGTGCGGCCCACTTCTTTCTTCCCCCTTCAACCCGGCCGCATCGCAGGGGCATTCGACGTAATCGGGGTATTTCAGTTGATAACCGCCACCCAGGGCATCAGGACCCGCCGAGCCGCAGCCGTCGCCGTCACGACCGGCGCGATGCTCGCCGCCGGTGCCCTCTCCGCGGCACCCGCGCAAGCCGTTGCATCGCCCACGATCGCCGCGAAGACCGGCTACGTGATGAACAACGCCAACGGCGCAGATCTCTACAACAAGGGCATGAACACCAAGATGCCCACCGGCTCCACCACGAAGATCATGACCGCGAAGGTGGTGCTGGCGCAGGCGAACCTCAACCTGGACGCCAAGGTCACCATCCAGATGGCCTACAGCGACTACATCGTGTCGAAGGGCGCTTCGTCCGCCCGTCTGATCGTCGGTGACAAGGTCACGGTCCGTCAGCTGCTCTACGGGCTGATGCTGCCGTCCGGCTGCGACGCCGCGTACGCGCTCGCCGACAAGTTCGGCACCGGCACGACCCGCGCCGCCCGCGTGAAGTCGTTCATCGGCAAGATGAACGCCCAGGCCAAGGCGCTCGGCATGACGAACACGAAGTTCGACTCGTTCGACGGCATCGGTAACGGGGCCAACTACTCGACCGCCAAGGACCTGGCGAAGCTCGCCGGCAACGCGCTGAAGAACACGACGTTCCGCACGATCGTCAAGACCAAGTCGTACACGGCGAAGACCACCACCAAGACGGGCTCCACCCGCACGATGGCGGCCTGGACCAACACCAACACGCTGCTGAGCAGCTACAGCGGCGCCATCGGCGTGAAGACGGGCTCCGGCCCGACGGCGAAGTACTGCCTGGTCTTCGCCGCGACCCGGGGCGGCAAGACCGTCGTGGGCACGGTGCTGGCCTCCACGAGCGCGACGGTGCGTGCCCAGGACGCCACGAAGCTGCTCAACTACGGCTTCGCGCGCCTCGGCTGACGCCGCCGCACCTCCTGTACGGACCGGGCCCGTCGTGATCTTCACGACGGGCCCGTCCCGTGTCCGCCCGGCCCCGCGGGCCCGGCCTCCGGGGCGCGGTCCTACCTCGTCACGGCGAAGTTCCGCAGGATCGCCGCCGTCAGCTCCGGTTCGCCCTCCGCCTTCACCCGGTCCGCGACCGCCTCCGGCGTCACCCGCCCGCAGGCCAGGCGCACATACGTCTCCCAGTCGAGGGTGAAGGCCGCGGCCGGCCCGAGCGCGGGGACGGTCTCCAGGGTGCCGCGGCCCTGGATGTCGACGCGGATCGTGCGCAGGAACTCGACCGGCCCATGGACGTCGAAGACGACCGCGGAACTGCGCGGGGCCTCGGCCCGGTCGGCGACGACGGCGGGCAGCTCGCCCAGCAGCACGTCACGGGCGATGTGCGCGCCGGGGGAGTCCAGGTTGCCGGGGCGGCCGAGGGCGGCGCGCAGGTCCTGCTCGTGCACCCACACGTTGAACGCGTGGGCGCGCATGGACTGTTCGAGGGTGAGCTCGGTGCCGAGGGGGCCGCGCACCTTCGCGCCGGGGGCGCGCGACTCGTTGCGCAGCTGGCGGTTGCGGCGGATGACCGTGTACTCCAGCTCGGAGGTCATCTCCGGCGCCGTGTGGTGCCGGCGGACGTCGACCTGCACCTCGAAGTAGCGCTGGAGGTCGGTGGTCATGTGGAAGAGGTCGCGGGGCAGGGAGTGGATCGGCCGCGGGTCGCCGTACATCTCGCAGTCCAGCCCGATGACGTGCGAGACGATGTCGCGCACCGACCAGCCCGGGCACGGCGTCCGGCGGTTCCAGTCCGCCTCCACCAGTGGCAGCACCAGCTCGGATATCGCTTCGATGGAGTGGGTCCAGGCGTCGGCGTAGGGCTGGAGGGTGGGATGCAGACTCACGGAACGGGACCCCTCGGCGGTCGGTACACGGGCGGGCAGGTGATGGCGGCGTTGCCAGCGGGAGGTGGCGGTCGGCGGCTGTCGGCGGGTGTCTGAAACGCTAAGTTACGCTGCTGTGAGGCACCCCGGCAGTGCTTTCGTGTGACGATCGTAGGCCCGTGGGGACGACTCGAATGCCAGGACGGTGGTAGTGTGCGCGCCTCTCTGATCCAGATCGCCGTGGAAGAGGGCGAATCGGTCGAATCCCGGCGGGGCCGGGCGGCCGCTCTCGTGCGGGAGCAGGCGGGCGTCGCCGATCTGGTGGTGCTGCCGGAACTGTGGACGACCGGGGCCTTCGCCTACGAGCAGTTCGCCGCCGAGGCCGAGCCGCTGGAGGGGCCGACGTACGAGGCGATGGCCAAGGCCGCGAGCGACGCGGGCGTGTGGCTGCACGCGGGCTCGATCCCCGAACGGGCCGCCTCCGACGCCGGTGCCGCCGGTGCCGCGGGTGAGGGCGAGGGCGAGGGCAGGGGTGAGGGCGTCCTCTACAACACGTCTCTCGTCTTCTCCCCCTCCGGTGAGCTGGCCGCCTCCTACCGCAAGATCCACCGCTTCGGCTTCGACAAGGGCGAGGCCGTCCTGATGGGCGCGGGCCGTGACCTGGTGACGGTCCGTCTGCCCTGGACGACCGTCGGCGTCGCCACCTGCTACGACCTCCGTTTCCCCGAACTGTTCCGCGGCCTCGTCGACGCCGGCGCCGAGACCCTCGTCGTCCCGGCGGGCTGGCCGGAGCGCCGCCGGTCGCACTGGACGCTGCTGGCCCGGGCGCGGGCGGTCGAGAACCAGGCGTTCGTGCTCGCGTGTGGAACGGCCGGGACGCACGCCGGAGTTCCGCAGGCCGGTCACTCGATCGTGGTGGATCCCTGGGGCGAGGTGCTGGCCGAGGCCGGCCACGGCGAGGAGGTCCTCACGGTCGAGTTCGACCCGGCGAAGGTCTCGACGACCCGCGAGCAGTTCCCGGCCCTGAAGGACCGGGTGCTCGGCCTGGAACCCCCGCGCCGCTGAAGCCTCGCGCCGCTGAACCCCCGCGCCGCTGAAGCCTCACGCAGTCGAAAGTGCGGGCTCAGTCCTCCCGTTCCTTCTCCGCCAGGTGGATCACGCACACCGCCACCGCGATCAGCAGCGCCGGATCCGCGTCGTCCCGGACGACGTCGACGCCGTACGTCTCGCGCACGTGCAGCCAGCGCCGGGAGACGACCGCCAGGAGTTCGCCGTCGTACTCGACGGCGAACTCGCGGTCGAGGATCTTCCCGCTGACGTCCAGCTCGGTGCGCCCGTCCGCAAGGGACACCCGGTAGTGGTTGCGCAGCAGGGACAGCCGTTTGCGGCGGATCGTGGCGAGGGGCTCGCCGTCCCGCTCGATCACCATGGTGTCGCGCAGCGCGAACATCTTCTGGTGGATGTCGATCAGGACCCGCCCCTGGGTGTCCTTCAGTTCGAAGGTGTCCCGCACCCGGATGGCCTTGCCGTCGACGAGGAAGACCTTGTTGCCGCGGTCGTCCTCGATCCAGTAGTCGTCACCGAAGCCGAGGATCCGGTCGCGTACGAGGAATCTCATGGCTCTACGGCTTCCCCGGCGACCCCCGCGGGACGCAGCCGCTAGCCCGACGGGCCGATTGTCGGACCCGGGTGGCACCCTTGATCCATGACCGATCCGACCCCCGCTCCGACCCCGCGCCGCGTCCGTGTCCGCGCTCCCGAACTGATCGGGAAGGGCGGCTGGCTGAACACCGGCGACAAGCAGTACAGCCTCGCCGACCTGCGCGGACGCATCGTCGTGCTCGACTTCTGGACGTTCTGCTGCATCAACTGCCTGCACGTCCTCGACGAGCTGCGGGAGCTGGAGGAGAAACACCGGGACACCGTGGTCGTCGTCGGGGTGCACTCGCCGAAGTTCGTCCACGAGGCCGAGCACCAGGCCGTCGTGGACGCGGTGGAGCGGTACGGCGTGGAGCATCCCGTGCTGGACGACCCCGAGCTCGCCACCTGGAAGCAGTACGCGGTGCGGGCCTGGCCGACGCTCGTCGTCGTCGACCCGGAGGGCTACGTCGTCGCGCAGCACGCCGGCGAGGGCCATGTGCACGCCATCGAGCGGCTGGTGACGGAGCTGGAGGCGGAGCACGAGGCGAAGGGCACGCTGCGGCGCGGCGACGGGCCGTACGTGGCGCCGGAGCCGGAGCCGACGGCGCTGCGCTTCCCCGGCAAGGCGCTCCTGCTGCCCTCGGGGAACTTCCTGGTCAGCGACACCACCCGGCATCAGCTGGTGGAGCTCGCGGAGGACGGGGAGAGCGTCGTGCGGCGGATCGGGTCCGGGGCGCGCGGCTTCGCCGACGGACCGGCGGGGACGGCCTCGTTCAACGAGCCGCAAGGCCTCGCCCTGCTCGACGAGGGCGCCGTCGTCGTCGCCGACACCGTCAACCACGCCCTGCGCCGCCTCGACCTCGGCTCCGGCGCGGTGACGACCCTGGCGGGCACCGGCAAGCAGTGGTGGCAGGGCTCGCCGACGTCGGGCCCGGCCCGCGAGGTCGCCCTCTCCTCGCCGTGGGACGTGGCGCTGTTCGACGGCCGGGTGTGGATCGCGATGGCGGGCGTGCACCAGCTGTGGGCGTACGACCCGCGGGACGGGACGGTCGCGGTGGCGGCCGGGACGACGAACGAGGGGCTGGTGGACGGGCCGGCCGCGGAGGCCTGGTTCGCCCAGCCGTCCGGGCTCGCCGCCACGCCCGACCGGCTGTGGCTCGCGGACTCCGAGACGTCGGCGCTGCGCTGGGTGGACCTCGAAGGTGTCGTGCACACGGCCGTCGGCACCGGGCTGTTCGACTTCGGGCACCGCGACGGCGGCGCGGGGCAGGCCCTTCTCCAGCATCCGCTGGGCGTCACGGCGCTGCCGGACGGCTCGGTCGCCGTCAGCGACACCTACAACCACGCCCTGCGGCGCTACGACCCGGTGAGCGGTGAGGTGACCACGCTCGCCACGGATCTGCGCGAGCCCAGTGACGCCGTCCTCGTCGGGGAGGACATCGTGGTCGTGGAGTCGGCGCGGCACCGGCTGACCCGGCTGCGGCTGCCCGAGGAGGCGGTGCGGGTGGAGGCCGTCGCCCACCGCACGCAGCGTGCGGCCACGGAGGTGGCGCCCGGCCGGCTGCGGCTGGACGTGATCTTCCAGGAGCCCGCGGGCCAGAAGCTGGACACGCGGTACGGTCCGTCGACCCGGCTGCTGGTCTCCGCCACCCCGCCTGGGCTGCTGCTGTCGGGGGAGGGAGCGGGCACGGACCTCTCCCGCACGCTGGAGCTGGATCCGGCGGTGCCGGAGGGGGTGCTGCACGTCTCGGCGATGGCCGCGTCCTGTGACGACGACCCCGCCGAGGAGTACCCCGCCTGCCATGTCCATCAGCAGGACTGGGGCGTTCCCGTCGTGCTCAGCGAGAGCGGCGCCGACCGGCTGCCGCTGGTGCTGGCCGGTCTGGACGCCTGATCCCGTCCGCGGTGTCCGCCGCGGCGGAGTCACCCGCTCGTCCGCGGTGCTCCGCAGCGGCGTCACCCGCTGCGGTCACACGCCGTACCCGTCGCTGTAGCCGTCGCGGCGCCGGTCCGTCTCGACCACGGTGGTCGAGGCGGGGGGCACCATCACGCGGCGGCGCCGGGCGATGCTGCTGAAGGTCGTCACGCCGATCAGGCCGACGATCATCAGGATGACGCCGACCAGGTCGAGGTTGACCCCTTGCATGTCCCAGTCGGTCGCGAACGTGAGGATGGCTCCCACGGCGATGAGGATGATGCATCCGCCGAGGCCCATGAGTGTCGCCTCCCTGTCCGGTGTACCGGTCGTTCCGGTCCCTGACTCCGGATACCCCGCCGGGCAACACCCATGCGGGGCGGCACCCTTGTCACCCCGTCACCAGGGCGGCCGCTACCCCTCCAGGAACGCCGTCAGCGCGTTGGCCAGCAGGTACGGGTCGTCCGCGCCGCTCAACTCCCGCGCGCTGTGCATGGACAGGATGGCCACGCCGATGTCGACGGTCGTGATCCCGTGCCGGGCGGCGGTGATGGGGCCGATGGTGGTGCCGCACGGCATGGAGTTGTTGGAGACGAACGACTGGAACGGCACACCGGCCTTCTCGCAGGCGGCGGCGAACACCGCCCGGCCCGAACCGTCCGTGGCGTAGCGGTTGTTGACGTTGACCTTGAGGATCGGGCCGCCGTTGACGCGCGGGTGGTGCGTGGGGTCGTGCCGCTCCGCGTAGTTGGGGTGGACGGCGTGGCCGGTGTCGGAGGAGAGGCAGAGCGTGCCGGCGAAGGCCCGCGCCCGGTCCTCGTACGAGCCTCCGCGCGCGAACACCGAGCGCTCCAGCACGCCGCCGAGCAGCGGACCGTCCGCGCCGGTGTCGGACTGGGAGCCGCTCTCCTCGTGGTCGAAGGCGGCGAGCACCGGGATGAACGGCAGGTCGCCGCCCGCGGTCGCGACGGCGGCCAGGGCGGCCGTGCCGGCGTGCACGGACAGCAGGTTGTCCATGCGCGGGCCGGCCACGAGTTCCTCGTCGCGGCCCAGGTAGGCGGGCGGCTCCACGGAGTGGGTCATCAGGTCCCAGCCGGTGACCTCGCCCGCGGGCAGCCCCGACTCCTCCTCCAGGAAGGAGATCAGGTCGCCCTCGAGGACGTCCCCGAGGCCCCAGACCGGCTGGAGGTGGCGCTGCTTGTCGAGCTTGAGACCGTCGTTGGCGGCGCGGTCCAGGTGGATGGCGAGCTGGGGCACCCGCAGCAGCGGCCGGCTCACGTCGACGAGGTGGGTGGAGCCGTCGCGCAGGGTCAGCCGGCCCGCCAGGCCCAGGTCGCGGTCGAGCCAGGAGTTGAGCAGCGGACCGCCGTAGATCTCCACGGCCACCTGGCGCCAGCCGTGCGCGCCGGCGTCGGGCAGCGGCTTGACGCGCAGGTTGGGGGAGTCGGTGTGTGCGCCGATGATCCGGAACGGGGTGTGCGCGGCGGTGCCCTCGGGGACGTACCAGGCCACGATCGCGCCCCCGCGCAGCACGTACTTGCCGCCGCTGCTCCCCTCCCAGGCGTCCGTCTCGGCGACCTGACGGAAACCTGCCTTCTCCAGCCGTTCCGCGGCGTTCGCCACCGCGTGGTACGGCGACGGGCTGGCCGTCAGGAAGGACATCAGGTCGTCGGTGTGGCCGCGGTCGAAGCGGGAGGGTGCGCTCATGGGGTTCACCTTAACGACGGACGAGGGCCCGCTCCCGGTGATGGGAGCAGGCCCTCGTGAGGACGGTGTGTGGGTCGGTGCAACCGTGCCGAACCGGACGGGTCCGCCCGGCCGGCCCTCGGGCGACGGGTGCGACGCCGCTTTCGGAACCCGCTCTAGAACGCGGCCTCGTCCAGCTCCATCAGGTCGAGCTCGACGCCCGCGGCGACCTTGCGGGCCAGGGTGACGCCGGGCAGGACGTTCGCCGCGAAGAACTTCGCCGCCGCGATCTTGCCGGTGTAGAAGGCCTGGTCCTTCGCGGAGGCCGTGCGGAGCTTGTCGGCGGCCACGGTCGCGCCCTTGAGCAGCAGGTAGCCGACGACGACGTCACCGGAGGCCAGCAGCAGGCGGCTGGTGTTGAGGCCCACCTTGTAGATGTTCTTGACGTCCTGCTCGGTGGCCGCGAGGTCGGTGAGCATCAGGCCGACGATGGCCTCCAGCTCGACGGCGGCCTTGGCCAGCTGGTCGCGGGCGCCGGACAGCTCCTCGCCGCCCTCGCCGAGCGCCAGGAACTTCTTGATCTCCTCCGCGAGGGAGTTCAGCGCGGCGCCCTGGTTGCGGACGATCTTCCGGAAGAAGAAGTCCTGGCCCTGGATCGCCGTCGTGCCCTCGTACAGGGTGTCGATCTTGGCATCCCGGATGTACTGCTCGATCGGGTACTCCTGGAGGAAGCCGGAGCCGCCGAAGGTCTGGAGCGACTGGGCGAGCTGCTCGTAGCCCTTCTCGGAGCCGTAGCCCTTGACGATCGGCAGGAGCAGGTCGTTCAGCGCCTCCAGCGCGGAGGCGTCCTCGCGGGCGGCCTCCTTGACCTGGATCTCGTCCTGGATGGACGCCGTGTAGAGGACGAGGGCGCGCATGCCCTCCGCGTACGCCTTCTGCGTCATCAGCGAGCGGCGCACGTCGGGGTGGTGGGTGATGGTGACCTTGGGCGCGGACTTGTCCATGAAGTTCGCGAGGTCGGGACCCTGGACGCGCTCCTTGGCGTACTCCAGCGCGTTCAGGTAGCCCGTGGACAGCGTGGAGATCGCCTTCGTGCCGACCATCATGCGGGCGAACTCGATGATGCGGAACATCTGGCGGATGCCGTCGTGCTTGTCGCCGATCAGCCAGCCCTTGGCGGGGTGGCGGTCGCCGAAGGTCATCTCGCAGGTGTTGGAGGCCTTCAGGCCCATCTTGTGCTCGACGTTGGTCGCGTAGACGCCGTTGCGCTCGCCCAGCTCGCCGGTCTCGAAGTCGAAGAGGTACTTCGGGACGAGGAAGAGGGACAGGCCCTTGGTGCCGGGGCCGTGGCCCTCGGGGCGGGCGAGGACGTAGTGGAGGATGTTCTCCTCCATGTCGTGCTCACCGGAGGTGATGAAGCGCTTCACGCCCTCGATGTGCCAGGAGCCGTCCTCCTGCTGGATCGCCTTGGTGCGGCCGGCGCCGACGTCGGAGCCCGCGTCGGGCTCGGTGAGGACCATCGTGGAGCCCCACTGCTTCTCCACGGCGACCTTGGCGATGTGCTTCTGGACCTCGTTGCCCTCCTCGAAGAGGATGCCGGCGAACGCGGGGCCCGAGGAGTACATCCAGACGGCCGGGTTGGCGCCCAGGATCAGCTCGGCGAAGGCCCAGATCAGGGAGCGGGGCGAGGTGGTGCCGCCGATCTCCTCGGGCAGGCCGAGCCGCCAGTACTCGGAGTCCATGAAGGCCTTGTAGCTCTTCTTGAAGGACGCCGGGACGGGCGCGGTGTTCGTCTCCGGGTCGAAGACCGGCGGGTTGCGGTCGGCGTCCGTGAAGGACTCCGCCAGCTCGTTCTCCGCGAGGCGGGTCAGCTCTTCGAGGATGCTCTTCGCGGTCTCGGCGTCCATCTCCTCGAACGGACCGGTGCCGTACAGCTTGTCGCGCCCCAGTACTTCGAAGAGGTTGAATTCGATGTCGCGGAGATTCGACTTGTAGTGCCCCATGGCGACGGCTCCCGGCTCCGTAGAGAGATCGGCGAGGCACTGTGGTTCCTCGCGCTAGTTCACGTACCAACAAGTAGCTCCGATGATGCTACCCGCCGGTAATAAGTCGCAACCCCGATGCGCCAGGTGTGACGAGACAGACCACCACGGGGCTGCCGCCCTCCCTGGGCGCCCGTCTTGCCGGGGCTCCGGCCTTGCGGCCCTGCCGGACTGTCGCCCCTTGCCTGGGCTGCCGCCCCGCCTGGCTGCCGCCTTGCCGGGCTGCCGTCCCGCTGAACTTCCGTCCTGTCGGGGCTGCGGCCTTGCGGCCTTGCGGCCCCGCCTGGGCCCCCGCCCCGCCTGGCTGCCGCCCTGTCTGGCCCCCGCCCCGCCTGGCTGCCGCCTTGCCGCCTTGCCGGGCTGCCGTCCGGCCGAACTTCCGTCCTGTCGGGGCTGCGGCCTTGCGGCCTTACGGCCTTGCGGCCTTGCGGCCTTGCGGCCCTGCCCGGGCTGTCGCCCCTTCCCGGGCTGTCGCCCTGTCTGGCCCCGCCCCGCCTGGCTGCCGCCCTGTCGGGCTGCCGTCCCGCTGAACTTCCGTCCTGTCGGAGCTGCGGCCCTGCGGCTCTGCCGGGGCTGCGGCCCTGTCGGGCTCCCGTCCCGCCGAATTTCCGTCCAGCCGGGCAGCCGCCTTGCCGGGCTCCCGTCGTGCCCGGGTCCGCCGCCTTGCCGGGCTTCCGCCCTACCCGGGTCCGCCGCTTTGCCGGGTCCGCCGCCTTGCCGGGCTTCCGCCCTACCCGGGTCCGCCGCTTTGCCGGGGCTGCCGCCCTACCCGGGGCTTCCGTCCTGCCGGGGCCGCCGTCCTGCCGGGCTGCCGCCCTGCCCGGGCTTCCGTCCTGCCAGGGCCGCCGTCCTGCCGGGCTGCCGCCCTGCCCGGGCTTCCGTCCTGCCCGGGCCGCCGTCTCGCTTGGGCTTCTGTGTGGGCCCGGCTTGCGGATGCTCTGGGTACTCTTGCGCCCATGTATGGATACGGCCAGCCCATGGACGGGGGCGGCGCCCAGCAGCAGTACGCCCCGCCGCAGCAGCCCATGGCCGGCGGCTACGGGCAGCAGCCGCCCCTGTACCCCGAGCCGTCCCCGCCCTCGCTCGCGGACGCGGTGCGCGCCTTCACCACCGGGCAGATGGTCGCCGAGGACTTCCAGCAGGTCTTCGCGACCTCGAAGGTCTACTGCCCGCGCGGCGACAACCCCGGATTCCTCGCCCTGCACAACACCCAGCAGCCGGTGATCCCGATGTTCACCACGCTGAAGGAGCTGCGCCGGTACGCGGGCAAGGAGTCCAAGTACTTCGTCATCACCGGCGCGGAGGTGCTCGACCTGCTGCCCACCGGCTACGGCTTCGTTCTCGACATGGAGGGCGAGCACCGGATGGTGTTCGACGCGAAGGCGGTCGAGCAGATGGTGGACTTCGCGATGCGCCGGATGTACGGCTGAGCGACGCCGTGTTCTGAGAGCCGGGAGCCCGGAGGGAATGTCCTCCGGGCTCCCGCGGTTGTGGGTGGCAGAAAGTTCAACGCTCAACTAAAGTGGTCCGTACGTCGCCCAAGGAGGTACCGACATGCCCGCTGTGACCGTCGAGAACCCGTTGACGCTCCCCCGCGTGGCCGCCCCGGCGGACGCCGTGGCGCGTCCCGTGCTCGCCGTCGCCACCGCGCCGACGGGGTACGAGGGTGAGGGCTTCCCGGTGCGCCGGGCCTTCGCGGGGATCAACTACCGGCACCTCGACCCGTTCATCATGATGGACCAGATGGGCGAGGTGGACTACGCGCCCGGAGAGCCCAAGGGCACGCCCTGGCACCCGCACCGGGGCTTCGAGACCGTCACCTACATCATCGACGGCGTCTTCGACCACCAGGACAGCCAGGGCGGCGGCGGCACCATCACCAACGGCGACACCCAGTGGATGACGGCCGGTTCCGGTCTGCTCCACATCGAGGCGCCGCCGGAGCACCTCGTCATGTCCGGCGGCCTCTTCCACGGCCTCCAGCTGTGGGTGAACCTGCCGGCCAGGGACAAGATGATGGCCCCGCGCTACCAGGACATCCGCGGCGGGAACGTCCAGCTGCTCACCACTCCCGACGGCGGCGCGCTCCTGCGGGTCATCGCCGGCGAGCTGGACGGCCACCAGGGCCCCGGCGTCACCCACACGCCGATCACGATGATCCACGCGACGCTGGCGCCGGGCGCGGAGATCACCCTGCCGTGGCGCGAGGACTTCAACGGCCTGGCGTACGTGCTCGCGGGCAAGGGCTCGGTCGGCGCGGAACGCCGCCCGATCCACCTGGGCCAGACCGCCGTCTTCGGCACCGGCTCCTCGCTGACCGTCCGCGCGGACGAGCGGCAGGACTCCCACACGCCGGACCTGGAAGTCGTCCTCCTGGGCGGCCGCCCGATCCGCGAGCCGATGGCCCACTACGGCCCGTTCGTCATGAACACCCAGGCCGAACTCCAGCAGGCGTTCGAAGACTTCCAGAAGGGCCGCCTGGGAACCGTCCCGGCGGTCCACGGGATGACGAAGGAGGGCCCGCGGAAGGGCTGATCCCGGATAACGTACGAGGAAGGCCCGAAGCCGCAAGTTTGCGTTGCGACTTCGGGCCCTTGTGCTGAGCCGACCGCCCTACGGCAGCACGTACACCGGCGCGCCGTCGGCGGCACACCCGGTCTGCCGCACGCACCCGCGCTTCAACAGCATCCGCAGACAGTCGTGAACGCGGTCCTGGGACAACCCGGTCCGGCTGACGATCTCCTCCACCCGGTACCGGGCCTCACCGCGCACGAGTGCCGGTGCCAGGCAGGCGGCGACGGCGTGAACGTCGTCGGTGACCACGAGATTCTTGGCCTTCCAGACGGCGAGCAGCTGCTGCGGCGTCAGCTCCGGCGCCGGCGACGGCAAGGAACGGCCGGCGGGGCTCCTGAGAGCGTCGGCGATGTCCCGCAGGCTGTGACTGATCTCCCGCAAGAGCCCGTTCTGCTCCCTCAGAAGGCCGTGGCGCTGCTCCTGGAACGCCACCAGCATCTCGTCCGCCCGGATGTTCCGCTCCTCCAGTCGCACAATGGCGTCGGCGACCTGATCCGGCATGACGTACGCGGTGCCGCCGGCGGGCGAGGGTTGCACGGGGGCCGGTTCCAGGGCGTAGGAGCCGTCGCGCTGGATGGTGACGACGACCTCGCAGACCCAGTCCTTGAAAGGGCGGCACTCCGGTTTCGTGCAACCGTTGACAAGGGCGATGAGACCCTTCAGGTTCACCAGCTTCATCGACTTCTGTAGCTTGTGAGCTGCGAGTTTGCGCGAAGCGTCTACTCCATAGACGCCTTGTGCAATCTCGCTCAGTCGCTTGGTGCACTCTGCTGCAACGTGCCAGCCGAGCGCCTGTCGTGTGTTTGCGTACCCGAGATCCGTGGCCACGTCCGCCGCAACGAACCAGTGCTCCCCACCCGGCGTCGTCAGCCTCCGCACCCGCGCCCCCGTGGCCGCGAACACGAAGTCGTTGATGTCGATCGCGTCCTGCTGTGCCGTCGGCTCGTCCGGCGGCATGTCGTTCTGCTCGTACATCGAGCATCACCTCCAGCCAGGGAAACTAGGCACGCGCATATGCAACGCGCATGAGCAAAAGGGATGTTCACCCGAAAGGGGGATGAGCTGTTAATTCTGCTCATCGGTGACGGTCCGTCACCCGGGCGGTCTGCTCCCGCAGGACAGCCCGCGGAGGGCGTGGTCCGCTGGACGGGTGCGTCTGTTGCCCTTGGCTGTTCGTCGGCTTGCTGCCTGGTGTGTTGTCGTCCTGCTGGTGTCGGGGGTGGCGTACATCGGGATCCTGTTGTGCGCGGCGTTGCGTACCGCCGTGGTGCCCGTGTTGCTCGCGTTGCTGGGGAGCGCGTTGCTCGGGCCGTTCCACCGGCGGATGGTGAAGGCGCGGGTGAACCGGTCGGTGGCCGCCGCCGTCACGTGTGTGGCGGTGGTGGGCGTGGTCGGCGGGGCCGTGTACATCGTCGTCGCCGCGCTCATCGAGAGCGGGGACGAGATCGTCGCCTCGCTGAAGGAGGCCGCCCGGGGACTGACCGAGCACTTCGGGGCCGCGGGGACCTCGCTCGACGATCTCGCCTCCAACGCCCGTGAGCTGCTGGGCAAGTTCGGCGGGACCGCGGCCTCCGGGGTGATCAGCGGGGTGAGCGTCGTGGGGGAGAGCATCGCCATGGCCGTGCTCGCGCTGCTGCTCGTCTTCTTCTTCCTGCGCGACTCCGACCGCGCCGTCGACGGCCTGCGCGCCGTCGCCCCGCACGGCACCGCCGACATCGTGGAGGCCATGGGCCGGCGGGCGTTCCGAGCCGTCGAGGGCTTCATGCGCGGGACGACCTTCATCGCGTTCATCGACGCCGTCTGCATCACCGTCGGACTGCTCGTCCTCGACGTCCCCGGCGCCGCCGGACTGGGCGCGCTCGTCTTCGTCGGCGCCTACATCCCCTACCTGGGCGCGTTCCTCTCCGGCGCGGTCGCCGTGCTCGTGGCGCTCGCCGACCGGGGATTCGTCATCGCGCTGTGGGCGCTCGGGGTGGTGCTCGCCGTGCAGGTGCTGGAGGGGCACGTCCTCCAGCCGATGATCCAGAGCCGGACCGTGCAGATGCACCCGGCGGTGGTGATGCTGACGATCACGGCGGGAGCCTCCGTCGCCGGGATCCTCGGCATGCTGCTCGCCGTGCCGCTGACGGCCGCCGCGTTCGCCGTGCTGCACGAGCTGAGGGAGCGTTACGCCGCGCCCTCGGAGGCCGTGTCCAAGCCGGCGTCCGGCGGGCTGCCGCCCGGCTCGTCCCCCGACCCGTCCAGCGGAGCGTCCGCGGCCGGCTCGTAGAGCTCGAACCAGATGCTCTTGCCCTGACCCCGCGGCGCCACCCCCCACGCGTCGGCGAGCAGTTCGATGAGGACCAGGCCGCGTCCCGAGGAGGCCAGTTCGCCGGGGCTGCGCTTGTGGGGCAGGTCGTCGCTGGTGTCGGACACCTCGATCCGGATCCGGCGTCCCTCGGCCCCGCCGGTGACCTCGGCGACGAGCAGCGCGTCGGCGTCCGTGTGCACGAGGACGTTGGTCAGCGTCTCGGAGACCAGCAGGACCGCAGAGTCGACCTGGTCGGCGCACGGCCAGTCGTGCAGCAGCTCCCGCAGCTGCTGCCGGGCCTCGGCGACCCGCTCGGGCTCGGCCTGCGCCACCGTCAGCATGGTGCGCCGCACCGACGGCCGCGCGGACCCGGCGTCACGACCGCTGCCCACCCCGTGCCGGGAGAGGAGGAGGACGGCGATGTCGTCCTCGCGGCGGTCGGCCAGCGGCCCGGTGGTGTGGTGGGACGAAGGCCCGTGCACGGCCTGGACCAGCGCGTCGGCCAGCTCCTCCAGTCCCCCCTCGTGCGCGCCCACGCCCCCCTCGTGCGCCTCCAGCGTCTTGCGGACCCGGCCCCAGCCGGTGTCCAGGTCGTGGCCGCCGGTCTCCAGCAGACCGTCGGTGCACAGCATCAGCGCCTCGCCCGGCTCCAGCGCGAGCCGGGTGGTCGGGTAGTCGGAGTCCGGGTCGATGCCCAGCGGCAGCCCGCCGGCCGTGGCGCGGACCAGGACCGTGCCGTCGGCCATCCGGATCGCCGGGTCGAGATGGCCGGCCCGAGCCGTCTCCAGCACCCCCGTCGCCGGATCGACCTCCACATAGAGGCAGGTTGCGAAGCGCGGGTCGGCGTGCGCGTCGGCGTCGTCCGTGTGGGTGAGACCGTAGAAGAAGCGGGAGGCGCGGGAGAGGACGGCGTCGGGACGGTGGCCCTCGGAGGCGTACGCCCGCAGCGCTATGCGCAACTGGCCCATGAGGCCCGCGGCACGCACGTCGTGCCCCTGGACGTCGCCGATGACCAGCGCGAACCGCCCGCCCCCGGACCGCGTCCGGGACGCTCCCCCCGGCAGCGGGATCACGTCGTACCAGTCGCCGCCGACCTGGAGACCGCCGCCGGTCGGTATGTAACGGGCGGCGAGGGTCATGCCCGGGATCTCGGGGCCGAGCGTGGGCAGCATCGAGCGCTGAAGGCCGTCGGTCAGCTCGCGCTGGGTCTCGGCGGCGCCGGCGCGGGTCAGGGCCTGGGCGAGCATGCGGGCCACGGTGGTGAGCACGGACCGCTCGTCCGGGGTGAACGCCACCGGGTAGGCGAAGGCCGCCATCCAGGCGCCCATCGTGCGGCCGGCCACCGTCAGCGGCAGGAACGCCCAGGACTGCCGGCCGAAGTGCGCCGCCAGCGGCCAGGTCAGCGGATAGCGCTCCTTGTACTGCTCGGGCGAGGACAGATACACGGCCCGTCCGCTGCGGACGACCTCGGCGGCCGGATAGTCGGTGTGCACCGACATCTGGGTGAAGGGGTCCTCGTCGCTCTCCCGCTGCCCGTGGTGGCCGATGATCGTCAGCCGCTCGCCCTCGACGCCGAAGACGGCCAGCCCGTCCGGGGTGAAGCCCGGCATCGACAGCGCCGCCGCGACCCGCAGCACCTCCTCCGTGGAGCGCGCCTCCGCGAGCGCACGGCCCGCGTCCAGCAGGAACGCCTCCCGGGAGCGCCGCCAGTCGCCGGTGACGGCGGTGCGTCCGGCGGGAGTGCCGGGCCGGGGCTCGGTGACCTCCTGCAACGTGCCGATCAGCTCGTACGCCTGCTTCTCCGGGTCGAACGACGGCTTGGAGCGGCTGCGGGCGACCCGTACGACCCGCCCCTGGTCGTCCATGATCCGGATGCGCACCTCGGCGAGGGTGCCCTCGGCGACGGCGAGCTGGATCACGCCCGTGATCTCGTTCCAGTCGACGGGGTGCAGCCGGGCACGGGCCTGGGCCTCCGTGAGGACGGCCTCCTCGGCGGGCAGCCCGAGCAGCCGGGCCGCCTCGGCGTCGACCGTGACCAGCCCGGTGGCCGTGCTCCAGTGCCACAGGCCGGTCGCGAGGGAGGCGAGGACCTCTCCCACGGCGGGCAGAGGCTCGCCAGTACGCATTGACCCACTTTAAGAACAGGCGATCGAACCGTGCCACTGATCGCGACCGAAGCCGACCGATGATCGCGACCGGAGCGTGCCGGTGATCGCGACCGAAGCGGGCCATGGGTCAGCGGCGGTGAATAGAGGGGAGCCGATCTTGGCCCGCCCGGTACCCTGGGGGTTGTTTCACGTGAAACACGCCTTGTTCCACGTGAAACACGCCCCCGATCCGCGAAGACTGGATGAACGACGATGCATCGGTACAGGTCCCACACCTGCGGCGAGCTCCGCGCCTCTGACGTCGGCACCGACGTCCGGCTGAGCGGCTGGCTGCACAATCGGCGCGACCTGGGCGGCATCCTCTTCATCGATCTCCGCGATCACTACGGCATCACCCAGCTGGTGGCCCGTCCCGGCACGGCCGCGTACGAGGCCCTCGACAAGCTGACCAAGGAGTCGACCGTCCGCGTCGACGGCAAGGTCGTCTCCCGTGGCGCCGACAACGTCAACGCGGACCTGCCGACCGGCGAGATCGAGGTCGAGGTCGGTGAGGTCGAGCTGCTCGGCGCCGCCCAGCCGCTCCCCTTCACCATCAACACCGAGGACGGGGTCAACGAGGAGCGGCGCCTGGAGTACCGCTTCCTGGACCTGCGCCGCGAGCGCATGCACCGCAACATCATGCTGCGCACCGCGGTCATCTCCGCCATCCGTCACAAGATGGTGGCCCTCGGCTTCAACGAGATGGCGACCCCGATCCTGACCGCGACCTCCCCCGAGGGCGCGCGCGACTTCGTGGTCCCCTCCCGGCTGCACCCTGGCCGGTTCTACGCCCTTCCGCAGGCCCCGCAGCAGTTCAAGCAGCTGCTGATGATCTCCGGCTTCGACCGCTACTTCCAGATCGCGCCCTGCTTCCGCGACGAGGACGCCCGCGCCGACCGTTCGCCGGGCGAGTTCTACCAGCTCGACGTCGAGATGAGCTTCGTCGAGCAGGAGGACGTCTTCCAGCCGATCGAGAAGCTGATGACCGAGCTGTTCACGGAGTTCGGCAACGGCCGCGAGGTCACCTCCCCGTTCCCGCGGATTCCGTTCCGCGAGTCGATGCTGAAGTACGGCTCCGACAAGCCGGACCTGCGCGCGCAGCTGGAACTGGTGGACATCACCGACGTCTTCGAGGGCTCGGAGTTCAAGGCCTTCGCCGGCAAGCACGTGCGCGCGCTGCCCGTGCCCGCCGTCCAGGACCAGCCCCGCAAGTTCTTCGACCAGCTCGGCGACTACGCCGTCTCGCAGGGCGCGAAGGGCCTGGCCTGGGTGCGGGTCGCCGAGGACGGCTCGCTGTCCGGCCCGATCGCGAAGTTCCTCACCGAGGAGAACGTCGCCGAGCTGACCAAGCGCCTGTCGCTGGCCGCCGGTCACGCCGTCTTCTTCGGCGCGGGCGAGTTCGACGAGGTCTCGAAGATCATGGGCGCGGTGCGGGTCGAGGCCGCGAAGCGTTCCGGCCACTTCGAGGAGAACGTCTTCCGCTTCTGCTGGATCGTCGACTTCCCGATGTTCGAGAAGGACGAGGAGACCGGGAGGACCGACTTCTCGCACAACCCGTTCTCCATGCCCCAGGGCGGCATGGAGGCCCTGGAGAACCAGGACCCGCTGGACATCCTGGCCTGGCAGTACGACATCGTCTGCAACGGCGTCGAGCTGTCCTCCGGAGCGATCCGGAACCACGAGCCGGACATCATGCTCAAGGCGTTCGGGATCGCCGGCTACGACGAGGAGACCGTCGAGCGCGAGTTCGCCGGCATGCTGCGCGCCTTCCGCTTCGGCGCCCCGCCGCACGGCGGCATCGCGCCGGGCGTCGACCGCATCGTGATGCTGCTCGCCGACGAGCCCAACATCCGCGAGACGATCGCCTTCCCGCTCAACGGCAACGCCCAGGACCTGATGATGGGCGCGCCGACCGAGCTGGAGGAGACGCGGCTGCGCGAGCTGCACCTGAACGTGCGGAAGCCGCAGCCGAAGTAAGGCAAGCCTTTTGCAAGGGCAATGTGAAAGGGACCTGAAACCGACGTCGGTTTCAGGTCCCTTTCGCGTGCGCGGGGAAAAGGCGCTGTTTTCTCAGGTCGTTGACAGGGTTCCTACCTAACTTCCGGGGCCATGACAGCGAATCAACAGCATCCGGAATCTCAGAACGGAAGGGAATCGACCGAACTGACGCGGCGCAAGGTGGTCGCCGTCGGCGCGGGCGCCGTCGCGGCGGCCGGTCTTGGCGGCAGCGCGTTCGCGGCGAGCGGTCTCGGCCAGGGCGGCGGAAGACCTCCGGGCGGCGGCTCCCAACCCGGCACCGAGCCCGGCTCCGAACCCGGCTCCGAGCCCTGCTACCTGCTGACCACGGAGACCACCGAGGGCCCCTACTACATCGACGCCGACAAGCTCCGCCAGGACGTCACCGAGGACCGCGAGGGCATCCCGCTCCTCCTCGACCTCAAGGTCATCGACGCCCAGACCTGCCGGCCGGTCCGGAACGCGGCCGTGGACATCTGGCACTGCGACGCGGTGGGCGTCTACTCCGGCTACGAGGACATGGGCAACGGAGGCGGCGGCGGTCCCGCGCCCACCGGACCGCCGCCCTCCGGCACCCCCACCGGCGAGCCCCCGACCGGGACGCCCACCGGAGCGCCCAGCGGCCCGCCTCCCGGCGGCGGCCACCAGGAGCCCACGGACGACACCCGCTACCTGCGCGGCACCTGGCGCACCGACCGGCAGGGCCGCGTCACGTTCAGGACGGTGTTCCCGGGCTGGTACCGGGGGCGCTGTGTGCACATCCACACCAAGGTGCACGTGGACGGCGAGTGGACCGACGCCGGGTACGAGGGCGGGCACACCTGCCACACCGGCCAGTTCTTCTTCGACGAGGAGTCCGTCCTCGCGACCGAGGGGCTGGCTCCGTACTCGACGAACACCGACGAGCGCACGACGCTCGACGAGGACACGATCTACGACGGGAGCGGGACGCAGGGCGGCCTGCTGAGGCTGCGCTACGACAAGCGGAACATCGCCAAGGGGGTGCGCGCCACGCTCACGGTGGGCGTGGACCCGGAGGCGACGGAGGACGGCCAGGGCACACCGCCGGGATCACCGTCCCCTACGTCGTCCCCGTCCTCGTCACCCTCGGCTTCGGCGGGCTGAGGAGCCGCCCGGAAAGGGCGGAAAGGCGTCCGGCCACCGACTGCGTCCCGGTGGCCGGACCTCTCTTGGAGACCTCACCGGAGGCGCACAGGAATCCCGAGGGGCGCCCACAGGGGCCTGCCGTTCCATGGGTGGCGAGGCCGGCACGAGCCGGCGGGGCAGGGAGGAAGCCACAGCCATGGGGTTCATGATCACGCTCTCGGTGCTGCTGATCGCCGGCGCGGTCGCCGGGATCGTCACCCAGCGACGCGCCCGGCGGACGCGTCCCCCGTCCGGCCTGGACGCCGAGGCGGAGGCGAACCACTGGCTCGTACGGCTGGGCGGAGGTCTGGTCCCGCCCGACGTGCGGATCTGGGAGAGCGCGGACGCGGCGGCGGCGCGGGAGCTGACCAGCGCGGCGGAATGCCACCGGCAGGCCAGGGAGCGGCTGGCGGCCGCCCGCACGGCGGCGGAGTACGAGGACGTCACGCGGACGGCGAGGGAAGGACTGGAACATCTGCGCCGGGCACGCGCCGGTCTGGGCCTCGTTTCGGCCGGCGAACGGTGAATCCATGGAATCGCACAGCCCTTTCCCACGTTCCTGACAGGCCGGCCTCCTAACTTCCTCGCCCATGACGGGAAACACGGAAAACACTGAGCCGGCGGACATCACGGAGGCCAAGCAAGGCCCGAAACACAAAAGGGATCTGACGCGCCGAAAGGTCGTCGTCGCCGGCGCGGGAGCGGTCGCCGCGATCGGAGCGGGCGGCGCGCTGGCCGCGGGCGCGTTCGCCGGGGAGCCGGGCAAGGCGAAGGGCGCCGGGGCCAAGCCCAAGGCGTCGGCCACCGGCACCGCCGCCGAGGCCTGTTACAAGCTCACCTCGGAGACCACCGAGGGCCCCTACTACATCGACGCCGACAAGCTCCGCCAGAACATCGTCGAGGACCGGGAGGGCATCCCGCTCACCCTCGACCTCAAGGTCATCGACTCCGAGACCTGCAAGCCCGTCGCCAACGCCGCCGTGGACATCTGGCACTGCGACGCGCTGGGCCTCTACTCGGGCTACGAGAGCCTCTCCAGCGGAGGCGGCGGCGGAGGCGGCGCTCCCACGGACGCCCCGTCCGGCACCCCGTCCGGCACGCCCACGGGCACCCCCACCGGCGCACCGCCGTCGGGCGCGCCGACCGGCGGCGCGGGCGGAGGCGGCGGCGGGGGCCACGAGGAGCCCACCGACGACAAGCGGTACCTGCGCGGCACCTGGCGCACCGACCGGCAGGGCCGCGTCACGTTCAGGACGGTGTTCCCGGGCTGGTACCGGGGGCGCTGTGTGCACATCCACACCAAGGTGCACGTGGACGGCGAGTGGACCGACGCCGGGTACGAGGGCGGGCACACCTGCCACACCGGCCAGTTCTTCTTCGACGAGGAGTCCGTCCTCGCGTCGGCCGAGGTGGAGCCGTACTCGACCAGCACGACCGAGCGGACCACGCTCACCGAGGACACCATCTACGACCAGAGCGGCACCGCGGGAGGCCTGCTCAAGCTCAAGTACGACAAGCGGAACATCGCCAGGGGTGTGCAGGGCTCGATCACCATGGGCGTCGACCCCGAGGCCACCCACGACGGCACGGACGACGCGGTCCAGCCGGGCGCGTCGACCCCGGCGTCACCCACGGCCTCCGCCTCCCCCACGGCGAGCTGACACCGGACCGGGACCGCACGGACCTGAGCGGAGGAAGGCCCACCCGGACCTTCCTCCGCTCGGTCTCGCCGTCCCCCTCGTCGGCGGCTAGAGCAGGGCCCGGTATCCGCCCCAGCCCTTCGCGATCAGCGTCCGGGGGAGGAACGAGCCCTTGCCGTCGCCGTAGTGGCGATACAGGCTGCCGGCCGTGTCGCGGGCGACGATGTCGTTCCTGCCGTCACGGTTGATGTCGCCGACGCCGACCACCGCGTTGTACGACCCGCCCCAGCCGGCGGCCAGCTTCACCGCCCCGGAGAAGGTCCCCTTGCCGGTGCCGAGGTAGCGGAACAGGTTGTTCGCCTTGTCCTGCGCCAGGAGGTCGCCGACGCCGTCGCCGTTGAGGTCCCCGACGCCGACGATCTTCTTGTACGCCTTCCAGTTGGCGTAGAGCTGCACCCGCGCGGACAGAGTGCCGGTGCTCGTGCCCTTGTAGAGGTACACCGCGCCCGTGGCGGTGTTGCGGGCGATCAGGTCGGGACGGCCGTCCCTGGTGACGTCGCCGGGGGCGGTCAGCACGTCGTACTGGTTCCAGCCGCTCGCACCGAGGGCGGTGTACGGCGTGGACGGCGTCAGAGTCGTCCGACACCTCGGCTTGTAGAGGCGCAGGGCCCCGTTGCCCAGCCGGACCAGCATGTCGTTGCAGCGGTCGCCGCTCAGGTCGCCGACCGGCAGCGCCGTGAGCGTCCTGGCCCAGCCCGTGCTGGTGTCCTCGACGGCGAACGTCCCGGAGCCCCTGCCCGTGTGGAGGGTCAGGCCGCCCGAGGCGTTGAGGGTGTGCAGGTCGCCGATGCCGTCGGGTCTGCCGTGGTCGTGGCGCACCGGCGAGCCTTCCCCGAGGAAGCCGCTGCCGCCGCTCACCGCGGTGGGGGTGGCGGAGCCGAGGCCGGTCACGGTCAGGGTCCACTGGTACAAGCCGTTGGGGAAGCGGACCCCGTTCGCGGTCAGCCCGTTCCACCGCGCTTCGACGGACGCCTTCGCCGCGCCGCCGGTGAGCGTGCGGGTGCCCTTGCCGGTCGGGCCGCTCTGCACCGAGGTGAGGGTGAGGGACCAGGAGCTGACCGGGCGGGACAGCTGCCAGCTGGAGATCCAGTAGTCGGCGGAGCCGAGGGGCGCGAGGGCGTCCCAGTTCCGCTCGAACACGGTCGGCGCCGACGGGGCCACCCCGGTGGTGGTGACGCGGACGCGCTCGTGGAGGTCGGTCCAGGCGACCAGCCCGGTGTACTCGTCCACCGTCCACCGGTACCGGCGGTCGGCGGCCAGGCCCGTCTCCGGGACGTGCGAGACGATCACACGGGTCGCGCCGGTGGCCGCCTCGGTCAGGACGAGCTCGTTCGTCGTGTGGTCGTGGCGGACGGTGAAGCCGTCGCCGAGCAGGACGTCGCCGGGGGTGACGGGGACCGCCGTGCGGGCCCTGGTGTCGTAGACACCGGCCGAGGCCGTGCCGCAGGCCCAGTACAGCCAGCGGCCGGCCGCCTGGAGCTCGGTCGGGACGCAGGAAGCGCCGGGCAGGGTGACCGTGGCGAGCGTCTTCTCCTCTCCGAGGCTGTAGGAGGTGACCTGGCCGGTGACGCCGGTGGCGCTCCAGAGGGTGGGGCCGTTCACGGCGGCGGCGCGGACCGTGCGCTTCAGGCGCAGGCTCTGGTTGAGCTCCGTGACGTACTGGGCGGGGGCGGAGCCGCCGGATTCGTAGATGACGTAGTCGTCGGAGACGTCGACGATGCGGCCGCCCCGGGTGCCGAACTCCACCGGGGCGGAGCGGGTGGCGGCCACCCGGTCCGGCGGCGCCTCCCCGTCCGTGCGGGCGTTGAGGTAGACGTCGTCCGGTGCGTCGTCCGAGTTGCCCCACAGCATCGCGCACGCGGCGCCGGCGTACGGGCAGGAGGCGTAGACCGGCTCGGCCGCCGTGGCCGCGGACGCGGTCAGGTTCGTACCGCCGTCGGCGGTGAGCGTGCGTACGGAGGTGACGTGGTCGGTGGGGTCGGTGCTCGCCGGGTCGTCCGACGCCACGCGCAGGCTGCCGCGGCTGAGGGCGAGGCCGGTCTTGGCGTGCTCCGGGGCCGGGACCTGGAAGAGCTTCGTCAGCTGCGGTGTGCCGTCGTCGGCGAGGCTCACTCGCTGCGTCCACCAGTCGTCGGCGCCGGTGCCCCCGCTGACGAGGGCGTCGTCGCCGGATGCGGGCAGCGTGTGGTCTCCCGCAGAGGTCAGCAGGTCCTGCGAGGAGCCGTCGGTGAGCGACAGGGCCGTCAGCCGGTTCGTCCCGGAGCGGGTCTCGACCGGCAGCAGCAGGCGGTCGCCGACGAGGACCGGGGCGCTGTCCGGGCGGCCCGGGTACGGCACGCTGTCCGACCGCACCGGGTACGGCACCGAGAACGTCTGCGCGTCGGCGGCCGGGTCGGTGCGGGACTTCAGATGCAGCTCGTCGGTGGAGTCGTCGTACCAGCCGAACCGGTCGTCGCTCAGCACGAGGTACTGGGTGGAGATGGAGCCGAACGCCAGGGTGGAGACGGCCGTCTCCAGGTCGACGTAGTAGACGGCGCTGTCGCGCTGGACCAGCACGCCCCGTGCGTCGGCGGCGCCCACCGAATCCTCACCGACGGTCACCCGGTCGCCGGTGACCGTGCGCTCGCGCCGCTCGCCGCCCGGGAAGTCGACGAGGGTCCGGGCGGTGACGACCGTCTCCCCGGCGAGCGCGCGGTAGGCGTGGCCGGAGGAGACCGTGGACGTCTGCTGCGTCGCCGGGTTCCACAGGGTGACGGACGTGGCGGCCGACGCACCCGGCAGGGCGACGAGGTCGCCGTCCGAGCCGTACCAGGCGGGCCGGCACCTGGCGGTCACGGTGGCGCAGGGCGCGGCGGGTGTGTAGACGCCGTCCGCCGTCTCCACGGTGACCGTCGCGCCGGTGGCGTAGTCCGTCCACTGGAGTCCGGCGACGCCGCCCTGCCGGTGGAGATAGCCGGTCCTGCCGGCGACGAGTGGCCGCTCGGTGCGCGGTGTCCCGGAGACCGGATCGGCGAGTGTGATCCCGGCGGTGCCCGCGGCGACAGTGGTCGTGGCGGTGCCGTTGGTCGCGTGGGCCGCGTCGCCGCTGCCCGTTCCTGCGACGGCGGTCGTGATCGCGACCGCGAGTGCGGAGAGCACGGCGGTCGGACCGCCGGGTCTCCGGGCGTTTCTGCCCACGTGCTGTTTCCCTCCCCGCGAGAGCCCCCGCTCTCGCACAAGCGCACAAGTGAGCGGACTTTAGCAGTGCTTTGCCGACTCTTCGCAGGTAGGGGGCTTGTACGGGGTCCGCACGAAGCACCGGGAGCGCGGACGGAGAAGAGGACGGAGAGGAGGGCGGAGAAGCGGGCGGAGTGGCGGGCAGAGAAGCGGGCGGAGTGGCGGGCGGAGTGGCGGGCGAAAAAATTCTGACCCTTCGGCAACTCTTCTCACAGCGGCGGCCACTGACAGGGCGTAAACCCGTTCCTCTCGTAAGGATCCCCTGTGGCAGCTCCCTCCCACCGCCGGTCCCTCCGTAAGCGCCGTGCGCTCGTCGTCTCCGCCGCCGTCGTGGCCGCCGGGGTCGGCGCCGGTGTCGTCGTGATGAACGCGAACGCCGGGACCGTCGACCTGTACCACCAGACGCTCGCCGCCAAGGACGGCTGGGCGTCCTCCGGGACGGGGACGACCGGTGGCAGCAAGGCCGACGCCGCGCACACCTTCACCGTGTCCACCCGCGCCGAGCTCGTGAAGGCGCTCGGGTCGGCGTCCGACACCACGCCCCGGATCATCAAGGTCAAGGGCACGATCGACGCCAACACCGACGACGCCGGCAAGAAGCTGACCTGCGCCGACTACGCGTCCGGCACCGGCTACTCGCTCTCCGCCTACCTCAAGGCCTTCGACCCCGCCACCTACGGCCGCTCCAAGCTGCCCTCCGGCGCGCAGGAGAAGGCGCGCGCCGCCGCGCAGGCCAAGCAGGCGAAGAACGTCGTCTTCAAGGTGCCCGCCAACACCACCCTCGTGGGCGTGCCCGGCACCAAGGCCGGGATCACCGGGGCCATGGTGCAGATCCAGAACGTGGACAACGTCATCGTCCGCAACCTCACCTTCGCCGCGACCGAGGACTGCTTCCCGCAGTGGGACCCGACCGACGGCGACGACGGCAACTGGAACTCCAACTACGACTCGGTCACCCTGCGCGGCGCGACCCATGTGTGGGCGGACCACAACACGTTCACCGACGCCCCGCACTTCGACACCGCGAACCCGAAGTACTTCGGCCGCGAGTACCAGATCCACGACGGCGCGCTCGACATCACCAAGGGCTCCGACCTGGTGACCGTCTCGCGCAACCAGTTCACCAACCACGACAAGACGATGCTGATCGGCAGCAGCGACACCGACAGCGTCGGCAAGCTCCGCGTCTCCATCCACCACAACGTGTGGAAGGGCATCATCCAGCGCGCCCCGCTGGCCCGTATCGGCCAGATCCACATCTACAACAACTTCTACGACGTGACGACCCTCAACGGGTACGCCCCGCAGTACAGCATCAACTCCCGTGCCAAGGCGCAGGTCGTCGCCGAGCACAACGCCTGGAAGCTGCCCTCGGGCGGCAAGGCCGCCAAGCTCCTCAGCGGTGACGGCACCGGCTCGGTCGCGGGCTCCGGCAACCTCGTCAACGGCACGGCGACCGATCTCGTCGCCGCCTACAACGCCGCCTCGTCGAAGAAGCTGAAGACGACGGTCAACTGGACCCCGGCCCTGACGGCCGGCCTGGAGACCTCGGCGAAGAACCTGCCGACGTCGCTGGCGACGACGACGGGCGCGGGCGTGCTCAAGTAGCACACGAGACGCGCGAGGGCCGGGTGACCACGAGCCCCCGGCCCTCGCGTCCACCAGCGGTGGCCTACTTGGCCACGAACTGGGTGAGGATCGCCTGCACCTCGTAGATGTCCACGTCCTTGGTGAACGACTTCCGGATCGGCATCGGCGTGCCCGACACCCAGATCTTCAGCTCGGCGTCGAGGTCGAGCGTGCCGGCGGTCTCGACCGCGAAGTGGGTGATGCTGCGGTACGGGATCGAGTGGTACTCCACTTTCTTCCCGGTGATCCCCTGCTTGTCGACCAGCAGCAGCCGCCGGTCGGTGAGGAGGATCGTGTCGCGGATCAGCAGATACGCGGCATGCACCCGCTCCCCCTGGCCCAGCAGCCGCGCGTACTCCTGCTGGGCCGTCGCCGTGTCGATGGTGTGCGCGTTGCCGAACAGCGCCATGCGGGCCTCCCTGCCTGGTCGATCGTGTGGTCGATGTCGCAGTGGGGGACGCCGGGGAACGGCCGCAGGTTGCGCGCGACATGAGCTCACGCGTGCCGCATGACCTCGTTCTCCGCCGCCAGAAGCCAGTGGCAGTGAGGTTGGCGCTGCCCGGCAGCGCTGTGTGCCGGTCGGCGGCGATCAGCTTCGCGTGCAGGACACCCGAGGAACCGGCCCGATGCCAGACATGTACTTGGCCGGGAAGGCGCCCCATGCCCCATGCGTCACTTGGGGCCGTCAGTTGTGCTCCCGTAGCGCGGCAGGCCCTGTGTGGAGATCGTCCAGTCGCCGATGGTGACGTCCTCGTCGTAGACGAAGTCCTTGCGGGCCGCGTAGCGGGGGCCGTCGGGGGTGGGATGGATGTCGGACAGTACGGCGCCCTCGCCCGTGTGTGGATCGAAGATCGCGTAGACAGGGATGCCGATGAGGGGGTAGTCGCGCATCTTGCTCACCCAGTCGTTGTCCGGGTTGGAGCGGGAGACGACCTCGATGGCGGCGATCAGGGCGCGAGGGTCGAAGGAGCCCGGCACGTCCATGTCCGTCCAGGCGATCACCATCAGGTCGGGTCGGCGCATGATGCCCTCGACCTCGTCCTCGACGTCGGGCTCGCCGGTGTGGGCCACCAGCTCTTCCGGCATCACCTTTTCGAGGCGCTTCCGGAGGTGCGCGGTGGTCAGCTCGTGCGGACCGACGGGCGCCATCATGTCGTGAACGATCCCTTCCCGGGTGACTTCGAACTTCCCGGGCACCGTGTCGTCCGTGGACCGAACGAAGTCGCGCATGGCCCGGTACCGGTGGGAGGCGCCCTGCTGCGCGTTCTCCGAGGCGATGGTCATGGCGTTCGCTCCTCGTCTGGGCCCAGGGGCAAGGATCGTCGCCTTCATGCTATGTGCCCCCCGGGTCATCGGACCGGCAGTCGCGGCAGCGGCCGGGGGCTGGGGCGCGGAAGGGGCGGTCGCAGCCGTCGCAGGTCTGGAAGGGGTGCCTGGGTTCCGGGAGCGGCGGGGCCGGGGGCCGGTACGGGGGCAGGGGCGGTAGCTGTGCGGTCAGGCGGTGGGCCAGGAAGGCGGCCGGGCGGATCAGGGGTTCCAGGGGCAGGTCATCGGACAGGGCACGGCTCACTGCTGCGGGGGTGAGGTCGCGTTCCAGCCAGGCGGCGACACCGGGGGCGAGGTGTTCGGCGTCGGTGGCGGAGAGGAGAAGGCGGGGGTCGCGGCGGCGGAGGCCGGCGAGGACGTCGACGGCCGCCTGGAGGAGGCCGGGGGCGGTGCACGCGGGCTGGGGTACGGCGGGGAGGCGCTTGCGTGGAGGTGGCTTGTCCGGGGCTGGGCGTCGGGCGGGCCTGGGGGAGGCGTCGGTCCCGGTGGTCCGGTGTCCGGGCCTGTTGCAGGAGACCGTGCGGGTGACGACCCGGCCGGTGGGGAGGCGTTCACGGCTGCGGCGCAGGTAGCCGTGGGTTTCGAGTTCGCGCAGGGCGGCGGCGATACGGGTGGGGCCCTCGGGGAAGCGGTTGGCGAGGGTCTTGATGTCGACGGCGGTGCCCGGTCGCACGGACTGGATGTAGCAACCGAGCCCGATGGCGAGCAGCGACAGGTGCTCGTGCTGGGCGAGGTGGTTGCCGATCACCGTGAAGTTCTCGGTGTGGCGGGCGTTGTCGTGGACCACGCCGGAAACAGGCCGCGCGTGAGGGTGGTTCTTGCCCGGGAAACGGGACTCGGCGGGCGCGGGCGCGCTAGGGTTTTGGGTATCCATCCGGAAGGGTTCGCTTCCTCGGTGGTCAGGCCCTCGCAGGGATCGCTACTCCCGGCGGGGGCCGTCGCATGTCTGGGGTCGTGCTCTGTCGCGCTGAGCGTAAGGCAAGCAACCGGTGCCGAATCCAGTCCAGTTGGGCATATTCACTCGGCGGAGTGAGTTTGCCCGGCCGGGAGGGAGGGGTGGGGCTTGGTGGGGTTGTTTCTCCCCAGTGGTCCTTACTTAGGGAGCGCAGGTCGGACCGGGTTACGGGCCGTCAGGCTTCGGTGATCCCGTGCAGAAAAAGCGAGTTCGGCCGAGAGCGCGTGGGGACGGGCCGGATGTGCTTACCGTGGAGAGTGACGGCTCTGTTGCTCACGGTGACTTCGGCCGGAACCAGGCGGCGGGACTACGAAGGGGCGCGCATGTCGGTCGACGGCGAGGTACGGCGGCTCAGGACCGAGGCGGACGAGCCGGGGTGGGAGGTGGATCCGGACGACGAGTGGGGCGTGGCCGTCGTCGCCACCGTGGGACGGCAGTTGAAGCTGCGGCGCGAGGCGAAGGGGATGCGGGCCGCGGACTTCGGGGACGCGGTGGGGTACGGCGAGGACCTGGTCTACAAGATCGAGAGCGGGCAACGGATCCCCAGGCCCGAGTATCTCGACAAGGCGGACGTGGTCTTGGACGCGGGCGGGCTGCTCTCGGCGATGAAGGCGGACGTGGAGAAGGTCCGATACCCGAAGAAGGTACGGGCCTTGGCGGAGATGGAGGCCAAGGCGGTCGAGATCGGGGTGTACGAGTGCAACATCATCGCCGGGTTGTTGCAGACGCCGGGCCACGCGCGATCCGTGATCGCGGCGGCGCAACCGCCGTACTCGCCGGACGATGTGGAGCGCATGGTGGCGGCACGCGTGTCCCGGCAGTCTGTCTTCGAACGCGATCCGGCACCGGCGCTCAGCTTCGTCCTGGAAGAAGCAGCGCTACGGCGTCCCATCGGAGGCACAATGGTGTGGCACCGCCAGCTCGAACGGCTGCTGGAGGTAGCCCGGTTGCACAACGTCGTGCTCCAGGTGATGCCGATGAACTGTGACACCCATTCAGGTCTGGACGGGCGCATCGAACTGCTGAAGTTCGCGGACGGTACGGCGGTGGGCCGCTCCGACGGTGCGTTCAACGGTCGGCCGACCCACGATCCCAAGCGCCTGCGCATCCTTGAGTTGCGGTATGGCACTATCCGGGCTCAGGCACTCTCGCCCCGGGAGTCACTGGCCTTCATCGAGCAGCTGCTGGGAGAAACATGATCCGCAAGAGCCCTGTCGGGGACGCCTCCGAACTGGCGTGGTTCAAGAGCAGTCACAGCGGCGGCAACGACGGCAACTCCTGCGTCGAGATCGCCGCTTCCCCCGCCACTGTCCACGTCCGTGACTCCAAGTACCGGCACGCCGGCCCCCGCCTCGCGATGGGGCCGCGGGCGTGGGCCGACTTCGTGGCGTATGCGTCGGCTAGTCCAGGCGGGGAAACAGGATCGCGCCCTTGGTGATCGGTGTGCCGGCGGGGAGGCGGCCCCAGGTGGCTGCCTCCTGGACGCGTTGCTCGGAGAGTGCGCCGAGGGCTGCCTCGGCTCCCAGGGAGTCCCAGAGCTTCCGGGAGGTGTCCGGCATGACCGGGTGGAGGAGGACGGCGATCGCGCGGAGCGACTCCGCCGCCGTGTAGAGGATCGTGGCGAGGCGGGCCCGGCCCTCGGGCGACTCGTCCTTCGCGATCTTCCACGGCTGCTGTTCCGAGAGGTAGCCGTTGACCTGCCTGACGAAGTCGAAGACGGTCAGGATGCCGCCCTGGAAGTCGAGATCGCCGCCGATGCGGCGGTCGGCCTCGGTGACCGTCCGGGCCAGGGAGGCGTGCAGGGCCTTCTCGGCGGGGCCGTCGGCCGTGGACGGGGGCAGGACGCCGTCGAAGTACTTGCCGACCATGGCCGCCACCCGGGAGGCGAGGTTGCCGTAGCCGTTGGCGAGCTCGCTGGTGTAGCGGGCGGAGAAGTCCTCCCAGGAGAACGAGCCGTCCTGGCCGAAGGCGATCGCGCGCAGGAAGTACCAGCGGTAGGCGTCCACGCCGAAGTGCGAGGTCAGGTCCTGCGGCTTGATGCCGGTCAGGTTGGACTTCGACATCTTCTCGCCGCCGACCATCAGCCAGCCGTTCGCGGCGATCCTCCTGGGCAGCGGCAGCCCCTGCGCCATCAGCATCGCGGGCCAGATCACCGCGTGGAAGCGGAGGATGTCCTTGCCGACCAGGTGCACGTCGGCGGGGAACGTCGCCTCGAACTTCTCCCGGTTCTCGTTGTAGCCGACCGCCGTGGCGTAGTTCAGCAGCGCGTCCACCCACACGTAGATCACGTGCTTCGGGTCCCAGGGCACCGGGACGCCCCAGTCGAAGGTCGAGCGGGAGATCGAGAGGTCCTGGAGCCCTTGCCGGACGAAGTTCACGACCTCGTTGCGCGCGGACTCGGGCTGGATGAAGCCGGGGTCTGCCTCGTAGTGCGCGAGGAGCCGCTCCCCGTACTCGCTCAGCTTGAAGAAGTAGTTCTCCTCGCTGAGGATCTCGACGGGCCTGCGGTGGATCGGGCAGAGCTGCTGACCGGCGAACTCGCCTTCGCCGTCGAGGAGTTCGCCGGGGAGTTTGTACTCCTCGCAGCCGACGCAGTACGGCCCCTCGTAGCCGCCTTTGTAGATCTCGCCCCGGTCGTACAGGTCCTGCACGAACTCCTGGACGCGGTCGGTGTGCCGCTGCTGCGTGGTGCGGATGAAGTCGTCGTTCGCGATCTCCAGGTGCTCCCACAGGGGGCGCCAGGACTCGTCGACGAGCTTGTCCGCCCACTGCCGCGGGCTGACGCCGTTCGCCTCGGCGGTGCGCAGGATCTTCTGGCCGTGCTCGTCCGTGCCGGTCAGGAACCACACCCGCTCGCCGCGCTGGCGGTGCCAGCGGGCGAGCACGTCACCGGCGACGGTGGTGTAGGCGTGGCCGAGGTGCGGGGCGTCGTTGACGTAGTAGATCGGGGTGGTGACGTAGTACGTCCTGGACGCGCGGGCCGGCGTCCCCGGCCCGGACTCGTGGCGCGCCCCCGACTCCGTCATGCCTCCTGGCCTCCGAAGCGCTCCTTGTACGCGTCGAGGTCGTCGTCCGTGAGCTTGGCGAAGAGGACCGGCGGGACCGTGAAGGGCGTGCCGGCCGGGACGGAGGCGAGGGCACGGGCCTCGTCCGCGGTGACCCAGGTCGCCGTGTCGTCGGCCAGCGCGAACGCCTGGCGCATGGCGGCCGACGTGGACGGGATGAACGGCTCGGAGACCACCGCGTAGAGGTGGATCAAGTTCATCGCCGTGCGCAGGGTGAGGGCCGCGCCGTCCTGGTCGGTCTTGATCTCCAGCCAGGGGGCCTTCTCCTCCAGGTAGGAGTTGCCCGCGGACCACAGCGCGCGCAGGGCGGCGGCGGCCTTGCGGAACTGGAGGGCCTCCATCTGGGACTCGTACTCGGCGAGGAGTTCGGCGATCTGCGTGCCGAGCTTCGCCTCCGCCTCGCCCGCCTCGCGGCCCGCCGGGACCTCGTCCCCGAAGCGCTTCTTCGAGAAGGACAGGACGCGGTTGACGAAGTTGCCGAGGGTGTCGGCCAGGTCCTTGTTCACCGTGGCCGTGAAGTGCTCCCAGGTGAAGGAGGAGTCGTCCGACTCGGGGGCGTTGGCGATGAGGAAGTAACGCCAGTAGTCGGCCGGGAGGATCTCCAGGGCCTGGTCGGTGAAGACGCCGCGCTTCTGGGAGGTGGAGAACTTCCCGCCGTAGTACGTCAGCCAGTTGAAGGCCTTGACGTAGTCGACCTTCTTCCACGGCTCGCGCACGCCCAGCTCGGTGGCGGGGAACATCACCGTGTGGAAGGGGACGTTGTCCTTCGCCATGAACTCCGTGTAGCGGACGGGGTTCTCGCCGGCGTCCGCCTCGTACCACCACGACTTCCAGTCGCGGACCTCGCCGTCGGGGGCCTGGTCCGCCCACTCCTTCGTCGCGCCGATGTACTCGATCGGGGCGTCGAACCAGACGTAGAAGACCTTGCCCTCGGCCGCGAGCTCCGGCCAGGTGTCGGCCGGGACCGGGACGCCCCAGTCCAGGTCACGGGTGATCGCACGGTCGTGCAGGCCCTCGTTCAGCCACTTGCGGGCGATGGAGGAGGCCAGCTGCGGCCAGTCGTCCTCGTGGCGGGAGACCCACTCCTCGACCTCGTGCTGGAGCTTCGACTGGAGCAGGAACAGGTGCTTGGTCTCGCGGACCTCCAGGTCCGTCGAGCCCGAGATCGCCGAGCGCGGGTCGAGGAGGTCCGTCGGGTCGAGGACCCGGGTGCAGTTCTCGCACTGGTCGCCGCGGGCCTTGTCGTAGCCGCAGTGGGGGCAGGTGCCCTCGACGTAGCGGTCCGGGAGGAAACGGCCGTCCGTCGGGCTGTACACCTGGCGGATCGCCCGCTCCTCGATGAAGCCGTTCTCCTGGAGGCGGCGGGCGAAGTGCTGGGTGATCTCGACGTTCTGCGGGGAGGAGCTCCGGCCGAAGTAGTCGAACGCGAGTGCGAAACCGTCGTAGACGGCCTTCTGGGCGTCGTGCGCCTGCGCGCAGAACTCGTCCACCGGCAGGCCCTGCTCCTTGGCCGCGAGCTCGGCGGGGGTGCCGTGCTCGTCCGTCGCGCAGATGTAGAGGACGTCGTGGCCGCGCTGGCGGAGGTACCGGGAGTACACGTCCGCCGGGAGCATGGACCCCACCATGTTGCCCAGGTGCTTGATCCCGTTGATGTACGGAAGGGCGCTGGTGATGAGGTGTCGAGCCATCTCGGGCTGCTCCCAGGTTGCTATGTACGGAACCTTGAAATCGTAGCCGACATGGGTGTGCCGCCCGCTTCTTGTTTTACGCATTGAGAGGTGCGCGGTGAGAAGCGGGCGGCGGGGTGGGGTTGTGCGCGGTGGGTGCGCGGTGGGTCAGGGGCGCCAGGTGGCCAGTACGCCCTCGTAGAGCTCGGTGTCCGTGAGCTCCAGGGGGGTGGGGCCGGCGTGGAAGAACGACGTGTTGTCGGTCTTCAGCTTGCGGAGGTAGTCGAAGGCCTTGTTGTCGTGCTCGCCGAAGGCGACGAAGGAGAAGAAGAGGGTGGGGTGGTTCTTCGCGGCGTCGGTGAGGGACTGGGTGGCGGGGGTCTTGGCGTCGGGGGCGCCGTCGGTCTGGAAGACGACGAGGGCGGGGACGCCGGTGGGCTTGCCGTGCTTCTCGTGGTGGGCCACGACGGCTTCGACGGCGGCGTGGTAGCTGGTACGGCCCATGCGGCCGAGGCCGGCGTGGAGGTCGTCGACCTTGTTCTCGGGGTCGGTGAGGGTGAGGTCGGCGGTGCCGTCGAGCTCGGTGGAGAAGAAGACGACGTGGACGGACTTGCCTTCGGCGAGGTGGGCTGCGAGGGCGAGGGTCTGGTCGGCCAGGGCCTGTACTGAGCCGTCCTTGTAATACGCGCGCATGGACGCGGAGCGGTCCAGGACGAGGTAGATGTCGGCGCGGGTGTCGGAGAGGTTCAGTTTCTCGAGGGTGGCTGTGGCTGCGGTGTGGGCGGTGGTGAGGTGGGCTGGGATGGACGTCTGCACGTCCTCGTCTTCGGCCGATGTGTTCCCACCCGCACCGCCCGTGCGGGTTGCGTTGTCGGGTGCGGGCGCCTCGGCGGCGGGCTTGGGCGGGGTTGCGGCCTCGGCGGTCGCCTTGGCGGCGGGCTTGGGCGGCGTTGCGGCCTCGGCGGGCGCCTTGGCGGCGGGCTTGGGCGGGGTTGCGGCCTCGGCGGTCGCCTTGGCGGCGGGCTTGGGCGGCGTTGCGGCCTCGGCTTCGCCTTCGGCCGAGTCGTTCCCACCCGCACCACCCGTGCGGGATTCGTTGTCGGGTGCGGGTGGCCCCTGTGGGGCCGGCTCGCCGTCGGCGTCCGCGGGTGCGGGCGTCTCAGCGGCGGGCGCGGTGGCCTCGGCTGCCGGTTCCGTCTCGGGCTCCGGTTCCGGGGTCGCCGTCTCGGCGGTGGTCGGCTCGGGCTCGGGCTCCACAGCCGTCGGCTCGGGCACCTCCGCAGCTGCGGGCTCGGACGCCTCGACCGTCGTCGCCTCAGCCTCAGCCTCAGCCGCCTCCGGCTCAGGATCTGCCGTCACCGGCTCAGCCTCGGCCCCAGCCGGCTCGGTCACCTCTGCCGTCGCCGTCGGTTCGTCGGTCGTCGTCGGCTCGGGCGCCTCCGCTGCCGCCGGCTCAGCTTCTGCCGTCGCCGGCTCGGGCACCTCCGCCGTCACCGGCTCAGAGACCTCCGCCGCCTTCGGCTCGGACTCCTTCGCAGCCACCGGCTCAACCTCAGCCGTCACCGGCTCAGAGACCTCCGCCGCCTTCGGCTCGGACTCCTTCGCAGCCACCGGCTCAACCTCAGCCGTCACCGGCTCAGGCACCTCGGCCGCCGTCGGCTCGGGCGCCTCCGCAACTGCGGGCTCGGACGCCTCGTCGGTCGTCGACTCAGGCTCCTTCGCAGCCACCGGCTCAGCCTCGGCCGCCGCCGACTCGGGTGCCTTCGCCGTCACCGGCTCGGCCTCCGCCGCCACCGGCTCAGCCTGCGCAGCCGCCAGCTCCGCTTCCGCCGTCGCCGGCTCAGCCTGCGCAGCCCCCGGCTCCTCGGCCGACGGCGTCGGGGAGTCCGCCTGCTTCGGGACTGTCACGTTGTTGAAGGCTGCTGCGACCAGGTCGTGTTCGTCCGTCGTCGGGGTGCGGGGTTCGGGGACCTGAGCCGCGGGTGTGGGGGTGGGTGTGGGCTCCGTGAGGGGTTCTTGCGTCGGTGCTCCTTGTGAAGGAATCCGTTCCGCACCCTCTGCCTCGGCGGCACGTTCCTTGCGTGACCGGCCGAACGCGTTCCGCAGGAGGTTGAGAATGCCCATATGCGCAACCCTTCACTGAGTTGAAGCCCGTCAATCCCTGGCCAGGACGGACACGTAAGGTTAGCGGCCCCTGGTGGTGATCTTGGGTAGGGGTGAGCAGGCGCGGAGCGGGCGTGTCAATGCCGCCTCGGCTTCGTCTCAACACCTCTGCGGATTCCGGGGATTCACCTTTCGTTCACCCAGCGTCAGCGCTTCCGCACGGACGCACCCCTACCGTCACGCTCACACCACGGGCACGCAAGGGGAGAGTAAAGGTGCGCAAGCTGCTGCCGCTGATCGGAACGCCGTCCCATTCGCACAACGGCGGACGTTCCGCCATGACCTGCCGTTTCCGGTGTGGTGACGCCTGCTTCCAGGAGGTGCCCAACACCAGCGGCAACGAGTACGTCGGCGACGTCATCGCGGGGGCGCTGAGCCGTCGGTCGATGATGCGCGCCGCCGCCGTCGTCACCGTCGCGGGCGCCGCCGGTGCCGCGGGCGTCGCGGGGGCGCCGTCCGCCGATGCCGCCGTCGCCGAGGGCAAGGAGAAGGAGAAGAAACCCAAATCCGGGAAAGCTGCTCGCGGGCTTCGCTACAGCTCCGTCGCGCCGAACACCGTCGACGCCGTCGTCGTCCCGGACGGGTACCGGCAGAACGTCGTGATCCGCTGGGGTGAGCCCATCCTGCGCGGTGCGCCCGCCTTCGACTCGGAGAAGCAGACCGCGACGGCGCAGGCCGGGCAGTTCGGGTACAACTGCGACTTCCTCGCGCTGCTGCCGCTGCACGGTGAGCGGGGCCGGCAACTGCTCGTCGCCAACCACGAGTACACCGACGAGATCCTCATGTTCCGCGGCTACGACGCCGCGAACCCGACCCGTGAGCAGGTCGAGATCGCCTGGGCCGCCCACGGGCTGTCCGCCGTCGTGGTCGAGGAGGACCGGTGCACCGGCCGGCTCGCCGCCGTCCCCCGGCACCCGCTCAACCGCCGCGTCACCGCCACCACCGAGTTCCGGATCACCGGCCCCGCCGCCGGGTCCGCGCTGCTGAAGACCTCCGCCGACCCGACGGGCACCAAGGCCCTCGGCACGCTCAACAACTGCTCCGGCGGCACCACGCCCTGGGGCACCACGCTCCACGGCGAGGAGAACTTCAACCAGTACTTCGCCAACAGCAGCCGCGCCACCGACAAGCGGTACGGCATCGGCACCGGGGCCACCGAGCGCAAGTGGGAACGGTTCGACAAGCGCTTCGACGTCGCCCAGGAGCCGAACGAGGTCCACCGGTTCGGCTACGTGGTCGAGTTCGACCCGTACGACCCGTCCTCGACGCCCCGCAAGCACACCGCGCTCGGCCGCTTCAAGCACGAGGCCGCGACGATCCGGCTCACGGACGACCAGCGGCCCGTCGTGTACTCCGGGGACGACGAACGGTTCGACTACTTCTACAAGTTCGTCAGCAGCAAGCGGATGCGCAAGGGCGGCTCGCGCGCCGTGCGCGAGCACAACCTGTCGCTGCTCGACGAGGGGACGCTGTACGTCGCCAGGCTGACCGGCGACTCCCCCGCGATCGAGATCGACGGCACGGGGAAGCTGCCGGCCGACGGGGAGTTCGACGGCAGCGGCGAGTGGATCCCGCTGGCCACCGCGACCGCCGAGGGCGCCGTCTCGCACGTGGACGGGATGACGGCGGAGGAGGTCTTCGTCTTCACCCGGCTCGCCGGGGACAAGGTGGGCGCGACGAAGATGGACCGGCCCGAGGACATCGAGCCGAGCCCGGTGAGCGGCAAGGTGTACGTCGCGCTGACCAACAACAGCAACCGCGGCGTCGGGGCCAACGCCAAGGCGGACGAGGCCAATCCGCGCAACGCCAACAAGCACGGGCACGTGCTGGAGCTGACCGAGCGGCGCAACCGCGCGGAGTCCACGCGGTTCGCCTGGTCACTGTTCCTCGTCGCCGGCGACCCGGAGGACCCGGCCACGTACTTCGCCGGGTTCCCGAAGGACGCCGTCAGCCCGATCTCCTGCCCGGACAACGTCGCCTTCGACCCGCACGGCAACCTGTGGATCTCCACGGACGGGGCGCAGTTGGGGTCGCACGACGGGCTGTTCGGGGTCGCGACCAAGGGCTCGCGGCGGGGGGAGCTGAAGCAGTTCCTGACCGTGCCGAACGGGGCCGAGACATGCGGGCCGATCATTCAGGAGCGGCGGGTCGTGGTGGCCGTGCAGCACCCCGGTGAGCTGGACGGGGCGTCGGTCGAGAACCCCAAGAGCGTCTGGCCGGACGGGGCGGGGAAGATCGTGCGGCCGTCGGTGGTGGCGGTCTGGCGGGCGGACGGGGAGGACGTGGGCGTGTAGGGGGCGCTCACCGGCTAGCGGCGGGCGTGCAGGGTCACGTCCGCCAGGAGGGCTCTGTGGTCCGTGTCCGGGAGGTCCAGGAAGCGGGTGCGGGCGGCGGAGAAGTGGGGGGAGAGGAGGACGTGGTCGATCTGGGTGCCCAGGACGGGGGTGGTCGAGGTCGGCCAGGAGGGCTCCCGTGAGGCGCCGGTCAGGCGGGTCGCGTCGCGCAGGCCGGTGTCGAGGACGCGGCGGAAGGCCGCGTGGTCCTGGGAGGCGTTGAAGTCGCCGGCCAGGATGAGCGGGCCGTCGTCGACGTGGGCGGCGGCGAAGTCGCGGAGGCGGTCCAGTTCGCGTTTCCAGTCCCGTACCCGGACGGTCGTCGGCGGCATGGGGTGCGCCAGTTGGAGGCGTACGGGCCGGCCGCCGACGTCGGCCACGGCGCTGGGCATGCCCATGGTGGCGGGCACGCCGGGGGCGGCCGTCAGGGGGTAGCGGCTGAGGATGACCGAGCCGGTGGAGGAGCCGCCCTCCACGGCCTCGCGGTACGGGTGGCTGTCGCCCAGTTCCCGTTTCACCGCCGCTTGGCAGACGTACTCGCACTCCGCCACGAACACCACGTCCGGCTTCTCGTGGCGGACGGCGGCGATCAGCGGCTCGGTCGCCCAGCCGAACTCGACGTTGGACGTCAGCACCCGCAGCCGCGCCACCGCCGGCCCGTCGGGGTCCCCGCTTCCGCCGCCCTCGCCGTACGGCTGGACGAACCAGGCGAGCAGGCCCAGCAGGACCGTGCCCCACACCAGCCCCGCCCACCAGCGGGCGAGGAGGGTCAGCAGCAGGGCCGCGCCGGTGGGCACGAGCAGCCACGGCAGGAAGGCGAGCAGTTGCGGCACGGGGGTGATCGCGTCGGTGTCGGCGGCCCGGCAGCCGACGACCACGCTCACCCCGGCGAGCAGCAGCCCCGCCGCCCAGTGGGCCGACAGCCGTATCCGGAGCCTTCGTCGGGACGTCTCGGCGGTGCTGTCGGGCGGACTCGTCGTCGGTCGCCGGACGGACTGGTCGGTCACGGCGTCGAGCCTACGAGCCGACGGCGTCCCCCCGCACCTGTGCCGGCTGCTGCCGGGGCGGCGGCGCGGGGGGCGTCCGGCGCCGGCGGGTGCGCTGGGCGAGCCAGGTGGCCGCCGCCGCTGTCAGACCCAGCGTCAGGAGCAGCCAGGACGCCGTGCGCAGGGTGGCGGTGAGGGCGTCGTAGACGGCGGCCGCGGCGGGGCGGTGGGCATGGTCGGGGAGGTCGGCGAGGGTGAGGTGGCGGCCGATGAGGACCGCGAGGCCGAGGAAGGCCCCGCCCAGGGCCGTGCCGAGGGCGGTCGCCGTGAGCGCGCGGCGGCGGCAGGCGGCCAGGGCGATGCCGGCGGCGGCGAGGACGACGGCCGACAGCGGCAGCCAGAAGGCGGCGACGTCGAGCACGTGGTAGCCCTTCCGCAGCGTGACCAGCTCATGTGCCGGGAGCAGTGCCACCCGGGCGTGCGTGACGGGGATCCGGTCGGCGAACGGGGCCCGCTCGGCGGCCAGTTGGCGTTTGATGCCGACGACCACGGGGGCCAGGTCGACGGTGACGTCGTCGGCGCGGTCGTCGCGCAGCGCCGCCATGACGGCCTGGTGCGCGGCCTCGTTGCCCGCGTCCCACGCGGTGGAGAAGGCGCGGGTGTGGGTGAAGGAGCGCACGGCGTCGTGCACGAAGGGCTTCACCTCGGGGTGCAGCGGGCTGCGGCCGAGGGCCGCCTCGCGCAGGATGCCGTCGCCGACCGTCTCCGCGACCGCGTCGCGGACGGCCGGGTCCGAGGCCAGGGGCGCCATGGTGGTGACGTAGCGCCGGGTGTCGGTGAGGTCGTGGGCGGCCCAGACGGCCAGCGCGCCGCAGGGCAGCAGGAGGCAGGACAGGGCGATCAGGACGGCCGAGGCGGCGGTCCGCAGGCGGCGGGCCACGGCGTCGGCGCGGGTGCGAGCGCCGGCGGCGCCGGTGCCGTTTCCGGTGCCCGAGCCCCTGCCCGTGCCGGTTCCGGTGATGGTCGAGGCCACGATTCCACCCCCGTTTCCAGGCGGTTCCGGTAGGTCTCCGGAGCTTTCCGGCGGATGCCCGGAGCTTCCGGTAGGTCTCCAGGCAAGAGCGCGCGAGCGCGGGGCGCGAGCGGGGTACGGCCACCTGGGTGGCGGGCGGTGGCGGGCGGTGGCGGGCGGTGGCGGTGCGGCCGTCGGGGCTTCCGGTGGAGGGTTCACCCGAACGGGTGTCTCATGGATCTGGGGGGATCCGGGGGCGAAGCCTCGTCGGGCGGCGGGAGCGGATCCTGCCCGTCCGGTGAGTGGAGGGATGAGGGAACGCGTGGGCCCCGGCGGAACCCGCCGGGGCCCACGTGCGTGTCAGCCGATGTGGTGGCCCTCCGCGTCCTCGTGCGTGTAGTAGCGGTAGAACAGCACCGCGAAGAAGCCCGCCGCGACCGCGAGCGAGACGCCCGCGGAGTACAGCACGCTGCAACCGGCCTGGTTGACCAGGAAGCCCATCGCGCAGCCGGCGAACGCCGCCCACAGCAGCGCGTGCACCTCGCGCCGCATGCGCGAGGCGAGAGCGCGGACGCCGGCGTACAGCGCGATGAACACGATGGCCGTCACGAAGCCGAACAGGATGTTCCAGCCGGTGATCGGCCCGCCGCTGCGCTGGTTGGCGGCGGCCCAGTAGCCGTAGACGAGCCCGATCGAGACGGGCACCGCCCACTTGGCGATCAGATGGGTGCGCGCGCCGAAGACGTCGGGCAGGGCGGTGGTGCCGGTGCCGGTCCCGGGCCCGATGGGCGTGCGGGGCATGCCCGACGCGGGTGCCGCATGAGCCATGAGAGCTCTCCTCTCTCTCCGCCCCCGGTTTCCAGGGCACACCTGGGTGGGGTGCGGTGGCAAGTCGGCTGCGCGGGAAGGGCTTCGGGCGGGTGCCCGGATGCGAGCGGGTCCGGCGCGTGTTTCGCTGAAGCGGTGAGCGACCGCGGGCCTCAGGGGCCGCTCGATGGCGGCCCGCGGGCCCGGCGTCGGGATCTCCTCCAGCGCCACCAGTTGCTGCGGATCCGGGGACGCAGCGTGACCTGGCTCGTGCCGCTGCTCACCCTCGTCGTCATCGCCTTCGTCGACTACAACACCACCGGCGAGTTCCGGATCGTCTCCTGGTGCGTGTTCGTCGCCGCGATCGCCGCCGCGCTGTGCGGGGTGTGGACGACGGCGCTGTTCGCGGTGCTCGCGCTGCTCACCTACCTCGGCGCGGACGCCGCCTGGCCGGGGCAGTACCGGGCGGGGCCGGCCGACTTCGTGCTCGTCCTCGTCGGCGGCGTCCTGTCCGTGCTCGCCGCCTCGGTGCGGGTGCGCGGGGAGCGGCGGATGCTGCACATGCGGCACATCGCCGAGACCACCCGCCGCACGGTGCTGCGGCCCCTGCCGCCCGGCTGGGGCGGCCTCGACCACGCCGAGGTCTATCTCGCCGCCGACGCCGACGCCCGCGTGGGCGGCGACTTCTACGACATCCAGCCCGGCCCGCACGGCACCCGCGTCCTCCTCGGCGACGTGCAGGGCAAGGGGCTGGGCGCGGTGGAGGCGGCGGCCGCGCTGCTGGGGACGTTCCGGGAGGCCGGGTACCACGAGCCGGAACTCGCGACCGTCGCCGACCGGCTGGAGACCCGGATGCGGCGTCATCGCGGCCACACCGTCGCCCTCGGCCGCGACGACGGCGACCGCTTCGCCACCGCCGTGCTGCTGGGCTTCCCCGAGGGCGAGGAGGGGGTCGTGGACGTCGTCGACTTCGGGCACGAGCCGCCGCTCGCGGTCGGGCCGGGCGGGGTGCGGATCCTGCCGCTGGCGGAGGGGCTTCCGCTCGGCCTCGCCGAGCTGACCGCGGACGGGCCGCCGCCGGTGCTGCGCACCGCGCTCGCGCCCGAGGAGACGCTGCTGCTGGTCACGGACGGGGTCACCGAGGCCCGGGACGGGGGCGGCGCGTTCTATCCGCTCGCCGAGGATCTCGCCGGCGCGCTCGCCCGCGATCCGCGCACCGCGGATCCCGGCCGCCTGGTCGCCCTCGTCCGGGACCGGACGCTGCGCCACTGCAAGGGGAGGCTCGCCGACGACACGACGGTGTTCGCGGTGCGGCGGGGGTGGGGGCGGGGGAGGGAGTAGTCGGTGGTGGGGTGGGGGCGGTGGTGGGCTGGGGATGGGTGGGGGTCGGTGGGGGCGACGAACGCCCCGTACGGGGACGTTTGCTGTCCTGAGGCCCTTCTTTGCAGGCGCAGCGGTTACCGTGCTGACGTACGTGATCGACAGGGGAGGGACCATGCCCGGAGCCGTGCTGCTGCTCGCGGCCTCGCCGGTGGGCAAGGGGCGTCTGGTGGACGCGGCCTCCGTGCTTCCCGTGCTCGCGGCCGTGCCGCCGGCCGTGCTGGCCGGCACCGAGACCGCGAACGTCGTCGAGCTCGCCGATCCGCTGGAGCCGCAGGCCGTCCTCACCCGGCTGCGGGCGGCGGCGGCCTCGCCGGGGCCGTTGACGCTGTTCCTCACCGGGCAGCTCCAGCTCGACCGGCGTCAGCGGCTGCCCCATCTCGCGCTGGCCCGGACGACGCCGGCGACCGTGCGGTACACGGCGTTCCCCTGGCACTGGTTCCGTGAGGAGCTGCGGCTGCGGGCGGCCGGGACGACGACGGTCGTGCTCGATCTGCACGCGGACGCGGAGAGCTGGGCGTGGCTGCGGGGCAACGCGCTGGACTGCGGGCCGGCGGTCGCCGTGCACGGGCGGGTGGCCCCGCCGCCCGGCCGACGGAGGGTGGCCGTGCCGTCGTACATGAGGGCGGTGGCCACGGTGTTGCGGAGCGGGGAGCGGCCGGCGTTGGAGCGGCTGCACCAGATGGCGCTGGCCCGGATCGCGGGGGAGGGGGAGGTGGGGGATCTCGTGCTGTCCGGGGTTTCGGGCGTCTCCGGTGCCTTCGGTGTTTCTGGTGTCTCCGGTGTTTCTGGTGTCTCCGGTGTTTCTGGTGTCTCCGGGGTTTCTGGTGTCTCCGGGGTTTCTGGTGTCCCTGGGGTTCCGGGCGTCTCCGGGGCCTCTGGTGTCGCCGGGGTTCCGGGCGTCTCCGGGGCCTCTGGTGTCGCCGGGGTTCCGGGCGTCTCCGGGGCCTCTGGTGTCCCCGGGGTTCCGGGCGTCTCCGGGGTTTCCGGCGTCCCCGGGGTTCCGGGCGTCTCCAAGGTTTCCGGTGTCCCCGGGGTTTCGGGCATCTCCGGTGTCGCCCGTGTCCCCGGGGTCTCCGGTGTCGCCAAGGGTGGGTTCGCCCCCGCCGCCCTCACCCTTCCCGTCCCCGGGGGCTACCGCCCCCAGGCCCCCGCTGCTCCGGTCCCCGAGCCGCGGGGGCTGGACGCGGATCCGCACATCGCCATCGCCGACGCCGTCCAGTCGGGGCGGCACGCGGACGCGGACGCGCTCGCCGCCCGCTGGGAGCAGGCCGCCGCGGTCGCGCACGGGGCGGGGTCGGAGGAGGCGCTGCACTGGACCGAGGTGCGGGCCGATCTGGCGATGTTCGCGGGGGACGCGGAGCGCAGCTGCCGTGCGTGGATGGCGGTGGCCGGCGCACGGCTCGCCGCCGGGCAGGCGCCGGACGCGCCCCCGGTGGAGGCGGCCGTGGACCGGGCGCACCACCAGTGGGGACGCATCCCCGACATGGCCCGCGCCCGCGAACTGGGCCCGCCGCTGGCAGACCTGCGCACCCGGGTCCCGGGCCGCCGCGAGGGCGCCCTGAACCACGTCCACCGACAACTGAGACAGCTGCAACTCCAGACCCAGGGGTGAGCCGGCGGCGCAGGGGCCGCGGGAGGGGTGCGCGACCCGGCGTCGACGGAGTGCCGCGGCGTCCGCCCTTTCGAACACACCCGCACGCTCGGCTTCGCTCAGCGGAGGCGGGGGGCGGGGGCGGGGGCTCCATCGCCCCGGCGGCATGTGTGCCCGCGGCTCGTAGCCAAGGGTCAGTCGACCGCGTTTCCAGACGCAGGGGTGAGGCGCGGGTGGGGTGTGCGGCCCGGCCCCGACGGGGCTCCATCGCGGCGGCGGCATGCGTGCTTGCGGGGCTCGATGTCGAGGGTCAGTCGGTTGTGTGTTGCGGGGTCGGGATGGTGAGGTGGGGTGGGTGGGGTTCCGCTGCTCTGGTGGGGCCCGCGTTGGCTGCCAGGATCAGGGTCGTCACCGCTATCACCGCGGCGGCGAGGCCCCTGGTGAAACGCCCGGTGGTGTTGGTGCGTTCGAGCACGGCGACCTCGCAGGAGCGGCGGGAGCTACAAGAGCGGGGAGAGTGTTAAGCGTCGTCCGTACGGATGCTTAACCCGCCGTTTAACCTAGGCGTTGGAGGAGCCGAACGGCAAGAGGCGGCAGGGGAGTTGGGCGATGTCGGACCGCGACGATCCCGGTGTCATCGGGCGCAGGGTGCAGCAGCTCCGGGTCGAACGCGGGCTGACGCAGAAGCAGTTGGCGGAGCCGGCGTACACGCCCGCCTACATCTCCACGCTGGAGTCCGGCCGCGTGCGGCCCTCCGACGATGCGCTCAGGCATCTCGCCGAGCGGCTCGGCGTCGGCTTCGACGAGCTCGCGACGGGGCGTTCGGCCCGCCTGGTGACCGAGTTGCGGCTGCGCCTCACGGGCGCGCAGCGCACCCTCGCCACGGGCGCGACCGACTCCGCCACCGACGCCGCCGCCGAGGCGTTCGCGTCGGTGCTGGCCGAGGCGGAGGAGAACGGGCTGACGGCGGAACAGGCCGCCGCCCTCCTCGGACTCGGCGAGTGCGGCCTCGTCACGGGTGAACTGGAGCTCGGGCGGCGGTACTTCGAGCGCGCCGAGCGGGCCCTCGCCGACGCGCCGCTGCCCGCCCGCGTCCCCGCCCTCCGCGGGCGCGCCGTCTCCCACTACCTGGGCGGTGAACTCCGTTACGCCGTCTACCTGTTGGAGTCCACCCTCGACGAGCTCAACCGGGGCGGACTGCACGACCCCGACGCCCTGCTCCTCCTCTACGCCAGCGTCATCGGCCCCTACATGGACATGGGCGCCCAGGCCCGCGCCGCCCAGGCCGCCGAGCTGGCCCTCGCGCTCGCCCCGCAGGCCGGCGATCCGGAGCTGGTCGCCCGTATGCACCGCTCCGTCGCCCGTACGCTCCTCGCCGAGGGCCGCGTCGCCGAGGCCGACGCCTCCCTCGCCAAGGCGGCCGAGCTGTACCGGCAGCTCCAGATCCGCACCGAGCTCGCCAACTGCCACTGGATGCGCGGCTATGTGTGCGCGCAGAACGGCGAACTGGAGCGCGCGGAGAGCGAGTTGAGGCTCGCCCTCGACATGCTCGCCGCCAAGCGGGCCGCCCTCTACTCCAGTCAGGTCGCCGTCGAGCTGGCCGACGTGCTGCACCGGCGCGGCAAGTCGGAGGAGGCCGCCTCGCTGCTGCACGGCGTGCTCAGCGACTTCACCGCCGAACGCGGCGCCCTGCACTCGGCCGCCGCCCACCGCCTGCTCGGCATCATCGCCGAGGACGCCCGCGACACCGACGCCGCCGAGGAGCACTACGTCCGCGCCCTCAGCCTCCTGGAACGCGCCGGCGCGGCCGGCGACCTCGCCGACCTGTGCCGGCTCCTCGGCGATCTGCTGCGGCGCACGGGACGGGTCGAGGCAGCGCTCGACGCCTACCGCACGGGACTGGGCCACCGTACGGCCCCGGGCACCACGACCCTCGGCCCCGCGCCCGCCCAGCCACCCCTCTAGACCACGCCCACGAAACGGCACGCCTTAGCAGACCTCGCCCGGTCACAGGTTCCTCTCCGGTGAAGCCGGGCCGGCGCACAGCCGTCGTCACTAGCGTCCGTCCGGACGACGGAAAACGGGCGGGACGTGCGCGTGCAGAACCAACGGACAGTGGCCGACGGCCTCCGCGTCGCCGTGCGCGCGCTCGTGTACGCCGTTCTCGGCGGCGCGGCGCTCGTCGCCGTGGCGACCGTCGTCTCCGTGCTCGGCCCGACGCTCGCGCTCGACCTCTACACCCCGGCCGTGGCCGCCTGGTGGACGGTGTTCACCGCCATCTCCGTCCAGGCGGTGCCCTTCCTGCTGCTCGGCACGGTCGTCTCGGCGGCGATCGGCGCGTTCGTGCCGGAGCGGGCGCTGCGCCGGATGCTGCCGCGCAGCCCGGCGCTCGCCGTGCCCGTCGCGGGGGTCGCCGGCGTCGTGCTGCCGGGCTGCGAGTGCGCGTCGGTGCCGGTCGCCGGGAGCCTGATGCGGCGCGGGGTCGCACCGGCCGCCGCCCTCGCCTTCCTCCTCTCCGCGCCCGCGATCAACCCCGTCGTGCTCGTCGCGACCTCCATCGCGTTCCCCGGCCAGCCGCAGATGGTCGTGGGCCGGCTGCTCGCCTCCCTCGGCACCGCCGTGGTCATGGGCTGGCTGTGGGCGAGGTTCGGCAAGGAGGAGTGGCTGCGCCTGCCCCGCCGGGCGGCCCCGCACACGACGGGCGCCCGCGCCTTCCTGACCGGCCTCCAGCACGACTTCCTGCACGCCGGCGGCTTCCTCGTGCTCGGCGCGGCGGCCGCGGCGACGTTCAACATCGTCGTCCCGCGGTCCGTGCTGGACGTGTTCACCGGCTCGCCCTGGCTGTCGGTGCTGCTGCTGGCCCTGCTGGCGGTGGTGCTGTGCGTGTGCAGCGAGGCCGACGCCTTCGTCGCCGCCTCCCTGAGCGCCTTCCCGGCGACCGCGCGGCTGGCGTTCATGGTGGTCGGGCCGATGGTCGACCTGAAGCTGATCGCGCTCCAGGCGGGCACCTTCGGCCGCGCCTTCGCGCTGCGCTTCTCGTCCGTGACCTGGGTGGTGGCCGTGACCGCCAGCGTGCTCGTGGGGTGGTGGCTGCTGTGAGGCGGTACGGACCGGCGCTCCTGCTCCTGCTGACCGGCGGGGCGGTCCTGCGCGTCACCCTCTTCGGCGACCTGTACCTGCGGTACGTCCAGGCGGGCCTGCGGCCGTACCTGATCGTGTCCGGGGCGCTGCTGGTCGTCCTCGCCGTCGCGACGGCCGTCCTGCGGCGGACTGCGGCGGAACAGGACGACGAGCACGAGCACGGCCACGGCCACGAGCACGGGCATGAGCACGAGCGGGAGAACGGGAGTGAGGACGACGGTCATGGGCACGTCCATCACCCCGCCGGCCCTCGCGTCGCCTGGCTGCTCGCGCTGCCCGCGCTCGCGCTGCTCCTCTTCCCGCCTCCCGCTCTCGGCTCCTACAGCGCCGACCGGGAGGCCGCCCGGCGGGCCGCGCAGGGCGTCGGCGCCTTCCCCGCGCTGCCGGCGGGGGACCCCGTCGAGCTGAGCGTCGCCGAGTTCAGCTCGCGGGCGGTCTACGACAGCGGGCGCTCCCTGACGGGACGTACGGTCCGGATGACCGGGTTCGTCACCCGCGGCGACGGCGCGCTCTGGTACGTCACCCGGCTCGCCGTCTCCTGCTGCGCCGCCGACGCCGTCACCGGCAAGGTCGAGATCCGGGGCGCGGACGCGCTGCCCGTCGACACCTGGGTCACCGTCACCGGCGTGTGGCGTCCCGAGGGCGCGCTCGGCTCCGACGCGGCCTGGCCGCCGGTGCTCGACGCGGCGACGGTCACGCGGGTGGCGCAGCCTGCGGATCCGTACGAGAAGCCGTAGGCGGGAGCCCCGGTTCGGCACCGCCGGTTTCCGCCGTGGGCGGGGGGTACCCGGCCGACGACGGAGACGCGTGACGCGGTCCGTGCGCCGGAGGTGGTGGTCGCCGTGCGCGATCGGGAACGGGAACGGGAACGGATCGCCGAGGTGATCGCCCAGGAGGTGCGGGGCGTCGAGCCCGGCGAGGTGCCCGAGCGGCTGTGCGCCGCCGCGGTGCGGCTGCTGCCGGTGAGCGGGGCGAGCGTGTCGCTGCGCGGCGACGGGATGCCCCTGCCGTTGAGCGCGAGCAGCGAGCGGGCCGCGCATCTCATGGAGGTGCAGGCCACCCTCGGCGACGGGCCCTGTCTGCGGGCCGCGGAGACCGGCGCCCCCGTCTTCGCCCGCGACCTCACCGCCGGCCGGGACGCCTCCCGCTGGCCGGTGTTCGCCCAGCAGGCCGCGGCGGCGGGCGTACGGGCGGTGTACGCGCTGCCGTTGGGCGACCGTTCGGTGTGCGTGGGCACCCTCGACCTCTACCGGGACGTGCCCGGCGACCTCGCCGCCGACGAGGTGCGCACGGCGCGGGTGGTGGCGGACGTCCTGACGGTGGCCCTGATGGCGCTGCCGCGCGGCGAGGAGGCGGGCCGGCGCGGCGACGGGCTGTGGCTGAGCCCGCTGGCAACGGACCACGACGAGGTGTACCAGGCGGTGGGCATGGTGATGGCCCAGCGGGGCGTCGCCTCCGACGAGGCGCTGGCCCTGCTGCGCGCGCACGCGTTCGTGGCGGGCCGCACGGTGCTGGACGTGGCCCATGAGGTGGTCACGCGGCAGATCCGCTTCGACTCCGAATGACGCTCCGCCGGCTGCGCCGCGACCCTTGCCGGTGCAGCCGGACCGCGGCTGATCCTGACCCGTCACACCTGTACTCGGCCCTGCTTTCTGACCTCCGTCAGGCGTTGTACGCCGAGTTGTACGGCGGCCTGGGTGGCCTCGTTCGGTACGTCGTCCATGCAGCCGTTGGTGAGGATGAACGTGTCAGCGCCGGCGCGGACGGCGGCCACGTCGAGGGAGAGGACGACCGGGTCGCCGTCGGCGCCCCAGTTCGTGAGCGTCACCCGCAGGCCCTGGCGGACGTCGCCGACCTCCGGCAGCGCCTGCTCGGCGACGGTCACGTCCAGGACGGTGTCGTCCGGGGCGCGGGCGGTGAAGCGGGCGCATCTGTCGGGCAGCGTCCGCATCCAGTCCAGACCGCGGTCGGCGTCGCGGGGGCGCAGGTCGGTGAGCTGGTAGCGCAGTTGGGCGCCGGTGTCGGCGTCGTCGAGCGCGACGACCGCGCGGGCGGCCTGGCCGAGCAGCTCGTCGGCGTACAGGCCGTCGAGCAGCTTCTGGCAGTCGGCGGTCGGGGTCGTGGACTTGAGCATGCCGTCCCGCCAGGTGGCCGCACCCCGGGTGGGGGTCCAGGGCGCGCCGAGATCGGTGTCGGTGATGAGCGCGGCCTGCGCCTGCGCGTCGGTGAGCACGGACGAGGCGACCGGCGCGGACGGCTTCGCCGACGACTGCCGCACCGTCGGCTCGGGCGGCCGTGCGGTGGGCGGGTGCTCCAGTCCGAGCGTGGCGCAGGCGCCGGCGCCGAGGAGGATCCCGATGGCGGAGAGGGCGCAGGCGAGGAGGGCACGGCGGGTCATCGGGAGGTTCCTCCTGGTGCGACCGAGGGGGACACGAGGCGCTGCCTCCTCCCACGGCACCATCCCGGCCGCCCGCGGACGAGCGGGATGGTCCATCCGGGGGACGGGAACGGGGACGGGGACGGGGGCGGCAGCGGGCCAAGGCGGGGGCCCGGGGGAAAAGCGGTCGCCGCTCGTTCGTCGCCGTTGCTACGGTCGCCGTATGCAGCGCGCCCGTATGTCTTCCACGACGACGCCGGAGAGTGTCCCGGCGCGCTGATCACTGGACCACTGGTTGTCCGAAGCCCCGGGGCGAGTGCCCCGGGGCTTCGCCGTGCGGGCACTCGCCTCTCCCCGAGAGGAACCCACCGTGGAGCAGCACCGACACGACCACCGCCGTCTCGGCCGTGAGCTGAACCTCTTCGACACCGACCCGCTCATGGGCGCCGGCCTGCCGTACTGGCTGCCCGACGGCGCGATCGTCCGCCACACCCTGGAGGAGTACGTCCGCGAGGCCGAACGCGCCGCCGGCTACCGGCACGTGTACTCGCCGGTCCTCGGCAAACGCGAGCTCTACGAGATCTCGGGCCACTGGGACCACTACCGCGACGACATGTTCCCGCCGATGGCGCTGGGCGCGGAGGAGGTCGTGCTGCGGCCCAGCCTGTGCCCCCACCACGCGCTGATCTACCGCTCCCGCTCCCGCAGCTACCGCGAACTCCCGCTCCGCATCGCCGAGTTGGGCGGCATGTACCGCTCGGAGCCGTCCGGCGTCCTCGGCGGGCTCACCCGGGTGCGGGCGATCCAGCTCAACGACGCGCACGTCTTCTGCACCCTGGAGCAGGCGGTGGGGGAGGCCCGTTCCGCCCTGGAGCTCATCGCCCGCGCCTACGCCGATCTCGGCGTCCGCGCCTCCCGGTACCGGCTCTCCCTCCCCGGCGAGGGCGGCAAGTACGTCGCCGACCCGCAGCTGTGGCGCCGGGCCACCGCGCTGCTGCGGGAGGTGCTCGACGGCTCCGGCATCGCCTACGAGGCGGTGGCGGGCGAGGCCGCCTTCTACGGCCCCAAGATCGACGTGCAGATCGCCGATCCCGCGGGCCGGGAGGCGACCCTGTCCACCGTCCAGATCGACTTCCACCAGCCCGAGCGCTTCGACCTGCGCTACATCGGCGCCGACGGCGCGAGGCACCGGCCGGTGATGGTGCACCGCAGCGTCATCGGGAGCGTCGAGCGGGCCGTCGCCCATCTGCTGGAGCAGCACGGCGGGGCTTTCCCGGCCTGGCTCGCGCCGGTGCAGCTGGCGGTGCTGCCGGTGGGGGAGGCGCAGGAGGAGCGTGCGCACGAGGTCGTGCGCCGGGCGGCGGCACGGGGATTGCGCGCGGAGGTCCGCGGGCCCGGCCAGGGCGGCACCCTCGGCGCCCGGATCCGGGCGGCGCGGCTGGTGCCGTACGTGGCGGTGATCGGGGAGCGGGAGGCCGACGGCGGGCTGGTCGCCGTACGGCTGCGGGACGGGCGGCGTCCCGGCGCGGTGCCGGCGGCGGAGCTGCTCGACCGGATCGCCGAGCGGGTCGCCGGTCGTGGCCACGAACTGTGGCCGGCTGCGTAAGGTCGCACCCGGAGACCCGTACCCGCCCGGACCCCGTACCCGCCCGCACGCAAACGCGTACCCGTCCCTGGAAAGGGGAGCCCGCCGTGACCGGTCAGCCCATCCCGGTGATCATCGACTGCGACACGGGCGTCGACGACGCCCTGGCCCTGCTGTTCGCCGTCCGGCATCCCGGTCTCGACGTGCGCGCCGTGACCTGTGTCGCCGGCAACACGGACGTGGACGGCGTCGTCCGCAACACGCTGACCGTGCTGGAGCAGGCCGGCGCCGGTGACATCCCCGTCGCGCGCGGCGCGGCCCGCCCGCTGATCGAGCCGTTGCGCACCGCCCGGCACGTGCACGGGGCGGACGGGATGGGCGACCTCGGGCTGCCCGCGCCGACCCGCGTCCCGGTCGACGTCGACGCGGTGACGCTGCTGCGGCGCGAGATCCTCGCCTCGCCGCGCCCGGTCACGCTGATCCCTACCGCGCCGCTCACCAACATCGCCCTGCTGCTGCGGACGCACCCCGAGGTGGTCCGCAACATCGAGCGGATCGTGTTCATGGGCGGCGCGGTGGCGACCGGGAACGCCACCCCGGTCGCGGAGTTCAACGTCTGGCACGACCCGGAGGCGGCGGCGGTCCTGCTGACGGCCGGGGTGCCGATCACGATGTACGGGCTGGACGTGTTCAAGCGGGTGCTGGTGCCGGCGGCGGACGTGCAGCGCCTGCGCGCGAGTTCGGAGCCGCGGCTGCGGCTGGCCGGCGAACTCCTCGCCCACCGTGACCCGGCGACCTCCGGCGACCCGACGCCGACGGGCGGTCTGGGCGACGCGGGCGCGGTGTGCGCGGTGGTCGACCCGGCGGGCCTGACCACCGAACTGCTCCCGGTGGAGGTCTCCCTGGCCCCCGGCCCGACCCGGGGCCAGACGATCGTCGACCGCCGCCCGCACCCCGGCGAGTCCGAGATCCACGAGGGCGCCCGCGAACAGACGCTGGTGGACGTGTCGCTGGACGTGGACGTCGAGCGATACGTCAGCCTCTGGCTGACGACGGTGGAGAAGCCGTAGCGGAACCGGGGGGGGGGGGGGGGGGGGGGGGGGGGGGGGCGGCGGCGCGCCCGGGGGCGGGCGGGGGGGGGCGGGGGGGGGGGGGCGGGCGCCGGGGGCGCGCGGGGGGGGGCGCGGCCCGGCCGGCGCGCGCGCGGCGGGGGGGGGGCCCCCCCCGGGCCGCCCCCCGCCCTCCCCCCCCCCCCCCGCCCCCCCCCCCCCCCCCCCCCCCCCCCCCCCCCCCCCGGCGCTCGGTCGGGCGGCTGCCTCAGCGGGAGGCCCGGCGTCGGCGGGTGGCCACGAAGATGGCCCCGCCGGCCGCCACGAGGGCCGCCGCTCCGGCCGCGAGGATGCCGGTGTTGCCGTCGGCGCCGGTCTTCGCGAGGTCGCCGCCGCCGTTGGGGGTGGGGGCGGGGGCCGGGGTCGACTCCGAGGCGCTCGGGGCCGGGGTGGACGTGGACGGCGACGGCGACGGGGACTCCGTGCTCGTCGACGGGCTGGGGGAGGGGCTGTCGCCGGCGGGGGGCTGCGAGGCCGGGGCCGACGGGGAGGCGGGGGTGCTCGGCGGGTTGGCCGGGGTGCTGGCCGGCGGGCTCGACGGGGGCTGCTCGGTGACCGTGCAGTCCTTCGTGCCGCCGTTCCAGGCCGCGATCAGCTTGTCCTTGATGACCGGGCGGTCCGGACCCTTGGGCAGCTCACCGTGCTCGAAGCCGTCCTTCGCGTCGAGCTTGCCGTCGAACTTCACCGCGCCCCGGTAGAGGTCGATCTGCGCGTAGCAGCCCGCGTCCGGCACGGCGATGTCGAGCGAGTCGGTCTGGCCGGGCTTGACCGTCACGGTGTCGAAGTCGAGGAAGACCTGGAGACCGGAGGTGCGGAAGGTCGCGCCGTGGGCGAGGTAGGACGCCAGCGAGGCGGTGCAGGACGCGGCGTCGCCGGCGGTGCGCACCGTGACGTGGACCTTGCCGTCCTCGCCGGGCTTGAGGTTCTGGTCGTCGACCCGGACGGAGTCGAAGAAGCGCGTACCGTCGAGCGAGAACTGGCAGCGGTCGGTCTGCGTCTCCGTGCCCGCGCCCGTGCCCGGCTGGTACTGGCCGCCGGACTTCCAGCCGTCGCCGCCCGGCGCCCCGGTGCCGGCGAAGGCGCCGGACGCGGCGGCGACGGACGCGGTGCACAGGGCGAGCGAAGCGGCGCCCGCCCCCAGCAGGCGGCGCGCGGAAACACGTCTCGCTATGGACATGCGATTCCCATCTGGGCGAGTGCCCGTCACGGCATGGCGAAGCAGCCCGGGGTGACGGGACGGATCGAAGGAACACCGGGCCCATTGGTCACATGCGCCACAGCGTGCGCACATCGTGGGTCGCCCGGCGGACGGCTGTCAACCTGGCCCTATGGAAGGGGAGTTCAAGAATCCGTCACGACTTCACCATGTGAGGAATGACCCGATCCGGAAAGTGCGCACGTTCGCTTTCCCGGCAAAGTGGACAGGCTCCCGTACGTGACCGACTTCGAGAGCGACCACGCGGACGGCCCCGTGACCGACCTGTCCTCCCGCAACCCCGACTGGTGGCGTCAGGCCGTCGTCTACCAGGTGTACCCGCGCAGCTTCGCCGACGCCGACGGCGACGGTCTCGGCGACCTGCGGGGCGTCACCGAACGGCTGCCCCACCTCGCCGCGCTCGGCGTCGACGCGCTCTGGCTCAGCCCCTTCTACCCGTCCGAACTCGCCGACGGCGGCTACGACGTCGTCGACCACCGCGACGTCGACCCGCGCCTGGGCGGCCTGGACGACTTCGACGCGCTGGTCGCCGAGGCCCACCGCCTCGGCCTGAAGGTGGTCGTCGACCTCGTCCCCAACCACACCTCGCACCTGCACGCCTGGTTTCAGGAGGCGCTGGCCGCAGGGCCCGGCTCCCCCGCCCGCGACCGCTACGTCTTCCGCGACGGACGCGGCGCGCACGGCGAACTCCCGCCCTCCGACTGGCAGTCCGTCTTCGGCGGCAGCGCCTGGCAGCGGGTCCCGGACGGCCAGTGGTACCTGCACCTCTTCGCCCGCGAGCAGCCCGACCTGAACTGGGACCACGAGGAGGTGCGCGAGGACTTCCGCACCACCCTGCGCTTCTGGTCCGACCGGGGCGTCGACGGCTTCCGCGTGGACGTGGCGCACGCGCTGGTCAAGGATCTGCGCGAGCCGCTGCGCGACCTCGGCTCCGCGGACGCGGCCGGCGAGGCGGCCCTGGCCGCGGCGGCGCCGGGCACCCACCCCTTCTACGACCGCGACGAGGTCCACGACGTCTACCGCGACTGGCGGCGCGTCCTCGACGCCTACTCCCCGCCCCGCACGGCGGTCGCCGAGGCCTGGGTGCCGGGCGCCCGGCGCGCGCTGTACGCCCGCCCCGACGAACTGAACCAGGCCTTCAACTTCGAGTATCTGCAAGCGCCTTGGGACGCGGAGGCCCTCCGCGAGGTGATCACGTCGTCGCTGGCCGCCGCGCGGGCCGTCGGCGCCTCCGCCACCTGGGTGCTCTCCAACCACGACGTCCTGCGCCACGCCTCCCGGCTGACGCTGCCTCCGGACGCCGACGACAACGCCTGGCTGCTGTCCGGCGGCCGTGCCCCGCGCCTCGACGAGGAGGCCGGCCTGCGCCGCGCCCGCGCGGCCACCCTGCTGATGCTGGCGCTGCCCGGCTCGTCGTACGTCTACCAGGGCGAGGAACTGGGGCTGCCCGAGGTCGCCGACCTGCCCTTCGAGGTCCTCCAGGACCCCGTGTGGGAGCAGACCGGGCACGTCCGCAAGGGCCGCGACGGCTGCCGGGTGCCGCTGCCGTGGACGACGACGGGACCCTCGTACGGCTTCGGCGCGGGCGGCGCGTGGCTGCCGCAGCCGGAGTACTTCGCGCGGTACGCCGTCGAGGCGCAGGACGGCGTGGAGGGCTCCACCCTGGAGCTCTACCGCACGGCCCTGCGCCTGCGCCGCAAACTGCTGGAGGGCGAGGAGCTCACCTGGGCGGACGACGGCCCGCCCGGTGTGCTGGCCTTCGCCCGCGCCGACGGCTGGCGATGCGTCGCCAACCTGTCGTCAGGACCGGTGCCCCTGCCGCCCGGCGAGGTGCTCCTGACCAGCGCGCCGCTCGAGGAGGGCGGCGCGCTCGGACCGGACACCACGGTGTGGCTGGCGTAGGGCGGCCGGCTTACTGCTGCGGCGCCGTGGGGGCCGGCGCCGGGGCCACTCCGCCGACCACGGACGCGGCGTCGATGTCCACCGGCGTGGACGTGGCGGTGGGCGGCGGGGTGAGCACGACCATCGGCTGGCCGGCGGCCGGCGGCGGCGGGGTCATGTCCGTCGCGGGCAGCTTCGGCGGCGTCGTCTGGTTGAAGAGCGTCTGGTCGAAGTCGACCATGCCGGTCTTCTCCATCACCGTGATGTGGTCCAGCACGGTGTCGTTGGCCTGGTCGGCCAGCGCCCGCACGAGGGTGTTCTTGGTGGTGGAGCGGATCTTCGCCACGGTGTTGAAGATGGAACCGTGCGTCATGCGCAGGATGTTGGCGAACTCGATGTCGAACTGCTGCCCCTGGGCGGCCTGAAGGGTGCTGACGAACCCGAGCTGCTGCGGGCTGGCCACGTTGGGGATCGTGACGTTCAGCATGGGCGCGATCTTGCGGCAGGTGGTGTCCAGGGCCGCGTGCCCGTCGATCAAGTGCTCACTGGCGGTCTTCACCGCCGGGCTCTGACCCTTCTGGAGGCCGATGAAGCCGACCGGGTACTCCCACAGCCCCGCCGCCCGCACCGCCACCACGAAGTTGCGGTCGCTCTCGGTGAGCGGACCCCACTGGGTGTTGGCGATGACCCGGTCGCCTGAGGTGGAGACGGTCTCCAGGCCCAGCATCGACGGGTAGGCGAGTGCCGCCAAGGTCAGAGTCAGGGCACCGCCCACAAAGGCAGTTCCCATCACGTTCCGCGAAAGACGCACCGTTCCTCCTGCCCCCCTAGGGGATACCGCCTGTGCTCGGCGGGGTCGGACACACAGGAGTACGGACGCGGGGGCGCGAAGATTCATCGGCATACGCAAAAAGTTGGTGAGGATACGGCGCGGGGTGGACGCGCCCCGGTGCGGCGCAGGTCAGACGGGTGAACGGGCGCCGGGTTCGGCGCCGGACTTCTCGGCGGTGACCCGGCCGCCGGGGTGGCGCACGGCGCACAGACCGCCGATGCCCAGCGCGACGGCCATGCCGTAGAACACCCACTGGTTGGCCTCGGCGAACTCCATCCGCACCGCCGACATCGTCTCCCGCATGGAGGTGGCCGCCCGGCCGTCGCCCGTCGGCATCCGGGTGTCGCCGCTGCCGGTGACGGCCTGGGCGATGTGCCCGGCGACCTCGCGGGCCTCCTCCTCGGGCAGCCCGGGACTCGAGCGTGCTCGTCACCCGGTCGGCGGTGACATGCGTGAGGATCGTGCCGTAGACGGCCAGGCCCACGCTCGCCGCGTAGTTGCGCACGGTCTGGGTGATGCCGGTGACCTCGCCGTACGACGCACCGATGGCCCGGTTGACGGCGTCCGTGGAGGCCAGGGCCAGGATGAAGCCGATGCCCGCGCCGGCCAGCGCCGCGTACGGCCACTGGTCGTGCATCGACAGATCGGCGCCGCGCCCAGGCCCTGGGCCGCCCGGAACACGATCAGCCAGGTCTGCGCGACGGTCCCCTCGGGGACGCAGCCGCACAGCACCGACGAGATCACGGCGGACAGTCCCAGCTCGTGCACGATGCCGGGGGCCGCGATGGCGACGATGGTCTGGGTCGATGAACGTCATCGCCACCGCGAACAGCATCGCGGCGAGCGCCAGTGTCTGCCGCGGCGCCTCCCCGGCGGGGGGTGCGGCCGCGTCACGTCCTGAACGCGTGGCCTTCACCCGACCAGTCTGCGTCGGGTGGCACGGGGGCGCATCCACGCGCGGGCGCGTCCGCGGGGGTGTGACCGGGCGCGTTCGCTCTCAGTACCGCACCGCCCTGCCCAACTGCGCCTTCACGTCGCCGGTCAGGCTGCGCGAGCTGCGGGCCATCGCGGTGCCGGTGCCGCCGGCGGTGACGTCGGGGACGGTGATGAGGACGGTGTCGAGCCAGGTGCCGTCGGTGTTGAGGAAGTTGACCTGGACGGCGAAGGACTTCGTCGCGTCGTCCGGGTTGGTGACGGTGACCTGGGCCTTGGCGCGGCCGTCGGAGTCCTTGCTCGGCGCGCCCAGCTTCACGTCCTTCTTCGCGTCCACGCCGCCCTTGATGCCGTCGAGCTGGTGGCCGATCTCGGCGGTGGCCGAGGCGATGGCCTCCGTGGCCTGCGCGGCGAGGGAGGACGCGGCCGACGTGGCCCGCTGCTCCAGCGACTCGGCGGCGGAGGCGGCCCTGCTGGTCACGGCGGAGGGACTCTCGCCGTCGGAGCAGCCGGCGAGGGGGAGCAGGGCGAGGGGGACGGCGGCGATCAGCGCGACCGCGCGCGCCCTCGTCGTGGGGGTGCGGTGGGGTGCCATGTCGCCAGTGAAGGTCCGGCCGCGCGCGCCCGCGAGCCCTGACGTGCCGTGTCCCGCGGTGTCACCCGTTCGGAGCAGTTCCCGTGGTGGTGGCGCGGGCCCCGGCGGATGGTCATGGAGAAGCAGCCGCTCGAACGGCACAGCTCGAACGCGACAGCTCGAACGGCACAGCGCGAAGCAACAGCTCGAACGGAACGGTTCGCACGGAGCAGAGAGACCGGGTACGGCCATGACCGACGCGTCGCACTCCCAAACGCCCCAGGGTTCCCCTGTCTGGGACCCCTCCCACCAGGGGACCGGCCGCCCGTCGGGCTCGCCCAGCTGGTCCTCCCACCCCTCCGCGGAGAGCGGCTGGGCCGCGGGCGGGGCCACCTTCGCCGGGGTGCTGATGATGGTCAACGGCATCCTCGCCGTCTTCCAGGGCATCGCCGCGATCGCCGAGGACGACGTGTACGCGCGGATCGGCGACTACGTGTACGAGATCAACCTCACCGGCTGGGGCTGGATCCTGATGATCCTCGGCGTGATCGCCGCCGTCGCCGGCTGGGGCATCCTCAAGGGCGCGGCCTGGGCCCGCGTCACCGGCATCGTGCTGGCCTCGCTGAGCCTGGTCCTCCAGTTCCTGTTCCTGCCGTACGCGCCGGTCTGGTCGATCATCCTGATCGCGATCGACGTCTTCGTGATCTGGGCGCTGGCGGTGTACCGGCCGACGGGGAGCGGGACGCGGCCGGCGTGAGCGAGGAGGGTGACGGGCCCGCGGCCGCGGCAGCGCGGTTCGCGGGCCCGCGTCGTCCGGTGCCGGCGGAGAGTTCGGTGCTCAGCGCTTCAGTTTCCTGTACGTGCGCATGAGTTCGACGATGCGGTCCTGGTCGGCGGGGCCGTTCAGCTCGGCCAGCAGCTCGTCCGGGCAGAGTTCGTAGAAGTCGCCCCAGTAGCGGCGCCCCCGGTTGTCCCATATGCGGTAGCCGCCGGGCACGCCCCGGGCGACGTAACGCCGCTTGCTCACTCCAAGGCCTCCCCCTGCTCGCGGAAATCGGGCGGACAGGCGCACAGTGTGCGGGACGGGGGAGGCGGGCGCACCCGGATTTACCGTGCGTCAGTCCGTCACGTCGCGTCAGTCCGGCACGTCCGTGCGTCAGTCCGTCACGTCCACCTCCTTGCGGCGCAGCCAGGGCAGGGGCGACACCGCCGAGCCCATGTACGGGGTGACCCTGACCTCGAAGTGCAGATGGGGCCCGGTGACGTTGCCGGTCGCGCCGGACAGGCCGAGGCGCTGGCCCGCGGCGACCCGCCGGCCCGTGCGGACGTCGATGCGGGACAGGTGGGCGTACTGCGTGAAGTAGCCGTCGGGGTGGCGCACGACGACCTGGCGGCCGAAGCCGTCGCCGCAGGTGGTGACCCGGACGGTGCCGGGTCCGACGGAGTACACGGGGGTGCCCGTGGGCACGGCGAAGTCCTGCCCGGTGTGACGGTGGGCCCAGCGCGCGCCGCGGTCGGCGTAGCCGGCGGTGAGCCAGTAGTCGCGGGTCGGGGCGGTCCAGGACGGGCCGGGGCGCTCGGGCGGGCGGCTGCGGTCGCGGGCGGCGCAGCGTCCGGCGTGTCCGGACGGATCGACGGCGACCGGGTCGCCGGACGCCTTCGCCGCCGCCCACAGCCGGTCCCACAACGCGGCGCGCAGCGCCTTGCGGCGGCGTTCGGCGGCCTTGATCTCCGAGGGGTGGGCGTCCTCCGCGCGGAGCCGCTCGACGTGCCGGCGGGCCTGCTCATGGGCCCGCACCGACCGGGCGGTCGCCTTGCGGAACCCGTCCTCGCCCCCGGCGTCCCCGGCGGCGCCCGCGGCTGCCGCGGCTGCCGCGGCTGCCGCGGCGAGCGTGAGCAGGAGGACGACGACCCCGGTCACGGCACCGAGGCGCGTGAGCGGCAGGCGCGCATGGTGTTCTCGTCGCATCCTGGGATCATCGGACCACCGGGGACACGCCCCCCGGCGACGCTCCGCCCGTTCCCCCGAACGGCGCTCGCCCCGCTGCGGGTTCTCCTCCGCCCCGCTACCCGGCCTCCTCCGTCACCTCCCGGTACACCTTCGACGAGCGGGGGTTGGCGCGGCAGCGCCACACGCCGTGGGGGCAGTAGTCGCTGATGGTCTGGTAGAGGGGGCGGTGGCGGGTGAACCAGTCGAGCATGCCGCGCATGTAGGCCGGGTTGTCGCCGTTGTGCCACAGGCCCCACTCGGGGTACGAGACCGGCTTGCCGTGCTCCTCGGCGAACCGTACGTGCGCCGCGAGCCCGTACGGTTCGGCGACCTGTTCCTCGAAGGGCATGCCCTCGGGCTGGTCGTAGGCGTCCATGCCGATGACGTCGACGTACCCGTCGCCGGGGTAGCACTCGGTCCACGGGACGGCGTCCCGCCCCCGGTTGGGCGTGAACTCGAACCGGAACCGCTGCCCCGGCACGGACCGCATCGCGGTCACGATCCGCGTCCAGTACCGCTTCCAGGCCGCCGGGTCGGGGCCGCAGCGGTGGCTGTAGGTGATGCCGTTCATCTCCCAGCCGACGACGAGCACGGTGTCGGGCACCCCCAGCACGACCAGCCGGCGGGCGAGCGCCCGGAAGTGCGCGTCGTACTCGCCCCGCGCCCCCCGGCCCAACTCCGCCCGCACCGTGGCGTCGTCGAGCCGTGCCTCGGTCCGCTCCAGCATCGGCACGTTGAGCACGAACATGCGGTCCGGGCGCGCCTTGCGCCACCGCGCCCAGTGCTCCAGATAGCCGGGCGCCCCCTCGATGTTGCTCCACCGGTCCCCGGGCAGATACGCCCGTCCGACCCGGGGCGTGGCCGCCCCCACCCAGCCGTCGAGCCCGGCGATCCGCCGCACCCCCTCGGAGTCGTACCCGACGTACGCCCCGAAGGCGGGCGGACCGCCGGACGGCGGGGAGCGGCGGTCGCCCTCCAGGGGGGCGCAGGCCGCCCCGGAGAGGAGGGCGAGGGCGGCGACGGCTGCGAGGAGCGAGCGAAGGGGCTGCGGCACCGGCTCATGATGCCGACGGCCAATCCACCCGTACGGGTGAATCGCTCGCGCACCACCCGGACGGGGACGGCGGGTCGGACGCCAGTTCGGGCGTCTGTGCGGGCGGACGGGTGTTCACCTGGGCGTCCGTCCCGGCGGGCGGCCGTTCGGCCGTACGTCAGTTCGCCGCCGCGCCGGCCGTCGGCTCCCGCACCAGGAACACGTCCACGGCGTCCTGCCGTTCGAGCACGAACCCGTGCCGTTCGTAGAGACGCCGGGCCTTGCTGCCCTGGAGGACGTTGAGGCGGACGCGGAGACCTGCGCGGTCGGTGTCGCGCAGGAGACGGGCGAGGACTGCGGAGCCGATGCCGCGGCCCTGGGCGGCCGGGGCGAGGTAGAAGTGCTCCAGCCAGTGGGCGTCGGCCGCGGGACGCAGCGCGACGCTGCCGGCGAGCGCGCCGGCGACCTCGATCACGCGGGTGTGCGCCGGGACGAAGCCGTCGCGCAGCCGCCGCCGCACGCCGTGCTCGTCGTAGCGGCCGAGGCGTTCGAGATCGGCGCGGAGCACGACGGCCCGTAGCTCCGCCACGGCGTCGACGTCGGCCGGTGTGGCCGCCCGCAGGCTCCAGTCCGTCACGCCGGGATGCTACGACGCCCCGCCCGCGGCCCGGCCGCCCCGCCCACCTGCCGGACGCCGAGCGACGGATCGCCCGGCGACGGATCGCCCCCGCGACGGACCGATGCGGCACGGACAACGGACAGCCGCGGGACGGCAACCCGCACCGCCCCGGCGGCGACCAGGAGACGTCCTATCCGTGAATCCCGTTCCCCACACGAGGAGTTCACCCCATGCGCAGGCATCTCGCACGGATCTTCACCGTGCTGGCGGCCCTGGCCGCCATCCTCCACACGACCGGGACGGCGGCCCCCCGCGCCGAGGCCGCCGCCGAGTGGAACCCGCCCTCCAACCTGGTCCAGCCGCTCAACGAGGTCTGGAACCATGTCTCGACGACCTATCCGGACCTCTACGGCTTCCGCAACTACGGCTGGGACCAGGTCATGGCCAACCGCGGCAGCATCAACTACTGCGTCCGCTGGGAGTCGGACGCCCCGGTCAGCACGGCGCTGCGGGACCGGATCCACACGGCGCTGAAGAAGCAGTTCGGCAAGTGGATGGCGGCCCAGGTGGAGAACGGCCGCGGCTACAACGACTGGCCGTACACCACCGTCCCGGTCAACATCGTCGGCTGGGCGGTCAAGAACCGCTCCACGCTCCAGTGGACCGACAACTCCGTCGACGTCTACACCAACGTCCTCGACGGCGCCGGCGCCCCGCAGTGCGCCCCCGACTGCGGCCGCTTCTTCCACCAGGACGGCAACTACTCCAGGTGTCCCGGCGGCACGGCCCGCCACTACGACCAGTCCCTCTGGCTCACCAAGGGCATGCAGGGCGGCGCGGGCGGCGACTGGGGCCAGCGCGTGGGCCAGGAGTACTTCACCTCCGCCCTCTCCCAGGAGAACATCCACATCTACCTCCACGAGGTCGGCCACACCTTCGGCCTGGACGACTTCTACGACTGGTCCCCGACCGGCCAGTGCTGCTTCCTCATGAAGGCGGGCAGCGCGGCCCAGATCACCGACTTCGACAAGTGGATGTTCCGAGACTTCTGGCGCCACCTGAAGCCCCGCTACGGCCTCTGACGGTTCGGTGCGGGCCGAAGTGTCGCGTGGCTAGCGTCTCCGCATGAGTACTTCAGCGGACGAGGCCGTGGTCGGTCGGCGGCATGTGTCCATTTCTCCGAGCATTCTCTACTTCGGGACTCCCGTCGCTCTGTTGGCGACCGTGAACGAGGACGGGACGGCCAATCTCGCGCCTGTCTCGTCGGCTTGGGCGCTCGGGTGGAGTGTGGTGCTCGGGGTCGGGTGCGGGAGTCGTACCGTCGAGAACCTGGCCGAGAGGCCGGAGGTGGTGGTCAACCTGCCCGGGCCGGAGCTGTGGCGGCAGGTGGAGGCTTTGGCTCCGCTCACCGGGGCGCGGCCGGTGCCCGAGGGGAAGCGGGGGGTCTACCGGCACGAGCCGGACAAGTTCCGCGCCGCCGGGCTCACCCCGCAGGCCTCCGAGACCGTGCGGCCGCCGCGCGTCGCCGAGTGCCCGCTGCAACTGGAGGCCGTGGTGCGGTCGATGAGGCCGGGTGGGGCCGAGGGGGATTTCCGGATCGTCGAGTGCGAGGTGGTGCGGGTCCATGCCGATGACTCCGTCGTGGTTCCCGGGACGCAGCATGTCGATCCCTCGGCGTGGAGTTCGTTGATCTACAACTTCCGGCACTACTACGGGCTTTCGGCCGAGTTGGGGTTCGGGTTCCGTTCTGAGACCGCGGCGGGGAGCGCGGCGCGGGGCGGGTGAATGTCGGTGGCGGCAGGCAACCCCGGGAGCGGATTTACCTCTCTCACAGGGTGCCCACAGACACGGCCGGGGCGCGTGGGGTGCGTCCGTTCGAGGGCTGGGTCCGCGGGCTGTCCAGTCCGATGCCATCGACCATGGCACTCGCAGACGAGGAACCGATGACCAGTCAGAAAGAGAGCAAGAGGCTCCAGCGGACGGCGTTCGCCGCGGGAGCCGCGCTCGTCGTCGTCGCCGTCGCCGGGGCCGCGCCCGGCGCCGGCGCGGCGCCGAAGGCCACGCCCGGCACACCGCAGCTCAAACTGATCGCCGCGTCGAAGTCCATCACGCTCGACCGGTGGGAGTGGGACGGACAGGCCGGCGTCAGCCTGGACCTGGGCACCTACGTGTCCGTCGACAACGCGCCGCTCGAGTTCAAGGTGACCCGCAAGTCCTACAAGGACCCCGTCGTCGCCCAGCAGATCCTGCGCGACGGGAAGAAGGTGACGACGAAGACGCTGCCCGCCGGGCTCGTCAGCGACTTCGGCGGGCTGTCCGGCTTCCTGGAGGTGTCGATCAAGAACAAGGCCGGCGCCCAAGTGCTCGCCACCAAGGGGAACTTCTGCCCCAACAACGCCTCCGGCCGCCTGCGGCCCGACGCGCCGGCCACCTCGCACTATCCGCAGAGCTGCCCCACCAACCCCTTCACCCTGGGCTCGGTGTGGGGCGTGGAGAAGGGCTGGGCGGCCAACACCAGCACCGGTGACCGCGACAAGCCGACCGACCTGCCGGTGGGCGAGTACACCGCCAAGGTGTCGGTCGCCAAGAAGTACCGGGACTACTTCGGCATGGCCGACACCCCGCAGACCGTCAAGGTGACGGTGCGCCAGTCCCCCGAGGACGGCGAGGGCGCCGCCGGGCGGAGCTCCTCCGCCGCCCACGGCATGCACGGCAGCAAGGCGGACCACGGTGCGCACGGGGCGCAGAACGCCCACGGCACCGGCCACCACTACGGCACCCGCGGCGCGGACGAGCCCACCCCGCCCGCGCTCTCCCACGCCCTGGAGGCCCGCGGCCTCGCCCACCACCTGGGCGACGGCAGGGGACACACCGACGGCTCCCGTATCGCCCCCGCCCTGAAGGCCAACGCCCAGCGGCCCACCGGCAGGGCGAGCGTCCCGGCCAACGTGCCCAAGCCCGACCTGCGTTCCCTGCCGGCCTGGGGCTTCGAGATCACCGACGGCGAGGACGGCGACGTACCCGGCAAGGACTACCTCGCCTTCAGCGCCAACGTCTGGAACGCGGGCCCGGCCCCCCTCGTCGTGGACGGCTTCCGCAGCCCCGGCAAGGACCTGATGGACGCCTACCAGTACTTCTACGACGCGAACGGCAAGCAGGTCGGCTACACCCCCACCGGCACCATGGAGTGGGACCCGCGCGTCGGCCACGAGCACTGGCACTTCACCGACTTCGCCAGCTACCGCCTGCTGAGCGCGGACAAGAAGAAGGAAGTGCGCAGCGGCAAGGAGGCGTTCTGCCTCGCCAACACCGACGCCGTCGACTACACGGTGAAGAACGCCAACTGGCACCCGTACAACACGGACCTGTCCACGGCGTGCGGCGAGCAGAACTCGATCTCCGTGCGTGAGGTCCTCGACGTCGGCTCCGGCGACACCTACACGCAGTACCGGCCCGGCCAGTCCTTCGACATCACCGGACTGCCCAACGGCACGTACTACGTCGAGGTCCTCGCCAACCCGGCCAAGCGCCTCAAGGAGACGAACCTCAACAACAACACCTCCCTGCGCAAGGTCGTCCTCGGCGGCAAGGAAGGGGCCCGTACGGTGTCGGTCCCGCCGTACGACCTGATCAACGCTCCCTGATCGACGAGCGCTGATCATCGAGCAGTGATCAACACGCGCTGACCGACGATCACTCGGTCCGGGCGTCCGTCGTGTCGCGGCGGGCGTCCGGAACGGTCGGTCTCCGGAACATCACGGTCAGTCATGTGACGTACCAGAAACGGGAATTGGGGCAACCTGAACCCGGTCCTCGGGAGTCTGGTGAGACAGCTGTGCTTTGCGGACGTATTCCTGCCTGCGTGTAGGGTTCCGACGGCCGACGGCGACCGACGCCGATGATCCGAGCACGGTGTACGGGGTGGCGACACAGGCCGAGCGGAGGGCAACGCCGATGAGCGGGAGCAGAGGGCGTCGGCGTACTCCGGCGGGCCGGGCCGGCGGCCGCGGTCAGACCAGGCTGACGCGGCGGGGGCGGGTGCTGGCGTGGAGCGCCGGCGTCACCGCGGTGGTGGTCCTCGGGGCCGGCGGCGCGGGCGCCTGGATCTACCAGGACCTCAACAACAACATCAGCTCCGCGGACGTCGACGACAAGCTCGGCGGCGACCGCCCGGAGAACCTCAGCCCCGGCTCGAAGAACATCCTCGTCGTCGGCTCCGACAGCCGCGACGGCGCGAACGCGAAGTACGGCGGCAACGACCTCACCACCATGCAGTCGGACACCCTGATGGTGCTGCACATCCCGGCCAACCGGGAGTGGGCCGCGGTGGTGTCGTTCCCGCGTGACTCCTGGGTGCAGATACCCGCCTGCGACAAGGGCGACGGCAAGATGTCCGCCCCGCACAAGGCCAAGATCAACGAGGCGTTCGCGATCGGCGGCAGCAGCGGCGAGGTGGCCGGGGCCGCCGCGTGCAGCATCAAGACCGTCGAGGCCCACACCGGCCTGCGCATCGACAACTTCATGTCCATCGACTTCTCCGGCTTCAAGGGCATGGTCGACGCCCTGGACGGCATCGAGGTCTGCCCGAAGCAGAAGATCGTCTCCGACAAGGCGAAGCTGAACATGAAGGCCGGCTGCCAGACCGTCGACGGCGAGACCGCCCTCGGCTACGTCCGGGTCCGCTACGGCGTCGGCGACGGCTCCGACATCGGGCGCATCGGCCGCCAGCAGGAGTTCATGAACGCCCTCATGAAGAAGGCGAAGGAGAAGCTGACCAGCCCCGACTCGCTGTACGGCGTCCTCCAGTCCGGCACCAAGTCCCTCACCACCGACCCCGCCATGGCCGGCATCAAGCCGATCTACGCCCTCGCCAACCAGCTCAAGGGCATCCCCAGCGAGCGGCTGGCCTTCCTCACGGTGCCCAACTACCCGCGCGAGGCCGACTTCCCGAAGGACCTCGCCAACGTCGTCTGGCAGTACCCGCAGGCCACCGACGTGTTCACGGCCCTGGCCAACGACAAGGAGATGACGAAGGCCCAGTTGCAGGCCTCCGTCAAGAACCTCGTATACGCCTCGCAGGTGCGGGTCCAGGTCCTCAACGGCACCGGCGTGTCCGGGCGGGCCGCGGACGTCGCGGAGAAGCTGCGCGCCGCCGGCTACACCGTCGTCGGGACCGGCAACGCGCCGCAGACGGTCGCCAAGTCGGCGATCACCTTCCCGGCGGGCCTGGAGAAGCAGGCCGCCGTCCTCGCCTCGCGCTTCCCCGGGGCCGCGTCGACGGCGTCCGCGGACGCCGCGGCGGGGCTCGTGACGCTCGTCGTCGGGCCGGACCTGAAGCTGGAGAAGCTCGAATGACGGTGGTTCGGCGCCCGCCGGCGATGGTGTAGTATTGATCTTGAGCTGGTCGCCACAACGACGGTGAACCGGTTCTGCGTTGGTGGTCCAAGGAAAGACGCCCCACTTCCTGTGGGGAGATGCAGGTGCAAGGCCTGCCCGGCGCTCTCACCGCGAGGCCCATCCCGTTCAGACGGGGTGGGCCTCGCGTCGTTTCCGGGAGTCGTGCACCGGGACGGGCGGGGCCGGGACGGGTGAGGGCGGCCCCCTTCGGGACCGCCCTCGGTGTTCGTGTCCGGTCCGGTCAGGTGCTGTTCGCGTTCGACCGGCCGAAGAACTCGATCTCGGCGATCGCCACCTGCTTGTTCCCGGAGGCCGCGTACGCCGACTCGATCGTGAAGCGCACCTTGGTGACCTCGCCGACCCGGAACGCGCGCCGCTGGGCGCCCGCGCCCTGGTCGAGGACGAGGTCCCGGGTCATGGTCGAGCCGTCGTTCTTCGTGATCAGCACCTTCACCCGGTGGGGCCGCGCCGACTCCTGGAGCTGGTCGCCGCGGGTCGAGACGCCCGGGGTGATGATCAGGTCCAGCAGCCGGGTCGGCTCGGCGAAGCGGGCCTCGATCCACTCGCCCTTGCCCGACTGCGACACGCCGGGACCCCACCAGCTGTTGTTGAGCGCGTCGAAGGCCAGCTCGGGCTTGTGGCCCGGGTAGGAGCGGGATGCGGCGACCTGGTCCGGGGCGATCAGGGCGCGCTTGGCGAAGTGGTCGCGGGTCGCCTGGATCCACTCCGGGGTGTTGACCCCGACCCAGACCACCAGGCTCAGCGTGGCCGCGACCATCACCCAGGTCACGATGCGGTCGAAGGTGCGCCGCAGCCGGGGGCGGTCGCCGGCCCACGGGGTCTCGCCGTTGCGGAAGCCCAGGATGCGACGCCACCACGGGCGACGCCCCGGCGCGTCGTCGACGAGGGTCATCGGCATCGCGCAGCGCACGCAGTAGTGGCGGTCGGGGTTGTTCGGGGTGGCGCACCAGGGGCAGGGCACGCCGTTCATCTCGCCCTGCTGGGGGCCAGGGGCCCGCACCTGGGGCCGGTCCACGACCGGCCGGCCCGGCAGCACCGGGGCCACCGCGGGCTGCGGGGCCGGCTGCGGCTGCGGTTCGGCGACGGGGACGAGGAGGGAGCGGGCGCGCGCGGTCATGGTGTCGTCGGGCGCGGGAGCCGGCGAGGGGATCGCGGCGGCGGGCTGAGCGGGAGCGGGATGGGCGGGAGCGGGGGCGGGAGCGGGATGGGTGACGGGCTGGGTGGGGGCGGTGTGGTCGGGAGCGGGGACCGGCGCGGGCGCGGGAGCGGGCGGGGGTACGTGTGCCGGTGCCGGTGCCGGTGCCGGTGCCGGTGCCGGTGCCGGTGCCGGTGCCGGGGCGGGGGCGGGGTGCGTGGCCGCCGGAGCCTGCGGTGCCGCCGGGGCCGCAGCCCCGCCCGCCGGGGCCGCCGTGCCGTGCTCGTCCGGCGGGAGGGGCGGCAGCGGGGTCTCCGCGGTGTCCTCGTCGTCCGAGGTGACGTGATCGTCCGCGGGGGCGGCGGCCGGGGCGGGGGCAGGCGGCTGTGCCGGGGCCGGCGCCGCCGGTGCGTGGGCAGCAGGGCTCGCCGCCGGCGCACCGGCACCCGCCGCGCCGACGGTCGCGCCCGCAGCCGCCGTACCGGCAGCCGGGCCCGTCGCAGGCGCACCGGCAGCCGCCGTACCGGTCGGCGCACCCGCCGCCGGACCGGCCGCCGCCGCGCCCGCGCCCCCCGCCGCCGTCCCGCCCGTCCCGCTCGTCCTGCGGGGCGACGGGCGGTCCGTCCAGCTCAGTACGGCTCCGCAGGCGTCGCAGAAGGACTGGCCCGGCTCCGCCCGGGTGCCGCACTCGGCGCAGTTCTGGGTGGTCATCTCTCCGGGGTCCTTTCGGCGGCGGTCGCGGCGGACACCGTGACCGTGTACGGCATGTGGGCGGGGCGGGCGGCGGCCACGAGGGCGTCCAGCCGGTGTTCGTCGGCCGGGCCCGGGTCGGGCAGGCGGAGCGTGACGTGCAGATGGGGGCGAGGCTCGCCGGGGACCGGGCCGAGCGGGCGGGCGCTCCAGGCGGCCCCGCCGCTCTCGGATATCTCCGGCTCCACGCCGAACGCGAGCCGCACCGCCTCCGAGAGGCCCCGCCGGGTGCCGCGGACCCGGTGCAGATACGCGGCGGCGGCGACGGCGGCCCGCAGCCGGGGCTCCGGTTCGGTGCCGTCGGTCTCCGCGCCGACCCAGTCGGCCAGCCAGCGGGTGAAGTCGGCCGGGGCGAGCGCCGGGTCGAAGTAGGCGGGCAGACAGTCCAGGACGTTGAGGATCGGCGCCATCACCTCGTCGAGCCCGCCGACGAACCGCCCCGCGAGGTCGTCGTCGGCGAACACGGCGGGCAGCATCGCGCCGATGGGCGCGGACGAGCCGAGCCCGTCGATCGAGCCCCTCACGAGCCGTCCCCGATCACCCGGACGCGGTGGTCGTAGGAGAACACCAGGGACGGGGCGGAGAGGTCGATGCGGTCCGTGGCCTCGCCGCGCTTGCCGGTGAGGGGGTCGGCCGGGTGCAGAGTGACCTGGTCGACGAGTTCGACGCCGGGCACGCGTTGCAGCACGGCGAAGACCTCCCCGGACTGCACGGGCCGCCCGAACGGCCAGCCGCGGCCGTCCGCGCCGCCGGTCAGCGGGTCGAGATGGCGGTAGAGGGCGTCATGGGCCTGCCGGCGCACCCGGTCGGTGTCCACGCCGCGGAAGGCGTGCACGGTGGCGACCACGGTGACGCCCTGGTAGTAGGGCGGGCCGACCGCCAACCGGGTGCCGATCAGGCGCCGTTCGTCGAGATGACGGGTGATGCGGTCCAACAGCGCGTCACCGGGCACGAGTTGCTCGAAGCGGAGTCGTCCTCCCGGGTCGGGCACGGCCTGCGGCACCACCAACACCCGTACCGCGTAGGCCCCGTGGTCGTCGGGCTCGCCTTCGAGGCAGGTGATGCGGGCGGTCTCGGGGGCGGCGCGGCGGGCCAGTTCCTCGTAGTCGCGCAGGGTGACGGCCCGTTCCTGGGCGCGCAGGGTGATGGGGGCGCGGACCTTCGCCTCCGCGACCGTCTCCCCGTCGACCCCGCCGCGCGCGGCCTCGCGGTTGACGACCTCGGAGACGTACGGCACGGAGGTGCGCAGCACCTGGACGGCGCCGCGGGCCACGTTGCCGGCGCGACCGCCGCCGGTGCGGTAGCGGCGGGCGCGGATCACCGAGCCCTTGGGGGCGACGGCGCCGTACTGGCGCAGGGCGCCGTCGGGTTCACGGACGGACGGGCCGAAGGCGATCTCGCCGGTCGCGGCGTCCAGGGTGACATGCCGGTCGTCGGGGCGGGAGGCGGCGAAGTGCGGGACGACCCGCCAGTCGACCCAGCCCTCGTGCTCGGCGGTCTGGAGCAGGAGCGGCGGGTCGTCGCCGACGACGGGCGCGTTCTCGAGGCGCAGCCGCTGGCCGGGGAGGCCGGTGGACTCGCCGAGCGCCTCGTCGTAGACGGTCTCGGCGTGGATCGTGGGGGCGGTGCCGCCGATGGTGAACGCGTCGGCGGAGCGGACCGTCGGGGAGGTGGTGTAGAAGGGCTGGCCGGCCAGCGGCTCGGTGACGCGGCAGCGCAGCCAGCCGGCCTCCTGGCCGCCGGAGCGGGACAGGACGTGGCCGCCGGGGATGTGCAGGACGGCCTCGCCGGGGCGGTTGAGGCCGCCGGTGCCGTCGCGGTCGACCTCGCAGGCCTGCCAGCCGTCCTCGGTCCACGCCTCCCAGACCAGCGGGGGCTGGCGCGGGTCGACGCCGACGCCGTCCACGCGGCTGTCGAGTTCGAGGGCGACCGCGCAGTGCGGGACGGCCGCGGTCAGGCCGAACAGCATGCAGTCGCCGGGCCGGGGGGCCTCCGCGAAGCACATCACGTCCTTGCCCTCGGTGAGGTCGTCGGTCCGGTCGCTCACCGGCTCGCCCTGCCGCTGCACGACGAGGTGCCGCAACTCGCACGGCACGACGGCGAGTTCGCGTTCCGTGGCGAAGACGACGGCCTCCTCGCTCTCGGTGCGCACGGTCGCCACCTCGGTGCCGACGGGCAGCAGCACCGTGTCGTCCTGCGGCGCCGACAGCCAGAAGGTGACGTCGGTGCGGGCCGCCGAGGGCGGGAAGAGGTGGATGCCGACCAGGTCGAGGAAGGCGAGGTGGTTCTTCTCCGGGACCCGGTTGAGCCGGTACACGATCTGGTCGGCCATGTGGGCCACCGTCTCGACGAGGGTGACGCCCGGGTCGGAGACGTTGTGGTCGGTCCACTCCGGCGCGCGCTGCTGGATGTAGCGCTTGGCGTCGTCGACGAACTGCTGGAAGCGGCGGTCGTCCAGGTTGGGGGAGGGCAGGGCCATCAGCGGTCGCTTTCGGAAGCCGTACCGGAGGAGCTCGGGGAGTCCGGCTCGTCGTGGGACGGGATGACGTAGAAGGGGAAGACGAGGCTGCGCGGGTTGTTCGTGCCGCGGATCGAGTAGCGGACGTCGATGAACAGCACGCCCTGCTCGGCGCCGGCGGTGACCTCGACGTCGTGGACCTCGATGCGCGGCTCCCAGCGGTCCAGGCTGGTGTACACCTCGTGCTGGATGCGGCCCGCGGTCGCCTCGTTGACCGGGGCGAACACCAGGTCGTGGATGGCGCAGCCGAACTCCGGGCGCATCGGGCGCTCGCCCGGCGCGGTCGCGAGGACCAGCCGGATCGCCTCCTCGATCTCCCGCTCGCCGCTGACCAGGGCGATGCCTCCGGTGGGGCCGATGCGGAGCGGGAACGCCCAGCCGGATCCGACGAATTGCTCGGCCATCAGTGGGCCACCTGCCTTTTCCTTCTCCTGACGCGCTGCTTCGTCGTCACGGCAGCGGGTACGGCTTGCTGTTGACCAGCACGGCGCCCTGAAGCATGAGGGTGACGGCCCGGATGCCCACGTTCGCGATGGAGTTGACCTGGAGGGTGCCGCCCGAGCTGATCATCGTGGCGCCGACGGCCTTGAGGTTGAGGGCGCCCATCGCGTCCACCGTCACCGCGCCGCCGAGCGACTTGAGGTTGACCAGGCCGCGGCCCTGCATGGTGAGCGTGCCGCCGCTCTTGACGGTCAGGTTGCGGCGCGCGCTCAGCGTGAGGTCGGTGCCCGCCTCCACCGTCACCGACCGGCCGCCCTTGATGCTGACGGCGCCCTTGCTGTCGACGGTGATCTCGGTCTGCGCCCGGTCCAGGTTGATGACGAGTTTGTCGTCGCCGCTGGTCAGCCGTACGCCCTGCTTGCCGCCGGTGCGCTGGCTGAGCAGGTCGACCCGGTTGCCGTCCCGGTCGGAGAGGGTGTGCCGGGCGGCGCGGTTGCGGGCCCCGTCGTGCAGCGGCACGTCGCGGACAGGCGTCGGCTTGTCCCGGCCGTTGTAGAGGCCGCCGATGACGTACGGGTGGTCCAGCGCGCCCCGGTCGAAGGCGACGAGCACCTCGTCGTCGACGTCCAGCGGGAAGATCGAGCCGCCGTCCTTGCCGCCCCACTGCGCGACCCGCGTCCAGTCGCTGACGTAGGCGTCGTCCAGCCAGGGGAACCGGAGCTTGACCCGGCCCTGCTTGAGCGGGTCCTGGACGTCGGTGACCAGGGCGTTGGCGATGCCGGGCAGTTGGAGGCCGTTGGCCGAGCCGCCGCCGCCCGAGGACAGCCCGTACAGGGAGCGCCACTGCCGGCCGCTGACGGTGACCCAGGCCTCGTAGTGCTTGCCGTCGCCGAAGACGTGCCGCACGGACGTCGCCGTGTACTTGCCCTCGAAGGGGTACCCGACGTCGGCGAGCGTGACGGGCAGCCCGGGACGCAGCTTGGGGGTGCCGCGCGCGACGACCTCCAGTTCGGCGAACGAGCCGGTGACCTCGTCGGCGAGGGCCTCCGCCGCGAACTTCACCTCCGACTGCCGGTCGTACGGCGTCTGCGCGTCGACCAGTTTGGCCGGCTTGAACTTCACGGCGGCCTCGGCGGGCGTCGTGCCGATGCTGATGCCCGGGTTGTCGGTGGCCGGCACGGTCGCGGTGAGCGTCTTCTTCGTCGTCACGTCCCAGCCGCGCGCCTCGACGGTGCCGACCTGTTCGGCGGAGGTGACGGCGGCGCGCAGCCGGAGGATGTCGGTGCCCGCCTCCATCACGAAGGGGCTCTTCTCGCCGGGGGTGGACACGGGCGGCGCCCCGGAGGCGGGGTCGGGCCGGACGAACTGGAACTTGCCCTTGGCGTCGACGGACATGACCATCTCGTTCTCGTCGGCGAGACGGGCGAGGAAGTCCCAGTCGGTGACGTTGGCCTGGCTGATGAACTCGTACACCGTCTTCGTCGACTGGATCCGCCCGACCGGGACGCCGTCCTGCGCGGCGAGTCTGCGGGCGATGTCGGAGGCGCTCTGGTTGCGGTAGGCGGCGATCCGGCGCTGGCGCATCAGCCGGTGGCCGTGGTCGTAGCCACGGACGACGGTGAAGGAGCCGGTGCCGTCGTAGTCGGCCTCCAGTCCGGACACCTCGCCGGTCAGCAGCGGGTCGGCGGCGCCCTGACCGTCGGCGACGGGGGCGATGACGACCGGCGTCCCGAACCGCACGCCGAGTTTGCGCAGGACCTGCCGGTGGGGGTCGCGGAACGTCAGCCGGAAGGCGGCCGGGACGCCGAGGCCCTGGTCGACCCAGCCCTCCACGAGGAGCGGCGCGAAGTCGGCGGGCAGGGGCCGGCCGCCCAGGGTGACCTGGACGACGCTGGAGTAGGCGGACTGCACCATCAGTGACGCACCTCCTCCGCCGCGGGCAGCACCAGTTCGACGCCGTTGGGCAGCCGGGCGGGGTCGTCGATGTCGTTGGCCTCGGCGATGGCCCGCCAGGCCGCCGTGTCGCCGTACTCGCGCCAGGCCAGCGACTGGAGCGAGTCCCCGGCGACGACGCGGTGCACGCGCTGCGCGGTGAGGGCGCCCGAGGTCGGGTTCTGCCCCTTGGTCTTGCTGGGGATCTCGTGCAACCGCACCTGGCAGGTCGCGCGGATGGGGACGCCGGTCGTGCCGAAGAGGGAGTAGCCGACGTCGACGCTGCTGACGTAGGCGGTGAAGCGGGCCGTGGAGAAGGAGCCCCACTGGAAGACCACCCACGGCGGCGAGGGCTGCTTGGCGGCGATGCTCTTCGCGGTGACCTCGCAGCATTCGAGCAGCGACTCGACCTTCTTCAGCACGGTGTTGCCGCCCGGCTGGTCGGAGGAGTCCAGGAAGATCTCCAACGTCATCTCGCGCGGCTCGGGGCCCATGAACTCCGGTACGGAGCCGTCGCGGACGGCGGCCGTCGGCGTCACCTTCCACTGGGCGCGGCGGCCGAGCTGCAACTGCGCCGGGTTGAAGTCGAACGCGAAGGACTTGATCAGCCCGCCCGGTGTGGTGCTGGACCCGACGGGCGGTTCGTGGATCGCGAGCGTGGCGCGCACCAGGCTCTTGCCCGCGCCGCCCTTGCTTCCCTTGGCCATGTCTGTGCTCCCCGTTCCGTCCTAGTCCGTGAAACCGTGGTGGGTGATCTCCAGGACCTCCGTCGCGACCCCCGGGTTCGCGGGGTCCAGGGACGGCCCCTGCCAGCGGACCGGCAGCACGTCGATCAGCCCCCAGCGGGCCACCTCCGAGCCGTCGGCGCGCAGCGCGGCGATCTGGGCGGTCGGGCGGGTCACCCCCGTGGTGACCGACGAGATCCACTTGGCGACCTTGGTGGTGTCCGGGGTGAGGGGACGCGTCAGGCGGATCGTGGAGAAGGTGACGCGGGAGGGCAGCTGCCATACGAAGCCGTTGTTGCCGCCCTCCTGCCGGTGCTCGATCTCCACCTCGGAGGACAGGCCCTCGCACCCGTTGAAGTAACCGAGGCTCTCGCCGTCGATGGTCAGGGTGAAGAAGATGGTGGAGCCCGGGTCGAGATCGCGGGACATCGGGGGGCGGCCTTTCTGGCGTGCGGTGGTCGGGCGGGCGGCTGGTGGGCTCAGGTGGGCGGGGCTCAGGTGCGGGGGTCGCGGAGGCGGCCGATGCGTTCGCGGTCCAGGCGCAGTTCGGTGCGCAGGAGACGGGTGATGCGGCCGGTCAGCCGGTGGGTGAGTTCGTCGAGCTGGAAGTCGGTGAGGCTGCGGGGGTCGAAGGCGGCGGGGGTGGCGGGCGCCGAGGAGTGCTGCGAGTCGGAGCCTTCGGAGCGCGGTGTCCGACCGCCGCTGCGCGGCTTCTTCACCGGGGTCGCTGGCGGCGTGCTGGTGGCGGCGTGGGCGGACGGGGCGCGCTGGATCACCGGGGGGAGGTGCGGGGCGGGGAAGGGGAGCGGCGGGGGCGCTGCGACGGGGGTGGCGGCCGGGGGCGCGGCCGGGGGCGCGGTCGGCAGGGGGGCGCGCTGGACGGGCGGGGCGGGCGGCGGCGTCGTCGGTGCGGTCTGCCGGGGCGCGGGGGCCGGGCGGGGCTGGACGACGGGGAGGGGTGCGGTGCCGGGCGCGGTTCGGCGCAGGGGGGCGACGGGTGGGGCGGGGTGGCGCTGGATGGTCGGCTGGGGGTGGGGCTGGGGCTGAATGGGGTTGGTGCTCAAGGGAGTTGTGGTGAAGGTGGCGGGGGTGACGGGGGCTGTCGGGGCCGTGGCGGTGGCGGTGGCGGTCGCGGTGGGCGCGGGGCTTTGGAGGGCCGTGCGCTGGATCGCGGGGAGGGGGCTCGGGGAGGCGACGGAGGGAGTGGGGGGTGTGGGGCTGACTGTGGTGGCCAAGGGCTGCTTGGGGAAGGGGACTTGGGCCGCAGGGGTCGGAGTGGGCGCCGGGTGGGCGGGGGTGCGCTGTACGGCGGGTGCGGGTGCGGGTGCTGGTGCGGGTGCCGGTGCGTCGAGCGGCTTGGCGTCCGAGGGGCGCGTGGGCAGCGGGGCGCCGAGGAGGGGGCGGGCTCGTCCTGCGGTGGGGGCGGGTCCGGCCGACGGGAGTGCGGTGGCGCGTTGTACCGGGGGGAGTTGGGCCTCGGTGGGCGAACTCGCGGCAGGAACAGCGGACTTGGCGGTGCGAGGGGCCGCCGTGGGGGCGGCGGGGGTGTGCGTGGGCGGTGCGGGAGGGTCTGCGGGAGTGGACGGGCGCGGGGTCGGCGTCGGGGCGATGGGTGCGCCCTGATTGCCGCCGGGAAGGGCCGCGTTGCCGCGCGCGGGTGCGCCCAGGCCGGGGCGACGGGGGGCGGAGGAGGTGACGCTCCGCTGGATGCCGTGCGGGACAGGGGTGTTGGTGGTGCGGGCGTTGGTGGCGGGGCGGGCAGCTGCCGTCGGTGCCTGGGGTACGTCCGGTGCCGGCACGCCGGGGCGGGGTGCGGTCGGCGCACTCGCCGACGGTCCGGTGGCGGCGGGGGAGGACGGGGTCGTCGTACGACCGAGGCCGGCGCGCTGCACGTTCACCGGGCCACCCGAGGAGGGTGAGGGCACCGAGGGGTGGCCCGCCGGACCGGACGCGGAGCCGTACGACGGACGTGCCGCGGGCCCATCGGCGGGGCTCGACGTGGCCCGTGATGCCGGGCTGGACGCCGTAGCGCCTGCGGGGCTGGAGGCGCGCTGGATCGCGGGACCTGGGGTGGGCTCGCCTGCCGGGCCGGGAGCGGTGCGGGTCACCGGGCTCGTCGGACCGGGTGTGGGTCCACTTGCGGGACGTGACGTGTGCTCGCCGGTGGGGCTCGGCGGGGCCTGTGACGCGAGGCTGGACGCGGTGCCGCCTGCGGGGCTCGCGGTGCGCTGGATCGCCGTGCCTGGGGCGGGTCGCACGCCTGTGGGGCGGCGCGTGGGGTCACCGGCCGGGCTCGACGCGGCCCGAACCGCCGGGGCGGACGTGGTGCCGCCCGCTGGAGTCGTGGTGCGCTGGACAGCCGTGCCTGCGGCGGGTCGCACGCCTGCGGGACCTGGCGTGGGGTCACCGGCCGGGCTCGACGTGGCCCGTGATGCCGGGCTGGACGCCGTAGCGCCTGCGGGGCTGGCGGCGCGCTGGATCGCGGTAGCCGAGGTGGACTCGCCTGCCGGGCCGGGAGCGGTGCGGGTCACCGGACTCGTCGGACTGGACGTGGGACCACTCGCGGGACGTGACGTGTGCCCGTCGGCGGGGCGCGATGCGGGCCGGATTGCCGGGGTGGACGCGGTGTCGCCTGCCGGGCTTGCGGTGCGCTGGACAGCCGGGCTTTGCGTGGGCTCGGCGGCGGGGCGCGATGCGGGCCGGATTGCCGGGGTGGACGTGGTGCTGCCTGCCGGGCTCGTGGTGCGCTGGACAGCCGGGCTTTGCGTGGGCTCGGCGGCGGGGCGCGATGCGGGCCGGATCGCCGGGGTGGACGCGGTGTCGCCTGCCGGGCGCGCGGTGCGCTGGACAGCCGGGCCTTGCGCGGGCTCGCCGGCCGGGCTCGACGCGGGCCGGACCGCCGGGGCGGGCGCGGTGTCGCCTGCCGGGCGCGCGGTGCGCTGGACAGCCGGGCCTTGCGTGGGCTCGCCGGCCGGGCTCGATGCGGGCCGGACCGCCGTGGCTGAAGCGGGCGTACTCGCCGGGCCCGACGCGGCGCGGGTCACCGGGGCTGCCGTGTGCCGGCTCGCCGAATGGGATGCCGTGCCTTGCGCGGGCGCACTGGTGGGGCTCGACGCGGCCGGCAGCGCCGGGCCGGACGCCGTAGCGCCTGCCGGGCTCGCGGCGCGCTGGACCGCCGGGCCCGCCGAGGCGGACGTCGAGCCGCTCGCCGGACCTGCCGGGCTCGATGCCGTGCGCTGGATCGCCGTACCCGAGGCAGGCGCGTCGGCCGGGGCGGACGCCGGACGGGCCGCCGGGCCCGCTGGGGTGCCCCTCGACGCTGCCGTGTGCTGGACCGCCGGGGCCGACCCTCCGTCGCCGGACGCCGTCTGCGCGCCGGCCGTCGGCCTCACGGCCGTAGCGCTGTCACCCGCCCCGCTCACGGCACGCTGCACCGCAGGCACATCAGGAAGCGGCGGGGTCGCAGCCGGGGCCGGGCTCGGTGTCACGGTCGGGATCGGAGGTGCCGTCGCCCGCCCGGGGCCCGGCGCAGGCTCCTTCGCGGACGTCGGGCTTCCGCCCCCGGTGTTCGCGCTCGTGCCCCCGCCCGAGCCGCCCCCCGGCGCGCCCGACGAGGCAGGCGAAGCGGCAGGCGAGGCGGGGGTCGGGATCCGTGCGGGCAGTGTGCGGCGCTGTACCGGCGGTGTCGTCGACCTGGTCAGCGGCGCGGAGGCCGACGGCGTAGCGGCCGACGGCGTGGACGGCGTCCGTGCGGGCAGCGTCCGCCGCTGCACCGGAGCGGTGGCGGCCGGCGGAGCCGGAAGCGTGTGGACGCCCCGCGCCGCGACGACGGGGCCGGGAGCCACCGGCGGCGTCGGCGCGGACGGCGCCGGAACCGGTGCGGGCGTGACGGGAGCGGGCACCGACGGCGAGGCCGGTGCGGCGGGCGTCGGCGGTGCGGTGGACGCGGACGGGTGCGCGGGCCTGGACGGCAGGGTGGTCATCCGGTCGCCCCGGGTCCCGTCGAGGACGGAAGGCGAACGCGTGCCGGTGAAGGACGGGTTCTGCCAGGTGGCCAGCCGACCGCCGAACCCGGCGTCGGCGACCCCCGCCGGACCCCGTGCCGCGGCACGCTGGACCGGCGGCAGCGCCGACCACCCGGCGGTACGCGGACGCACCGCGCCGCCGCCCGAGCCGGACGGCCCGCCGCCGGCGGAACCCCCACCCGAACCGGCGCCGGCACGCGCGCCCGCGTCAGCCGAGGCCCCGGCGCCCGCGCTCACACCCGACCCGCCGGCGGGGGAAACGCCCCCCGCACGCGACCCGCCCGAAGCCCCGGCCCCGGCGACCCCGCTCGACCCGCCCGCGGGGGAAACGCCCCCCGCACCCGATCCGCCCGAAGCCCCGGCCCCGGTCCCGCTCCCCGTCGCCCCCCTCGCCTCACGCCCGACCCCGCGCAGCCTGTCCAGGAACCCCATGCGTCCTCAGCCCCCCGCCCCTGCCGTAGCCCCCGCCACCAGGGACGCGATGCGGTCCGTGTAGCGGCGGCGGTCGTGGTGTTCGAGGTCCAGGATCTCCTCGTGGCTCCAGTGGAAGTGGAAGGCGACGTACGCGATCTCCTCGTGCAGCCGGTCGGTCGCGTACGTCACGATTCCCCCAGGCGGCTCCCGCCGAGTTCGACCTCGAAGGGTTCCGCGCAGTGCGGGCACTCCACGGTCGCGCGGGTGTGGCCCTCCGCGTTGATCTGGCGGTAGAAGTCCTGGAGGAACGCCAGGTCGGAGGCGAACATGTTCTCCACGACGCCGTCGTGGACGAGCGGCAGCGTGCCGAGACGGGTGATGACCCGGCCGAGCAGCACCACCGACAGGTACGCCGGGTTCTCCTGGACGCGGATGTCGCGCAGCGGGACGAGTTCGTCCCGTGCGGTGGACAGCCGCATCACGCCGTCGCGGTGGACGGTGCCCGCCTCGTCGACGTAGCCGCGCGGCAGCTCGAAGGGGAACTCGGTCTGGAGCCGCTGCCGCACCGGAGCCGGCGCGGGCGCGGACGCAGGCGCGGGGGCCGGGAGCGGCGTCTGAGCCTGCTCCCCGCCCGTCGGCGCCGACCCGGGGGCCGGCGCCGGCACGGCCCCCTGCATCGGCGCCCGCACAGCCGTACGACGCATTACTCGATGACCAGTTCTTCGAACGTGATGGTCACCGTCTCCGTCAGCGCGGAGGCCTCGCCCGCCTTCACCGTGCTGGTGTCGATCTTGCTGCACCAGGCGTTGCGCATGTTGTACCGCTTGACCGGGTTGTTCTGGTAGTCCATCACCATGATCGTGGCGTTCTTGCGGGCGGTGCCCATCACGCCGTTGATCGACTCGGTGATCCACTGGTTGAAGGCCGCGGACTGGGTCATGCCGCGGACGACCGTGCAGGTGCCCGCCTTCTTCACGCCCGGCAGCTTCTTGGTGATCGGCTTGCCCTGCGCGGAGACCTGCTGGTACTCGATGACGTCCTGTTCGAGGCTGAGGCCGCTGACCTCGGCGAGGTACTCGACCATGACGCCGTCGATCTGGAGGCCGAAATTGTGCGAAGTGAGGGCGTCACCCGGCTGGAGACTCATCTGGCTTTCCTTCTAAGGGAGTTGACGACAGAGGGCTGGGGAGCGATGCGCGGCTACTCCTCCAGCTCCCCGCTGCCGCTGGAGAACTGGGCCAGTCGGAAGATCACGAACTCGGCGGGCTTGACCGGCGCGATGCCGATCTCGCACACCACCCGGCCGACGTCGACCGACTCCGCCGGGTTGGTCTCCTCGTCACACTTGACGTAGAAGGCCTCCTCGGGGCGCGCGCCGAAGAGCGCGCCGGCCCGCCACTCGTTGACCAGGAACGCCGAGACGTTGCGCCGGATCCGGGCCCACAGCGCGTGGTCGTTCGGCTCGAACACCACCCACTGGGTGCCGATCAGGATCGACTCCTCCAGGTAGTTGAAGTACCGGCGGACGTTCAGGTAGCGCCAGGCCGGGTCGGAGGCGAGGGTGCGCGCGCCCCAGACGCGGATGCCGCGGCCCGGGAACGCCCGGATGCAGTTGACGCCGATCGGGTTGAGCAGGTCCTGCTCGCCGCGGGTGATCTGGATCTCCAGGTCGACCGCGCCGCGCACGACCTCGTTCGCCGGGGCCTTGTGCACACCGCGCTCGAAGTCGTTGCGCGCCCACACGCCGGCCACGTGACCGCTCGGCGGGACCAGCCGGGCCTGGCCGGTGGCCGGGTCGAAGGCCTTGATCCACGGGTAGTACAGCGCCGCGTACTTGCTGTCGTAGCCGGCGGTCTCCTGCCGCCAGACCCGGATCTGACGGGCGTTCAGGCCGGGCGGCGGGTCGATGACGGCGACGCGGTCGCCCATCAGCTCGCAGTGCGCGATCAGGCCGAGCTGGACCGCCTTGACGGCCTCCAGGTCGATCGCCCCGCGCTGGTAGGCGGACATCAGGTCGGGCACCGCGACCATGGACACCTCGTCGATGGCCTCCAGGCCGCCGAAACCGGTGCGGTCGGCGCTGTCGCCGAGGTACTGGGCGGGGCCGACGGTCCCGTCCTCCCGCGCCGGGGCGGCGGGGGTGACGGACGCGGGCGGCGCGGCCAGCGTCACCGTCTGGTTGTCCGGGCGGACCAGCTGCGCGGACGGCGCGGCCTCGGCCACGGTGATGAGCTTGGAGCGCTCCTTGACCTGGGTGACGACGTAGGAGCGGTTGCCCTTCTTCGCCGTCACGTCGAACGTCTCGACGGCCTTGTCGCCGTCCTTGACGATCAGCCGGAAGCGCTCGGCGGGGCCCTCGCCCTCCGGGTCGGCGACCTCCACGCTCAGCGGGGCGCCGTTCTGGCCGGTCGCGGTCGCGGTCACCGAGAAGGTGCCGAGCTGCTTGGGCTCGCCCACGGGCAGCGCGGCCGGGGCCTGCGAATTGCCCACCGCGGCGGGCGACTTGGCGTCGCCGGCAGCGCCGGCGGAGGTGCCGCCGACCCGGACGACGTAGGCGGCCGAGCCGCCGTTGTTGAAGAAGCCGTAGACGGAGTGCGCCAGGTAGTACCCGTCGGTGAAGTCACCGAACGCCGCGACGTACTGGGTCCAGTTGGTCACCAGCGTCGGCTCGTTCAGGGGACCGGTCGGCGCGAGTCCGACGAAGGCCGCGACGGAGGTGCCCACCCCCTCGATCGGGCGGGAGCCGCTGGCCACCTCCTCGACGTATACGCCGGGCGACAGGTAGGACGGCATGCTGTGCTCTCCTCGGGGTACGCGTCAGGACATCTCTCACGTTCACGCGCGAAGCGCGTCGGTCGAAACGTCCTGCGGTGCCGAACCGGGGGCAGCCTCCTTGCCCGGAAGGGCAACGCCCGCCGGTCGCGCCCTCCCGCTCTGCCCCCGAGTCCCTTGCCCCGCGCCGGAGTTCTCGGCCAGGCTGATGAGCTGACGTGGCTTCTTCACCGTCGAGGGGAGCGCTCGTGCGCGCGCAGGACAAGGGCACTTCAGCGAAGGAAGGGACGCCCGGTCACCGGCCCGTCGCCCGTCCGGCCGGCGCTCCGGGGTGGGCGGCCGGGGTGCTCGGCCTCCAGCGGCTCGCCGGCAACGCGGCGGTCTCCCGCGCGGTCGAGGCGGAGCGGCACCAGCACTCCGCCGGCTGCGGACACGAGCAGCAGCCCGCGGTGCAGCGCAGCTCCCTGGTCCACCAGGTCCTGAACTCGCCCGGCCGTGCGCTGGAGGGGTCGCTCGCCGGGGAGATGTCGTCCCGGTTCGGCGGCGTCGACTTCAGCTCCGTGCGGGTGCACACCGACGCCGTCGCCCAGCGTTCGGCCGCCGAGATCGGCGCGACGGCGTACACCTCGCGCGACCACGTCGTGTGGGACGGCCGGGACAAGCACACCCTCGCCCATGAGCTCACCCATGTCGTCCAGCAGCGCCAGGGTCCGGTCTCCGGCGCGGACAACGGCAGCGGGCTGCGGGTCAGCGACCCGGGCGACAGCTACGAGCGCGCCGCCGAGGCCAACGCGCACCGCGTGATGTCGGGACCGGCGCCGGTGCAGCGCGCGGTCGAGTCGCCCGCAGGGCACGCCGCCGGTCACGAGCACGCCGCGGGCCACGACCACGCCGGCCACGACTCCCCGGCGACGGCGCAGGCAGGCGACCCGGGCGCCTTCGTGCAGCGGCGGGCCGCGACCCCGGCGAGGGTCGGCTTCGAGTTCCAGCAGCTGAACAGCCAGGTCGATGTCACACAGGGCGCCGGGTCCGACTCGGAGGCCAGCGTCTACGAGACCAAGGCCAAGTACTACGGCAAGGGCAAAGGCCAGTGGTACGTCGTCAAGGACGGCAAGAACCTGGAGTTCGTCACCCAGCCCTTCGAGACCATGGACGAACTCGCCCAGGTCATGGGCGAGATCAAGCGGGTGGCGAAGATGCTGGACGTGGTGACCAGGCGGGACCAGGAGGGGAGCGACTCCGACGGGTCGCCGGAGTTCGAGATCGGCGACAGCTACGTCACCGTCTACGCCCCCGACAGCTCCGGGCAGCCCCAGGTGAACCCCGACGTGCCCCTGGACTCCCTGCCCGGCCTGTACCAGAAGGCGGGCGAAGACGAGGAGCACTTCCAGGACTTCCACGGCGCCAACCAGAAGTTCTGGCGGGCGGACAAGACCAAGAAGGAAATGGCCGACAACGCGCGGGTCGCCCAGGGTGCTCTCGCCGTGGACGCCGCCGACCTGGCCAAGGCCTTCCGCATGGAGGGCGAGCCGTCCGCCGCCCAACTCGGCAGTGTTCGCGGCCTGCTCCAGGTGCTCGCCTCGGCCGCCGTGCACAAGGCGTGGTACCCGACCAAGCTGTCCAAGGACCAGCCGGTCCTGCTCAAGAACCACATGGGCAAGCTGTGGCAGAGCCTGGTCGCGAGCGAGGTGATCGGCGGTGGCGTCGACGCGAACGACGTGGTGACGCTGATAGGCACACTGCATCCCGAGCTGGCGGAGGAGGACGACTTCACCGCGGGGATCGTCAAGGACGTGATGCGCGGGAAGGACCCGGTCTGGGGCAGCGACATGGAGCCGGTCGACATCGGCGCCCCGGCGCAGGAGGGCGGCCCGGCGACGGGTGATCGGAAGCAGATCCTGGTCGAGCTGCGGCGCGTGCCGATCCTGGCCATCGACCAGTGGCCGGACTTCGCGGTGAAGTCCTTCGCCCACTTCATCGAAGACTCCGCCGACCGCTACCACCAGGACCTCTGACGCGCGGCCCTGCCCGAACGGGCACACCCCCCTGCCCCTGGGCCTCATGACGCTCCGACGGGGCCGGACGTAGCCTCGCCGGGGTGACCCTGTGGACCTCCCTCGAACCTGCCTCCGTCACCGTCGACCCCGGCAGCCGGGCGACCGTCCGGCTGCGGGTGCGCAACACCGGTGACGTCGTCGACGAGTACCGCTTCGAGCCCGTCGGCCCCGCCGCCCCCTGGATGACGGTGGAGCCGCCCACGCTGCGGCTCTACCCCGGTACGACGGGCGCGGTGGAGCTGACCTTCGCCCCGCCGCGCACCCCGGACGCGACCGCCGGCGCGAACCCGTACGCGGTGCGGATCACGCCGACCGAGCATCCGGACGCGGTCACCGTCCCGGAGGGGAATCTCACGCTCACGGCGTTCTCCGAGGTCCGGGCGGAGCTGGTGCCGCCGACCGTGAAGGGCCGACTGCGGGGGCGGCCCCGGCTCGCGATCGACAACCTCGGCAACACCCGCGTCACCGCCTCGCTCAGCGGCGGCGACACGGGCGACCGGCTGTCGTACGAGTTGCAGCCGTCGAACGTGCAGATCGAGCCGGGCCGGGCGGCGTTCGTCGACGCGACGCTGAAGCCCCGGGACATCATCTGGTTCGGGTCCAAGGAGGAGCATCCCTACTCGCTGGCGCTACGCCGCTCCGGCGCCCAGTCCGAGGCCGTGGACGGCACGTTCGTGCAGCGCGGGTTCCTGCCGCGCTGGCTGGCGACCGCGCTGAGCATCTTCCTCGCGCTGGCGATCGCGTTCGTGATGATCTGGATCACCTACAAGCCGCCGTTGCGCAGCCTCGCCGAGGAGCGGCTCGCGCAGGCCGGCGTCAGCACGCTCCCGCCGCCGAGCCCGAGCCTCAGCGCCGCGCCGGTCGCGCCGCCGTCGCCCAGCGTCCCCGTGCCCGCGAAGGAGCCCGAGGCCCCGGCCACCACGCAGGCCGCGGGCTCGGGCGGTTCCGGCGGCGACAGCGGCAGCGGCGGCGGGGGCGGGGGCGGGGGCGGCGGCGCGAGCAAGCCGGCGAAGCCGCCGGTGGAGACCGCCGCCACGGCCGTGAAGCAGCTCGCCGCCCGCAGCGAGGGCCGCCACATCTGCTACCGCGCCTATGTGGCCGACCGGGGCTGGCAGAAGCCGGTGTGCGACGGCGCCGAGGCCGGGACGACGGGCAAGGGACTGCCGATCAAGGCCCTCAACATCGCGGTGGCCGGCACCGGCGGCGTCAGCGGCAACGGCGCGCACGTGGTCGAGGACTGGCTGACCGGCGACAAGTGGTCGAGCGCCGCCGACGGCAAGGACATGTACATCGGCAGCACCAAGGAGGCGGTCTCGCCGCTCCAGGGCTACACCATCAAGGTCAACGACGGCTCCGTCTGCCAGAACGCGAACATCAAGGACGGCGGCTGGATGGGGCTGGGCTGCACCAAGCCCGGCGACTGGAGGTACGGCGGCAGCAACATGGACCAGGGACTCCAGCTGGAGGCGGTCGAGTTCACCGTCTGAGACGGCCCACGGCGGCTTGAGGCTGCCCGTGGCCGCCCGAGGCGAAAGGGCAGGGCAGGTCGTCCCCTTCGGGCACCGGTCCTGCCCCGCCGCTTCCTGACGGACCGTCGCATTCCCCCTTAGCGTCGACAGGTGACTCTGTGGACTTCTCTGGAACCGGCGGCCGCGACCGTGGACCCCGGCGGCAGCACGACCGTCCGGCTGCGGGTGCGCAACACCGGTGACGTCGTCGACGAGTACCGCTTCGAACCGGTGGGCAGCGTCGCGCCCTGGACCCGGGTGGAGCCGCCGACGCTGCGGCTCTACCCCGGTACGACGGGCACCGTCGAGCTGACCTTCTCCCCGCCGCGCACCCCGGACGCGACGGCGGGCCCCAGCCCGTACGCGGTGCGCATCACCCCCACGGAGCATCCGGACGCGGTCACGGTCCCCGAGGGGAACCTGACGGTCACCCCGTTCACGGAGATGCGGGCCGAGCTGGTCCCGCCGACGGTGAAGGGCCGCTTCCGGGGACGGCCCCGGCTCGCCATCGACAACCTCGGCAACACCCGGCTCACCGCCTCCGTCGCCGGCTCCGACAACGGCGACTCCCTGTCGTACGAGATCCGGCCGGGCAACGTGCAGATCGAGCCGGGGCGGGCCGCGTTCGTCGACGCGACGCTGCGGCCCCGGGACATCATCTGGTTCGGGTCCAAGGAGCAGCGGCCCTACGCGCTCACCGTGCAGCGCTCGGGCGCCCAACCCCTCGCGGTGGACGGGACGTTCGTGCAGCGCGGGTTCCTGCCGCGGTGGCTGGCGACGGCGTTCAGCATCACGGTGGCGCTGGCCATCGCGTTCGTGATGATCTGGCTGACGTACAAGCCGAACGTCACCAGCGGCGCCGAGGAGAGGCTCGCCGAGGCCGGCAGCACCGCGCTGCCCAGCCCGGTCGCCTCCGCGCCGGTCGCGCCGAAGACCGACGCCTCCGCCGCGCCCCTGCCCACCCCCGAGGCGCCGTCGTCCGCGCCCCCGCCCGCGCAGGACACCGGCACGACCGGCTCGACGGGGTCCGGTTCCTCGGGGTCGGGGTCCGGCGGCGGGGGGAACACGGACACCGGCTCGACGCCGAAGGCCCAGCCGAAGCCGAAGCCGAAGCCGAAACCGAAGCCGGTGCCCGGCCAGCTGATCATCGGGCGGGGCTCCAACCACTGCGTCGACGTCACCGGCCTGTCGGACGGCAAGGCCAAGGACGGCACCCCGCTCCAGCTGTGGGAGTGCGCCGGGACCCCCAACCAGAAGTGGGTGTTCCACGGCGACGGCACCGTCCGCTCGATGGGCATGTGCATGGACGTCGCCTGGGGATCCCGCGAGGACGGCGCCGTCATCCAGCTCGTGCGGTGCAGCGGCAACCCCGCCCAGCAGTTCGTGCTGAGCGTCCAGGGCGACCTGGTCAACCCGCAGGCCGACAAGTGCGTCGACGTCAAGGACAACGGCACCGGCAACGGCGCCAGGCTCCAGCTGTGGACGTGCTCGGGCACGCCGAACCAGAAGTGGCGTGTGCAGTAGGCCACTCGGCGCGGCCGGCTACCAGCCGGCCTCGCCCGGCACCAGGCGGCCCGCCTTGCGGTACTCGCGGCGGGCCCCCTCCAGCAGGTCCCCGTCGCCGACCGGCTCGTCCCGGCCGGCGGCCAGGTAGGCGGCGGTGACGACCGCGCTGCGGATGGAGCCGCCGGCCAGCTCGAACTGGCCGGCCAGCGGCGTGGGATCGATGCCGTCGGCGCACGGCACGTGGGACAGCCCGTGCCGCCACAGCGCGAGCCGCTGGCCGGGATCCGGGAACGGGAAGTCCACGACCAGGTCGAGACGGCGGGTGAACGCCTCGTCGATGTTGGCGCGCAGGTTGGTGGTGAGCAGCGCGATCCCGTCGAACGACTCCAGCCGCTGGAGCAGGTAGGCGCTCTCCATGTTGGCGTACCGGTCGTGCGCGTCCTTCACCTCCGACCGCTTGCCGAACACCGCGTCCGCCTCGTCGAAGAGGAGCACGGCGTCGGTGCGGTCGGCCTCGGTGAAGATGCGCTCCAGGTTCTTCTCGGTCTCGCCGACGTACTTGTCCACGACCGACGACAGCTGCACCACGTACAGGTCGAGCCCGAGCTCGGCGGCGACGACCTCCGCGGAGAGGGTCTTGCCGGTGCCGGACTCGCCGGCGAACAGCCCGAGCACGCCCCGGCCCCGGCCGCCGCCCGCGCTGAGCCGCCAGTCGCCGAGGACGCGATCGCGGTGGCGGGCGCGCAGGGCGAGTTCGCGCAGCTGGGTCAGCGGGCGGTCGGGCAGGACGAGGTCCTGCCAGCCGACCGCGGGCCGGATCCGGCGGGCGTGCCGCTCCAGGCCGGACGCCGACTGCTGGCGGGCGGCGAGGCGCACGTGCGCGGCGGTGAGCGGGCCGCCCTCGAAGGCGGCGAGTTCGCGGGCGGCGCGGGCGGCGCGGGCCACCCGTTCGCCGCCGAGCCGGTACGGCGCGACCGCGGTCGCCAGGTCGAAGCCGTCGGCTTCCGGTCCGAGCGCCGCCGCCCAGGCCGCCGTGCCGCCCGCCCGGCGGCGCGGGGCGTCCAGGACCAGCGGGTCGCGGGCCGTCCAGTGCGGGTCGTAGGGGCGGGGGTCGGTCAGCAGCACGGTGACGTCCGTCGCCGACGTCAACGCCTCGACCAGCGGGCCGGGTTGCTCGGGCAGACCGGACAGCACGACGGCCCGGCCGCTGAGCCGGGCCTCGCGCAGCAGCTCGGGCACCCGGTCCTCGGGGCCGGTGAAGCGCAGCGCGCCGAGGCCGGCCGTCTCCAGGGCGGCGGCGATCCCGGCCAGCCCGTCGCCCTCGCGGTGTTCGCGCAGGTAGGCGGTGAGGGGGCCGCCGCTCAGCAGGGCGGCGAGCCGGGCGGTGAAGTGCTCGTCGTCGCCGGGGAGCGGCTCGGGGAGGGGGTGCAGCCGGCCGTGCAGGGCGGCGTCCGGGGTGTCGTCGCCGAGGAGATGGCCGAGCAGCCGGTCCGGGACGCGCAACGAGCGGGAGAGGAAGGGGCGTTCGGGTTCCTCGACGTCCAGCAGGCCGAGCGCGCGCAGGGGCGCGGAGGCGTGCAGGCGGGCCCGGGCGGCGGCGAGGTGGGCGGGCACGGCGCACAGGTCGAGGGCCAGTCCGGCGGTGGCCCGGCGGCGGCTGACGTCGTCGTTGAGGTAGCCGTAGAGCGGCTCGAAGCCCCGGTCCAGGTCGGGTGCGAGGGCGATGAGCAGGATCGCCGTGTCGAGGTCGGTGAGGCGGAGGCGGGCGGCGAGGGCGGTGAGGGGGTCCTGCGGGACGTTCGGCGGCGGTGCCGCTGCCGCCGCTGCCGCGGTCTCTCCGGTCGCCGGGGCCGTCGTCTGCTCCGTCGTCGCCGGGGCGGTCAGCAGGTGGCGTACCGCCTCCTCCGACAGGTAGAGGCCGCGCAGGGGGTCGTCGGCCGTGGGATCGGCGGCCGAGCGGCGGTCGACGAGGTCGGCGACGCGTGCGCGGAGGTGGGCGAGCCGGGCGAGGAGGGGGGCGCCGGGGGCGTCGGCCTCGGCGGGGGCGCGGTCGGCGGTGGTCGCCGTGCCGGCGGCCCCGGTGCGCAGGTCGGCGGTCATCGGGGGCCCCGGTTCTCGCCGGTGGCGCGGTTCTCGCCCGCGGCGTGGGCCTCGCGGGCGGCGCGGGCCGCCGCCACCTGGTGCGGGCGGTGGGCGCGTTCGCCGGACTCCGGCGGTTCGCCGTCCATGCCGCGCACGCGCACCGCCGCGCCCTCGGTGACGGGCGGCCCGGCGTCGTACTCGGGGTAGGCCGGGAAGGGCGCGGTCACCACCAGGTCCAGGGACGGCTTGAGTTCGCCGCCGAGCGCGGACCAGATCTCGGCGAGGGAACGGGACTCGGTGTGCAGACCGGCCACGGTCAGCGGCACGGCGAGACCCAAAGCGCCGAGTGCGCCAGGGAGTTCGTCGGCGGGGAGCAGCTCGCGCGGGATGAGCGTGGACAACACGGCCGACAGCAGGCGGTGTTCGTCCTGCGGGGTCTTCGTCCAAGCCGTCACCAGGTACGACAGGCGGAACCAGCGCGGGGGTTGGCGGCGGCGTACGACGACGTCCCGCGAGTCCCGCACCGGTATCTGGCCGCGCTGCCGCCGGGCGACGTCCTCGCGGATGTCGTACAAGTAGGCGTTGACCACAGGGGCGTTGCGGCGGGCAGCCCAGTCGCGGGTGGGCGCCTCGAAGGAGACCTCGATGCCGGAGCCCGCCAACGCGCCTCCGCCGAGCAGGCCCTTGAGGACCTCGTCCACCTCGTGGATCACGTCGTGCTCCCCAACTGCCTTGCCGTGCGGGCGGACTTGCCCTGCCGTCGATCGTGCCCCGAACGCCGTACGGGCTGCACGCGCGGCGGGGTCGGCGGACGGGCAGGGGTCCTGCCCGCGTGTCCGCCTTCGATTGCCCGTTCGGTCAGATGTAGCCTTCCCGGAGGGCATATGCCACGGCGTGCGCCCTGTTGCGCAGATGCAGTCGTGTCGTGAGCCCGTGCATCACGTTCTTGACGGTTCGTTCCGAGTAGGACAGCTTGCTGGCGATCTCTCCGGTGTCGAGGCCCTCGGCGACCAGCCGCAGGACGTCCACCTCTCGGGGCGCGAGCCCCAGCGAGGGGGCGCCCGCGCGGTTCGCCGCGCCCCGGTGCAGGGTGCCCACCTGGCTGATCAGCCGGCCCAGCAGATCGGCCGGCAGGTCGCCGTCGCCGCGCGCGGCGGCCTGGACCGCCTGCACCAGCCGGTGCGCGGTGGCCTCACGCCGCCAGACGATGGCCCCGACGCCGCACTCGATGACGTCCAGCAGCTCGTTCTCGCGGATCGTGCCCACGACCAGCACGGCCCGCCCGCCCTCGCTGCGCACGATCCGGCGCAGCCGGGCGAGCGACGTCTCGTCGAGGATGTCCTCGACCAGCAGGGCGACCGTGCCGGCGCCGGTCTCGTCGCGGATCTCTATCTCGGGGCGGGCGCGCAGCTGGCTTACGGCGCCCTCGTGGGAGATGGGGTCCGAGGCCTGCACGACGACGGGCGTCCGCCGCGGGGCGCGGGCGGCGACCGGATCCGCCGCGCGCTCTGGCGCACGGTCCGCTGTCCAGGCGGACGTCCTCTCGGGCATCCTGCTCTCGGGCATCCTGACCGACGACCGGTCCGGTGGCCGGGCCGTCGGGTGGTCTGGCGTCCGGGGCGCGCTGAGCAACCGATTCCCCCCTGTTCACGGACCCGCCGACCGGTACGGACCGGTGACGGGAGATCGTGCTCCACATTTCTTCGACGGCCGCGGCGGGCGCAATCGTGGAGCACCACGAGGCGGACCACGAGAGCAAGGGCCGGACCGCCACCACGAGAGGCGTCCGGAACGCGTATCGCCGCAGGTCAGCGCGGGTCACCCGGTCCCTCGTGACCCCGCGTGGACCGTCCCGCGCCCCGCCGTGAGCCTCGCCACAACCGCTGTGCGCACCGCCCCCGACCGTCACCACCTACCCGCCGCCGACGTCTACCACGCCGTACGCGCCACCCCGATCACGAGCACAGGAGGCAGGGATGACCATGACCGCACCGCTCCGTGAGCGCGAGGAAGCGCACGCGCTGCTCGGGTCCGAGACCGAACGCGTCCTGGCCGGCAGCGGCCGGCTCGTCCTGCTGCGCGGAGCCACCGGAACGGGCCGTTCCGCCGTGCTGGAGGCCGCCGCGGCCCACGCGGCGCGGCGCGGGCTGCGCGTGCTGCGCGTCCGCTGCTCCCCCGAGGACACCGGGGTGCCGTTCTCCGCGGTGCTGCATCTCCTCGGCCCCGTACCGGAGTTCGCGGACATGGCGCCCGGTCTGGACGACCGCGGCAGCGCGGCCCGGCTGTGGCGGCTGCTGCGCTCGTACGCGGCCGAGTCGCCGCTGCTGGTGGCGGTGGACGACGTCCATCTCGCCGACGGCGCGTCGCGCCGCTGGCTGGTGGAGGCGGCCCGGCGCATCGACCGATTACCGGTGCTGGTGGTGGCCACCGAACGCAGCCAGTACGACATCGATCCGCAGCCCAGCGGTCTGACCCACGCGCTCTCCCCGTCCCTCGTCCGCACCCACACGCTCGCCCCGCTCTCCGACCCCGGGTCGGCGGAGCTGGTCGGGGCCGCCTTCCCGACGGCCCCGGCGGAGTGGACGGCGGACTGCGTACGAGCCGGCGCCGGCAGCCCGCTGCTTCTGCACGCCCTCCTGGAGGACCTCCACGGCGCTCCGCCCCCGACGGCGGTCCCGGACACCTGCGCCGCCCTGTACCCCGGCGCGTACCCGGCGGCGGTCGACTGGTGGCTGGACAACGCGGGCCCGGAAACGGCGAAGGTGGCCCGCACCCTGGCGGCCCTGGAACTGACGGAGCCCCGCCCGCTGTCCCGGCGTTGGGGGGCCGCGCCCGGCCCGACGAGCGCGACGCTCGCGCCGGGGCACGGGCGGGTCCGCCCCGGCGACGACGCCACGGGCGGCTCAGGCATGCCCGAGGGACCGGCCTCCGCGCCGGGATACCTCGCGCCGGGACACCTCGCTTCGGGGCACTCCGCGCCGGGGCACTCCGCGCCGGGGCACTCCGCGCCGGGGCACTCCGCGCCGGGGCACTCCGCGCCGGGATACCTCGCGCCGGGATACCTCGCTTCGGGGCACTCCGCTTCGGGGCACCCCGCGTCGGGATACCTCGCGCCGGGGCACCCCGCGCCGGGGCACCTCGCTCCTGGCCATCCCGGGTCGGGACATCCCGCGCCCACGGGTTCCGCGTCCGCGTGGGGGCAACCGGGGGGCCCGCAGGCTGCTCCCGGCTCCGGCTCCGGCTCCGGCTCCGGCCCCGGTCCCGCGTCCGCGTGGGGGCAACTGGGGGATCCACAGGCCGCCCCCGGTTCCGGTTCCGGTTCCGGTTCGGCGTCCGCATGGGGGCAGCCGGGGGATCCACAGGCCGTCCCCGGCTCCGGTTCCGCGTCCGCGCGGGGGCAATTGGGGGATCCACAGGACGCCCTCGGCTCCGGTTCCGGTTCGGCGTCCGCGTGGGGGTGGCCGGGGAACCCGCATGCCGCTCCCGGCTCCGGTTCCGCTCCCGCTCCCGGCTCCGGTTCCGACGGGCTCGTCGCCCCGCCGGGCCACGCCGGCGCCGCACCGGCCCCCGGCCACCCGTACGCCCCCGCCCCGGGGCACACCGCCGCGGAGCCCTCCGCCCACCTGGACTCCGAACCCGCCTGGGGACAGCCCGGCGTCGGCTCGGCCCGCGTCGCCGGGATGCTCCGCCCACCCACCGCCCCGCCCGTCGGCCCGCCGACCACCCCGCCGACCGCCCTGCCAGCCGCCCCACCCCCCGCCCCGCCCGGAGCCGCCGCTCACCTGTCCGCAACGCCCCCGCCCCCGGCCCCCGCCCCACCGCCGGAGGCCCTCGCCGCGCTGCTCGCCGACGCCACCGGGTGTGATCCGGCGCGGGTGGCCGGGTGGCTCACGGCGATGGTGCGGCTGGGGCTGCTGCGGGCGGACGCCGACGGGCGGCCCCGGTACGCGCACCCCCTGCTGCGGGACGCCGTCCTCGCCGGCTGGTCCACCGCCCGCCGACAGGAGGCCCACCAGGCGGTGGCCGAGGCGATGCTGCGGCGCGGCGACCGCGTCGAGGAGGTCGCCCGGCAGCTCCTGGACGGCGGGGCCGTCGGTCTGCCCTGGGCGCTGCGCGTCCTGCGCGACGCCGTCACCGTCGCCGAGCGCGAGGCCCGTCCCGAAGACGCCGTCGTCTACCTCCGCCGGGCGCTGCTGGAACCGCTCGCCGACGATCTCAGGCAGCGTCTGCTGACCGAACTCGGCTCGCTGGAGTACGCCTCGGCGGACGCCCCCGCCGGCATCCCGCGCCTCGCCGAGGCGCTGGACATCGAGGCCGAACCCCGTGACCAGGTCCGTACCGCCATCGCGCTCGGCACCGCCCTCGCGGGCCGCGGCGAGGTCCGTACGGCGATGGAGGTGATGCGCAGGCTGGAGGAACGGCTCGCCGACCACCCCGAGCTGGCCGGCACCGCGCGGACCGCCTCCGCGCTCCTGTCCGACCAGGACCAGACGGTCCGCAGGGAGGCGTACCGCCGGCTGTCCCACACCGCCGAACGCTCCCCGGAACTCGTCGGCGCGACCGGCCAGGCCCTGCTGGTGCGCTACGCGGCGACCGCGGGGGCCACCTCGGCACAGGCGGCGATGAGCCGGCTGCGCACTCTGCTCACCGAGCCCGCCGACCCCCTCGCCGAACCCTTCCTGCTGGGCACGGCCGCCGCCGTCGCCCAGTGGGCGGACGAACTCGACGAGGCGGAACGGCTGGTCGAACGCGGTCTGGCCGGCCAGCGCACGTTCCTGCTGCACCCGATGCAGCGGGCCCTGCACGACGTGGTCCTGGACCTGGCGGCGGCCCGGGGCGAGTACCACCGCCTCCTCCCCCCGCACCCCCACCGAGCGGCGGCCGATGACGCAGCCCGCCCCGGGGCCCCCGCCGACGCCCACTCCCCCGCCCCCGCCAACGCCGGGGCCCCCTCCAACGCCGACGCCCACGCCCTCCTCGCCCTCGTCGAGACGGGCCGCACGCAGGAGGCGCGCCGGCTCGCGGACGGCTTCGACCTGCGGGAGGCGCCGGACTCCTGGGAGCTGAACCGCTTCCTGTACGCGCGGGGCGCCCTGCGCCTGGCCGAGGGGGACGCGACCGGCGCCCTGCACGACTTCCTGGAGTGCGGTCGCCGCCAGTCGGCCCGCACGGTGCTCAGCCCGGTCGTCACGCCCTGGCGCACGGCGGCCGCCGCGTGCCGGCTGGCGCTGGGCGGCAGACGGGAGGCCTTGGCGCTCGCGCAGGAGGAACTGCGGCTGGCCCGGGTCTGGAACACCCCGCGCACGACCGGCCGCGCCCTGCGCGTCCTGGCGCGGGCGACCGGCGGCCGGCGCGGGCTGGAACTGGCCGACGAGGCGGTCACCGTCCTGCGCCACACCCCGGCCGCCGCCGAACTGACCGCCGCCCTCCTCACCCAGGGCCGGCTGATCACCACGGCCGGGGACCGCTCACGGGGGCGCGACGTGCTGCGCGAGGCCGCCGAGCACGCCGAACGCCTGGGCGCGGTACGCCTGCGCACCCGCGTCGAGGAAGCCCTCCGCGCCGGCGGAGCCCGCCGCACCACCACCGCCCACACCGGCTCCGGCGCCCTCACCGACAGCGAACGCCGCATCGCCGAACTGGCCGCCGACGGCCGCACCAACACGGAGATAGCCGACCTCCTCCACGTGGCCCGCCGCACCGTGGAAACCCACCTGACCAGCACCTACCGCAAACTCGCCATCCGCCGCCGGGGCGAACTGCGGGCGGCGCTGGACGGAGGGAACGCGAGCCGGTGAACGTCAGAGCGGCAGGTCGTCCGGCAACACTCGGAACGCCTTGTGGCGGCCCAGAGGGCGCACGGCTCGGAAGTCGCGCCGGTCCAGGGTGAGGATCGCGTCGGTGTCGTAGTCGGCGGCGAGCGCCACGTTCACCGCGTCAGCGAGATCCAGATCGAGCGCGCGGTAGCGGACGCGGACGGCTTGTGCCGCGCCCAGGTGATCGTCCGTGATCTCGGGCCCGAGTTCGCGGGTGGCGACATGATCGAGCTCGGACAGCAGGAGAGGCGACACGATCAGCAGGCCGGCCGCCATGATCGCCTCGTTGGCCCACACGTGTTCCGGGTGAGCCGAGTCCAGGGCAGCCAGCAGCCCCGAGGTGTCGGCGAGGACGATGATCACGAGGCGGGTCCGTGAAGCGGGCCGGGGCCGGTCTCCCGGCGGACCGCGTCCGTGACGGCGTCACGCACCTCCGCCTTGGCCGGCGTACGCCCCGCCCCCTCGAACGTGCGCGAGAACCGTACACCGAAGCCCGCGTAGCCTTGATGGTGACAAAATATGCCAGAACGCTTCGTCGAAGTGATCGTGTTCGGCGGTGGAACGGATGGCGACCATGAGCGCAACACCCCTCGCCGCGCCGGGCGCCCCGCGCGCGGAGACGACGTCGGCCGGTGCGGCGGCCGAGCGCGCCGTCGCACGCAACGCCGTGACCCTGGACGTGTTCGGAGCGCGCGTCGAACTGCCCCCGCCCGACCAGCTGGCCTTCATCGCGGGCGTCGGCGTGCTGGCCGCCGTGGAGATCATCGAATGGCCGGTGGCCCTGGTCCTGGCGCTCGGCCACCAACTCGCCCACAACCACCACAGCCGACTCCTCCGAGAGTTCGGCGAGGCCCTGGAAGAGGCCTGACGCGTGTGCCGTCGTACGGGGCCGTAGGGCGCCGGCCGTCTTCATGGCCGGAAACAGTGCCGGGGATGACCGGGGGAGACAGCATTTCGTAGCCTCAACTGGCCTACGCTGTCGCAGATTTGATCATTTCTCCCGCACTGTTCGAAGGGTGGTACTGCGCATGCCCCGCACCCCGTCCAGACGTAATGTCCTGCGTGGACTCACGGTCGCCGGCGGAGCCGCGGTGATCGGGTTCGACACCGTCGCCCGCAGCTGGGCCGCCGACACGGCGGAGGCCGGCGCCGCGCTGGCCGGGACACCCCGGCTGGACGGGACGCTCGTCACGGACGCCGCCTCGCTCACCGCCGCCGCCGACGACTTCGGGCACATCGTGCACCGCGGCCCCCGCGCCGTCCTGCGCCCCGGCTCGGTCCGCGACGTCGTCGCCATGGTCCGGTTCTGCAACACGCACTGCGTGCCGGTCGCCCCCCGCGGCCAGGGCCACGCCACCTTCGGCCAGGCGCAGGTCGAGGACGGCCTGGTCGTCGAGACCACGCCGCTCGCGGCCATCGGCCCCGTCGGACCGGACAGCACCACCGTCACCGTCGGCGCGGGCGCCCGCTGGAGCGAGGTCGCCCGGGCCACCCTCGCACACGGCCTCACCCCGCCCGTCTTCACCGACTACCTCGAACTCTCCGTCGGCGGCACCCTCTCCGTCGGCGGCCTGGGCGGGCAGACCCACCGTCACGGCGCGCAGGTCGACAACGTCACCGAGCTCCGCGTCGTCACCGGCGCCGGCGAACTCGTCCGCTGCTCCCCGACCCGCCGCGCGGACCTCTTCCACGCCGTCCTCGCCGGCCTCGGCCAGTGCGGGATCATCGTCGAGGCCACGCTGCGCCTGGTCCCCGCGCCCGAGACCGTGCGCCACTACCACCTGACCTACTCCGACCTGGCGACCTTCCTCGACGACCAGCGTCTCCTCGTCGACGAGGCCCGCTTCGACTACGTCGAGGGCCAGGTCTCCGCGAACGCCGACGGCGACTTCCGCGTCTACACCCTGGAAGCCGTGGCCTACGGCGCGCCCGTCGGCCCCGCCCCGGACGACGCGGCCCTCCTGCGCGGCCTGTGCCACGACGCCGCCCAGGTCCGCTACGAGGACAAGCCCTACTTCGACTTCCTCGACCGGCTCGCCCCCTGGGCCGCCGCGCTGAAGGCCGCCGGCGTCTGGACGTTCGCCCACCCGTGGCTCAACCTCATGGTGCCCGGCACCCGCGCGGCCGCCCTCAGCGCACCGCTCCTGGACGCCCTCACCCCGCAAGCCCTCGGCCCCGGCGGCGTCGTCCTCTTCTACCCGCTGCTCCGCGACCGCCTCACCACCCCGCTGCTGCGCGCCTCCGACGAGCCGACGTCGTACCTCTTCGACATCCTGAGCGCCGTCCCGCCCGGCGACACCGCCGCCGTCGACCGCGCCCTCGCCGTCAACCGCTCCGCCTACGAGAGCGTCGCCGCGGCCGGCGGCACCCAGTACCCCGTCGGCAGCATCCCCTTCACCCCGGCCGACTGGCGCACCCACTTCGGCCCGGCCTGGCCGGCGCTGGAAGCGGCGAAGCGGACCTACGACCCGCGTGGCATCCTCGTCCCCGGCCAGCACGTCTTCTGAGGCGTCCGCGACCGCCGTACGAGCGAACCCCGGGAGGAACATGCCGAGCACGTCGACCGCGGCGCGCACGACGTCCCGGGGTGACGCGGTACGCCGTTACGCGGCGGGGGCGTGGGTCAACCTGCTGATCGGGGTGCCGACCGCCGCCGCCGTCGCGTGCGCGCGGTGGTACGCCGCGCACGGCCACTGCGGCGGCGTCGACGACACGGCGGCCCTGGAGTTGGGCGGCTGCACCTACGACCAGATCGAGAACAGCCCGTTCGCCGTCCTCGGCCTGGTGCTGTCCGGCGGGCTGGCGGCGCTGCTGGTCCTGCTGTTCGACGTGCTCGGGCCGAGGTCCAGGCGCCACTCCCTCGCGCCCCGCCTGCTCACCCTTCCGGTGATCTTCCTGCCGTACGCGCTGCTCACGGCGGCGGCGCGATAATCGGACGATGATCTATCACGTCGTACCCGAGGAGGAGTGGGACGCCCGTCCCGACCTCCCCTACGCCCCCGCCTCCCTCGGCGAGGACGGCTTCGTGCACTGTTCGCCGGACGAGGCGACCACGCTCGCCGTCGTGAACGCGTTCTACCGCACCGCGCCCAGGCCGCTGCTCGCGCTGTCGCTGGACGAGGAGCGGCTCGGCGTGCGGTGCGAGTGGGAGGCGGCGGCGCCCGCTCCGCCGCCCGGGGTCGCTGAGGACGTCCTGTTCCCGCACGTCTTCGGCCCGCTCGACCGCGACGCGGTGGTGGGCGTCTCGGAGGTGCGCTGGGACGAGGAGGGCCGGGCGACGGGCCTGACGGAGCGCCGCTGACGGAGGCCCGGGTTCAGCACCAGTCCGACGACCGCGCGCGGTCCGCGGTGACACCGACCGAGTACCGGCCGTCCCGCGGCTCGTCCACGGAGAGGTACGCCGTCGTGCCGCCCGCCTCCTTTGTGAAGCAGCCGGGGACGGAGTGCGCCCGCCAGCCGTCGGCGAGGGCGGCCCGCCGGTAGTGGCCGAGGACGTCGGTGGGCGACGGGGATCCCGAACTCACCGCGGTCAGCCGGTAGTCGGAGCCCGCCGTCACGAACAGATCGTCGTCGTCGCAGGTCCGGTACGACTCCTCCCGCACCGCGCCCGCCGGTGCCGTGACGAGCACCGCCTCGTCCGCCAGCGCCGAGCCGAGCCGGTCCTCCGCGTCGCCGCAGCCGTAGCCGGTCAGGAAGTACACGGCGGGCGCCCCGCACGCCACCAGTCCCGCCGCCAGCACCCCCGCCACGGCCGCCCACGCGGGCCTGTCCACCCCAAGTCGCCTCACGACGGCGGACGCTAGCGCACCGCCGGTGACGGGCACACCTCAGCGGTCGTCGGGATCGTCACGCGGTACGAGGGTGACGCGGTGCAGGTTGCAGTGCGCGGTGGCGGACGCCGTGGAGGGGCCGGTGTCGGGCGGGGCAGTCAGATGGGCCTTGAGAGCGACGCTCACCAGGCTCATCAGCAGGTCGACGTCCGTGTCGCAGTCGAGGTGGACGGTGACCCAGCGGGAGCCCGGCACCACCCGTACGGCGGTGGACGCGCGCAGGTCGCGGTGGATCCGCTGGATGGCCGGGACGGTGAGATGCAGGTCCACATCGTGGTCGGAGTGGAAGTGGAGTATCTCGCTGTGGACGGAGCGCAGCGCCCGCCCTGCGCCGCAACTGGCCCGGCCCCGGCTCAGGTCGGGCCAGACCTCCAGTCGCTCCAGGGCGCGTTGGGCCAGAGTCATGCGCCCATCGTCGCCTGATCACCGCCCGGCAACCAGAGGTTGAGCGAAACGTAACCGGGGCGTGAGGCGCCGCGCGGGGCGTCCCGGGGCCGGGGAACGCGCACGGCGACGCCCCGGCCACAGCGAGCAGCGGCCGACGGCCGGAGGTCAGCCCTGCTTGGGACCCGTCTGCTGGACCACCTCGAAGGACCACAGCGTCGCGCCCGTCGCCGCGGGCTTCGGCCGCTCGCCGCCCTCCTCGGCGGAGCCGCCCGCGCCCGGACCGCCCGCACCAGGACCGCCCGCACCAGGACCGCCGGCACCGGGACCGCCCGCACCGGACGCGCCGGCGTGCGCCGCCTGGCCGCGCCCGGACATCCACGTCTGGAAGTCCTCCTCGCTGCGCCAGCGCGTGTAGACGAGGTAGGTGTCGGTGCCCTCGACGGGGCGGAGCAGCTCGAACCACTCGAAGCCGTCCGAGTTCTCCACCGTGCCCGCACGGGCGGCGAACCGCTTCTCCAGCGTCTCGCGCTGCTCTTCGGGGACCGTGAGTACGTTGATCTTGACGATGCTCATGGGCTCATTGTCGCCCCGCAGGGACACCCCGGCTCGCCCCCGGCTAGGAGCCGTCCGCCCGGACCGCGTACACGTACCGCGTCCCGTCGTACTCGCTCAGGTTCCAGATCACGGACTCCGAGAACGCCCACCCGGACGCCCCGCTGCTGTGGAAGCTCAGGTCCTCGCAGCCGATGGCCAGGTCGCAGACGGTGGTCGCGGTGTTCGCACCGGAGTTGAAGGTGCGCAGCGCGCCCTTGCGGCTGCGGCCGTCGCTCACCGCGAGGTAGTGCTTGCTCTTCTGGGAGACGACGCCCTGGATCGACTTCTGGTTGACGCTGACGGCCTCGGACGCGGTCGTCGACAAGGGGTGCCGGGTGGTGTAGTCGAGGTCCCAGCGGACCACCTTGGGCGCGGTGACGCTGCCCGGCCCGGTGCCGATGTAGGCGTCCTCGGAGTAGGAGACGACGCCGGCCTCGGAGTACTCGCTGATCACGAAGCTGTCGGGGCTGCTCGCCCGGTCCAGACCGATCGTCGAGTAGCGCAGGTAGGTGCCGGCGTTGTCGTAGGCGTGGCTCTGCGGCAGGACGTACTGGTAGCCGAAGCCGTAGTACTCGCCGTCGGTGTGCAGGCCGCAGACGTCGCCCTCGGCGGTGGCGACCTTGAAGAAGTTCCGCAGGTCGAACACCCGCACGCCCTTGTACGTGTCGACGACGTACAGCAGGTCCCCGTACCAGAGGATGCCGCCGGCGTGCCGCTGGACGGGCTTGTAGGAGTAGGCCCCCGAGCTGGTCTTGACCGGCTCGACCAGCAGCACGTGCCGGTAGGTGGGCGCGGCGGCGTTGCGGTAGTCGACGAAGCTCAGCCGGATGCCCTTGTCGAGCGGGTACTCCAGCTCGTCGTCGGTGTCGGTGTTGGTCTCGAAGTACCAGGAGACGATGAGGGCCTTGTTGCTGCCGTTCGCCGGGTAGAGGCCGTTTCCGTAGGCGTCGGCGCTGGTGGTGATGCCCTGCGGGATCCAGTAGTCGACCGTGTTGTCCCCGCTCTCCCAGGCGAAGCCGGTCTGGAACGCCTCGACGGTGCCGGGGGCGGAGGTGAGGCGCTGGGCGCTGCGGTTGGTGTCGGCGAGGACGGCGCTCGCGTCCACCTTGGGCAGGACGGCCGCCAGTCCGGCCGCCAGGTCGGCGAACTCGCCGTGGCTGTTGCGGGAGCGGCTGGTGAGGCGGAACTGGCCGGCGTCTACGGTGGCCGCGTGTGCGGTGGCGGGCGCCAGGAGGCCGGCCCCGGCCGCGATCACGGGTGCTGCGGCCATGCTCTTCAGGATTGCCCTGCGGGTCGTGGTCATGACGCGCAAAAGTAGGCGCAATCGATCACGAGGCACAAGCGCGGTCCTGGCCGTCGCCTTTCTTCAAGGCGGGGCCCCACCGCCCCGACTACCGTGGTGACCTCGCGGAACGTCGGGAACTTCAGGGACGTCAGCAACGAGAGGCAGGACAGGACATGGAGCCCGCAGCCGTGATGACCAGGGCCTCGGAAGCGGCCGTCGGCATCGTGAGCGGCATCGCGCCGGAGGACCTGGACCGGCCCACGCCGTGCCCCGAGCTGACCGTCCGGGGCCTGGTGAATCACCTGATCCTCTGGACCGGCGTCCGGGGGCGCGCCGTCGCGCTCAAGCAGACCCCGGAGGGCGTGGCGGACGGCCACGACTTCACCGCCGAGGCGGACTGGGCGCGGACGTACGCCGTCCGCTCGGCGGCGACGGCCGCCGCGTGGAGCGACCCGCGGGCCTGGGAGGGCGAGACGTCCCTCACCGGCGGCGGGAGCATGCCGGCGCCGTTCGTCGGCGGGATCGTGCTGTGCGAGTGGCTGCTGCACGGCTGGGACCTGGCGGTCGCGACCGATCAGAAGCTCACCGTGGACGGCGAACTCGCCGAGATTCTCTACGCGGACACGGCGGGCAGGGCCGGGACGGCCCGCCGGTACGGCGCCTTCGGCCCCGAGGTGCCCGTGCCCGCGTCGGCGCCGCTGTTCGACCGGGCGCTGGGCCTGTCGGGCCGCGACCCGGCCTGGAGACGGCCGGCGTGACTGAGATCGATCAGCCGGCCGAGCTGAGCACCACGGGCGGACCGGCGAGCACCCCGCCGTCGATCACGAACTCGCTCCCCGTGGAGAAGGTCGCCTCGGCGACGATGAAGAGCACCATGCGCGCGACCTCCTCGGGCTGCCCGAAGCGGGGGAGGGGCTGCCCGGCGACGTAGGAGTCGTCGAAGGAGGCCGTCATGCTGGTGCGAATGGCCCCCGGGTGGACGGAGCACACGCGCACCCCGTCCGGGGCCAGCTCCAGCGCGGCGGACTTCGTCAGCCCCCGCAGCCCCCACTTGCCCGCCACATACGCGCCGACGCCGGCGTACGCGGTCAGCCCGGCCAGTGAGGACATGTTCACGATCACCCCGCCGCCGGCCCGCCGCAGCGAGGGCGCCGCCGCCCGCATCCCGAGCCACGCGCCCTGGAGGTTGACGTCGACGACGTGCCGGAAGGAGGCGAGGCTCTGCTCCTCCATCGCCCCCCAGGCGACGACCCCGGCGTTGTTCACCAGCACGGAGACCGGCCCCAGCTCCCGCTCGGTCTCCGCCACCGCCGCGGCCCAGTCCTCCTCGCCGCGCACGTCCAGCCGCACGAAGCGGGACGGCGCGCCGAGCTCGGCCGCCACCCGCTCCCCTTCGTCCTCCAGGACGTCGGCGACCATCACGCCGGCGCCCTCGGCCGCGAGGGCCCGCGCCACCGCCGCCCCGATGCCCCTGGCTCCGCCGGTGACGACCGCCACCCGCCCGCTGAGACGCCCGTCCATTCCGACCTCCTGAACCACCCGACCACGACCCGACGGCCTGCTCCTCAGCATCGACCGGGACCGGCCGGGCCGCACGCGGACGCGGAGCGCGGGGCGCGACCGGCGGACCCCGTCACCCTGGCCGGGGGCCGTCAGGGTGACGGGGCGGCGGAGTACGGTGAAGGAGCCGGGGGTTTCCCGCGCACCGGCTGTCACGCCGCTGCCGTTCCCGGAGACCGACTACGCCGGGCCGGATCCGTCCGTGTCCGGAGCAGGGCTCGTCCCATGACCCTGAATGTGCCCGACCGGCCGACCGCCCCGGAGTCGCCGACCGCCCCGGAGCTCGCGGGCTCCGTCGAGGCCCCGCGGCGGACCAGGCGGGAGAGAGGCCCCTCGCCGTGGGAGGCCGACCGCGTCCGCCCGCTGACCCGGAGTCAGGTCGAGGACCGGCTGGCGGAGTTGGGCGACCTCTACGCCGACACCGCGGGCGGCGACCCGTGGGCGTGGAACCGGGACCGTGACGACTTCCTCCGCGGGCTGGCCGCCGACCTGCGGATGCCGGGGTTCGCTCTGCTGGTCGCGGAGACGACCGTGCTGACGGGGTGCGCCTACGGCTTCCCGGTGGACGACCGCGGGCCCTGGTGGCGGTGCCGGGGCCTCGGCGGGCGACTGCCGGGGAACGTGCTCCGCCTGGCCGCCTCCGGGCAGCTCTTCGCGGTCTCCCGGATCGTTGTGCAGCCCGGCGTGCGCACGAGCCATCAGACCCGTGACTGGAACCTCGCCCGGCGCCTCCAGAGGCGGCTGCTCGCCGACCACGACGCCGCGGCCGGCGTCACGCTGGTGCACCGCGCCGACGCCGGGACGCTCGCCGCGCTGCGGGCCTGGGGGTGGCGGCGCGTCGGGGCGGACGCCCTGGAAGTGTCGCTGCCCGCCTCCCCGTGGCATGTCCTGGTGCTCGGCCCCTGAGCCGGGTCACCAGTAGTGGCGTCGTCCGGCCACGGCGTGTCCCATCGCTCCGAGGATCCACAGGACCGCGCCGACGGCCAGCAGGATGACTCCGATGGTCCACAGGATGGACAGGCCGGTGACGAGGCCGATGACGAGCAGGATGACACCGAGGATGATCATGACGCGCCCCTTCGGGGAGTCGGTTGTGCCCAGTTGTGCTCGGTTGTGCCGTCTCCGCCGTGACCAGCGGAGCCGACGTGAACTGCTGATCTCAGGGGACGGGGATCACCTCACGCGGCCCTCGTCCGGTGCGGGCTCGTCCTCCTCGTCGGGAAGGCGGACGTCACCGACGGCGACGTTCACCTCGACGACCTCCAGGCCCGTCATCCGCTCTATCGCGCCGATGACGTTGGAGCGCACGTCACCGGCCACCTCGACGATGGAGACGCCGTACTCGACCACGACGTCCAGGTCGACGGCGGCCTGCCGCTCCCCGACCTCGACCTTCACCCCGCGGGTGACCCCGCTGCCCCCGCCGGGGACGCGTTCCCGCACGGCGCCGAACGCGCGGGCCATGCCCCCGCCCAGGTTGTGGATGCCCGGCACCTCACGGGCCGCCATGCCCGCGATCTTGGCCACCACGCCGTCCGCGATGGTGGTCCGCCCACGGGTCTGCGCCGGAGCCCCCGCCCCGGTACGGCCCTTCAGCCTGCTCACGTCGGCTCCGGCCCGGTTGCCCGAGCCGATGCCGGTGCTGTTGTCCGTCATGGCCGTCGCCTCGCCTCGGTCGCGGTGGACCTCCGAGTACCCTCCGCCACGCCTCCCGAACGGGATCCGCGTGATCGATCGAACACCCCGGCACGAGGACGGCTCGCCCCTCCGCAGGTCACGGAGGGGCGAGCCGGGGGTCGGGCGGGCGGTGCTGCCGCCCTCACACGTCCTGGGGAGCGGGGCCCTCGTCCGACGGGCCCGAGGTGTTCCAGAACGGATCGGGGGCGAACAGGGGCGCGGCGGGCGTGGCCTCGGGGCCGGCGTGGCAGGTGAAGCCGAGCCGGGTCATCGCCCGGACGACCTCGCCGCTGCTGAAGTCACGGCGGTCCTGCCGGGTGACCACCTCGCCGACCTGCTTGACGGGGTAGCGGCGGCGTCCGATGGTCACGGACTCGGCCGTGATGGTCTCGGGCGTGACGCCCTTCATGGACTCCAGCACCCCGGCCTTGGTCAGGTCGAACGGGTACCGGGCGATGACACAGCGCATGTTGCCTCACAGGGGCTGGGGGATGGACCGACCGGGACAGCGGGAGAACCGGGACAGCGGGAGAACCGGGACTGCGGGGGACCAGCGGGGACAGCGGGTCTCAGGCCGCCTCGCGGGCCGGCCGGCCCCCGCCAGGACGACGGCGACGGCCGCGGGACGCGGCGGACGTGCTCCGGGACTCGCCGCGGGCCGAGGCCGCCCCGCCCCGGGTACCGGTCGCCCCGCCCCGGGACGCGGTGGACGCGCCGCCCGATGCGGCGGGCTTGCCCCGGCGGGGAGCCGACGTGGCGGACTTGGCGCGGCGGGGCGTCTGGGCCTCCGGCGTGGGCGTAGGGATGACGACCGGGACGCCGGACGGGGTGCGGGCGCCGGTGATGCGGTTCAGCTCCGCCTCGCCGGAACGCACGGGCGTGACGCGGGGGGTGATGCCGGCGGCGCTCGCCAGCCGGCTCATGTCGCGCCGCTGGTCGGGCGTCACCAGGGTGACCACGCTGCCGGACTCGCCGGCCCGCGCGGTACGGCCGCCGCGGTGCAGGTAGTCCTTGGGGTCGGTCGGCGGATCGACGTTGACGACGAGGTCGAGGCTGTCGACGTGGATGCCCCGCGCGGCGACGTTCGTCGCGACCAGCACCGTGACCTGGCCGCTCTTGAACTGGGCCAGGGTGCGCGTGCGCTGCGGCTGGGACCGGCCCCCGTGCAGGGCGGCGGCCCGGACACCGCTGTTCAGCAGGTGCTTGGTCAGCCGGTTCACCGCGTGCTTGGTGTCCAGGAACATGATGACGCGGCCGTCGCGCGCCGCGATCTCGGTGGTGGTGCGCTGCTTGTCGTCCTGCTCCACGTGCAGGATGTGGTGCTCCATCGTGGTGACCGCGCCCGCGGACGGGTCGACGGAGTGCACGACCGGGTCGGACAGATAGCGGCGGACCAGCCGGTCGACGTTGCGGTCCAGGGTGGCCGAGAACAGCATCCGCTGCCCGTCCGGGCGCACCTGGTCGAGCAGGGCGGTGACCTGCGGCAGGAAGCCCATGTCGGTCATCTGGTCGGCCTCGTCGAGGACGGTGACGCGGACCTCGTCCAGCACGCAGTCGCCCCGGTCGATGAGGTCCTTCAGCCGGCCGGGCGTGGCGACGACGACCTCGGCGCCGCCGCGCAGCGCACTCGCCTGCCGGCCGATCGACATGCCGCCGACGACGGTGGCCAGGCGCAGCTTCAGCGGCCGGGCGTAGGGCGTGAGCGCGTCGGTGACCTGCTGGGCCAGCTCGCGGGTGGGAACGAGGACCAGGGCGAGCGGCTGCCGGGGCTCGGCCCGCAGGCCCGCCGTACGGGCGAGCAGCGCGAGGCCGAACGCGAGGGTCTTTCCCGAGCCGGTGCGGCCGCGGCCGAGCACGTCACGGCCGGCCAGGGAGTTCGGCAGGGTCGCCCCCTGGATGGGGAACGGCGTGGTCACGCCCTCGCGGACCAGCGCGGCCGACAGCGGCTCGGGCAGGGCGAGTTCGGCGAACGTCTCGACGGCGGGCAGCGCCGGCGTGACCGTCTTCGGCAGCGCGAACTCGCCCTGGGGCGCGCTCTGCCGGCGTCCGGAGCCCTGCGAACGGCGGGGCTCGGAGGACCGCTTGGGGGTGGAACGCTTGGTCGAGGAGCGCTTCGGCCTGGAGGCTGGGTCTCCTGTGTGTCCGTCGGCGCGGGTGCCGGAACGGGCGCGGGTCATGCGGGAACCTTCCTTGACGCGGCGCGTGTCAAGGAATTCCCGGAGCGCGTGCGATGCGCGAAGAATTGCGAGAACGAGCCGAGGTTGATGGGGCCTGAACGGGGCAGGGAAAAACGCGTCACCGGGTGAAAATTTCGGTGAGCCCGTGCGGCGCCCGGAAATACGGCGAGCCGGGGCCCGCACCCCTCGGTGCGGGTCCCGGCTGCGAAGTACGCGTCAGGCCGATGATCAGGCGGGAACGATGTTCTCCGCCGTCGGGCCCTTCTGGCCCTGCGCGATGTCGAAGGTCACCTTCTGGCCTTCCTGAAGCTCACGGAAGCCCTGGGTGGCGATGTTCGAGTAGTGGGCGAAGACGTCGGGGCCGCCGCCGTCCTGCTCGATGAAGCCGAAGCCCTTTTCGGCGTTGAACCACTTCACGGTGCCACTGGCCATTTTGTTCTCCCTCGGGACGGTGTTCGGAGTCACTTTGTGCGACTCCGGTCGCCGTGATGATCACCCCGCAGGAAAAACCTTCTGGCAACCACAACTGCAACTGGCATCGACAGTAGCACGATGAGTTCGGCGGAGATTTCTACCGCTCTAGGGCCTGTCCGGCGGATCAGGTCGCAGGAAACCGACGGTGGCTCATCAGCACGGGTGAGCGTGCCAGGCCCCGCGTCTGCGGCATGATCCGCCGGACAGGCCCTAGAGGCCGAACTCCTGCGGCGACAGGCCGAGCACCGAGCACGCCTCGCGCAGGACCTGCTCCTCCGCCGGCGCGACATAGCCGTCCGCGCCCGCGACCACGAAGCCGGTCTGGACGACGGCCCTGGCCTCGGTCGGCTTCTTCGCGGCCTTGGCGATCTCCTGGAGCGCCTCGTTCTTGCCCTGCGGGAAGTCGAAGGCCAGCTGGTCGACATGCTTGTTGAACCGCTGGCGCAGCTGCTCGGAGGGGAAGTTCTGAAGGACGTCGTTGTGCAGGATCAGCGACTCCACGTGCTGCCGCTCGGCCGGGTCGACATGCCCGTCGGCCGCCGCGACCAGGGCGCACATGGCCATGCTGGCGTCCCGGTAGGCGCCGCTCTTCAGCTCCGTCTTGAGCGAGGTCAGCTGGGACTTCAGCGTGTTCACCAGCTGGGCGCGTGAGGCGCTCGAACCGCCCGAGGAGCCCGCGCCCGGCCGTCCGTGCCCGTGTCCGCCCTGGCCCCGCGCGCCCTGAGCCTGCTGCTGCAACCCCTTGGCCTGGTCCTTGATCCGATCCCACATCGCCACGCGTGCCACCTCGGCTTCAGCCCATGTCATTACGGTCGTCCGCGCGCGTCGCACGCGTCGTCCGTTCCAACGCCCGGCGGCCCCGCGAAGTTCCCCACAGCCACCACCGCTCACGCTCCGCTCAGGCGGCGCTCAGGCGGCGCTCACGCCCGGGAGGGGTCGTCCGGCTGTGTGTCGGCGAACTCCCACCAGGCGAGCGGCAGCCAGTCCCCGTTCACGAAGCCGTCCACGGACGCTCCGTTGCCCCGGATGGCGACCTGGGTCCCCTCCGGGTAACTGGTGCCGGACAGCCCGCACACCGGGACGAGCAGCACACCGTGACGTCGCGACAAGGTTCCTGGTCCTTTCTGAACGGCTCTGAACGAGATCGGCTCTGATCGGCAGTCCCTGGATGCAAATCATCTCATCATGCACGAATCTGGAATATGAGGAATTCCACACTGGGGCAGTCGAGCTGACTGGAGGTGCTCGACGATGAGGGCTGTCGTGTACAAGGGACCGTTCGAGGTAGCGGTCGAGCAAGTGGAGGATCCGAGGATCCAGCACCCGAACGACGTGATCGTACGAGTCACGTCGACCGCCATCTGCGGCTCCGACCTGCACATGTACGAGGGTCGCACCGCCGCCGAGCCGGGGATCGTCTTCGGCCACGAGAACCTCGGGGTCGTCGAGGACACCGGCGAGGGCGTGACGACGCTCAGCCGCGGGGACCGGGTCGTCATGCCGTTCAACGTGGCCTGCGGCTTCTGCAAGAACTGCACCGCGGGGTTCACCGGCTTCTGCCTGACCGTGAACCCGGGCTTCGCCGGCGGCGCCTACGGCTATGTGGCCATGGGCCCCTATACGGGCGGACAGGCGGAGTACGTACGCGTGCCCTACGCCGACTTCAACTGTCTGAAACTCCCCGAGGGCACCGACAAGGAGACCGACTTCGTCCTGCTCGCCGACATCTTCCCCACCGGCTACCACGGCAACGAGCTGGCCGACGTACGCCCCGGCGAGAGCGTCGCCGTCTACGGCGGCGGTCCGGTCGGGCTGATGGCCGCCTACTCGGCGATGCTGCGCGGGGCCAGCAAGGTGTTCGTGGTCGACCGGGTGGCCGAGCGGCTCCAGAAGGCCGAGGAGATCGGCGCGATGCCGGTGAACTTCACCGAGGGCAACCCGGTTGACCAGATCAAGGAGCACACCGACGGGCAGGGCGCGGACAAGGGCATCGACGCCGTCGGCTACCAGGCGCAGGCTCGCGGCGAGGACCGCGAGGAGCCGGCGACGGTGCTGAACTCGCTGGTGGAGTCGGTCCGGCCGACGGGCGCGCTGGGCGTGCCGGGCCTGTACGTCCCGCGTGACCCGGGCGGCCCGGACGAGCAGGCCAAGCAGGGCATGCTGATGGTCGCCGTCGGACGCCTCTTCGAGAAAGGGCTGCGCATGGGCACGGGGCAGTGCAACGTCAAGCGCTACAACCGCCACCTGCGCGACATGATCATCGCGGACCGGGCCCGGCCGAGCTTCGTCGTGTCGCACGAACTCCCCCTCGACCAGGCGCCGTCGGCGTACGAGAAGTTCGACAAGCGGATCGAGGGCTACACCAAGGTCGTGCTCCACCCGCACGCGTGAGAGAGCGCCGGCGCGCACCGGCCGCCCCGTCTACAGCGAACCCCCGGACCCGTGATCCGGGGGTTCCGCCGTACCCCCGCGCTGCCGTCGCCGCCGTGCGCCGGACGCAACCTCGGACGCCTGTTCGCCGTCAGGCAGGATGAGCGAGCCGAGGTGAACGAGCCGAGGCGAACGGCCGTACGGATGGCATGGGGTGGGGCGCGGTGGACAGGCGGATCAGGGGGACGGCACTGGCCTGTCTCCTGCTCGCGACGGGCATGACGACGGGCTGCTCGACCGATTCCTCGGCGCGGTCCTCCGAGGACCCGTCCCCCAGCGCGTCGCGCGCCTCCGCGAGCTCCGAACAGAGCGCCGGTGGCACAGGCGGCGCGGGCGGCGCCGGGAGCGAGGCGGACGCGCGGGCGGCCACCGAGGCGGCCTACCGCAAGTACGGCATCGAGCCGCTGGCGGCCCCGCCCGTCCCGCCCGCGACCAAGCCGTCGCCGTCCTCCGAGGCCGGCGGCGGGGTGCCGGTGATCAGTGAGATACCCACCGACGAGAAGATCGTCTTCCTCACCATCGACGACGGGGCCGAGAAGGACCCCGGGTTCGTGACGATGATGCGGGAGCTGAAGATCCCCTTCACGATGTTCCTGACGGACTCCGCCATCCGCACCGACTACAACTACTTCAAGCCGCTCCAGGAGTTCGGCGAGGGCGTCCAGAACCACACCCTGACCCATCCCGATCTGCGCACCCTGGGCGCGGACGCGCAGAAGCGGGAGATCTGCGGCCAGCAGGAGAAGCTGAAGGACCGCTACGGCGCGACGCCCCGGCTGTTCCGCCCGCCCTACGGCAACTGGAACGAGGACACCCGGGCCGCCGCCGCGTCCTGCGGCGTCGAGGCGATCGTCCTGTGGCGCGAGTCCATGCAGATCACGAACATGCAGTACCAGCGCGGCGACAAGAAGCTGCACCCCGGCGACATCATCCTGGCCCACTTCCGCGGCCCGTCCGACCTCAAGGGCACGACGATGACCGAGATGACGGCGAACCTCCTGCGCCACATCAAGGAACAGGGCTTCACGGTCGCCCGCCTGGAGGACTACCTGTAGGACTCGCGGGCTCAGTCCGTCCCCGTCCCCTTCTCCGTTCCCGTTCCCGTCTCCGGCCCCTCCGCGTCGAACAGCCGCGCCGAGGCGTCCACATGGGCCAGGCGGCGCATGGCGCTGAGCATCGCCTCGCCCAGTACGGTCCCGACCACCACGCCCTCCACCATGTCCTCGACCGCCACCCGCCGCTCCACGTAGGCGAGGTCGGCGCGGGCGACCTGCTCGGCGGCGTCCGCGTACGCGTCGAGCACCTCGACGAACGCCCCGTGACCCAGCCGGGACATGGCGGCCAGCGTCCGGGACAGGTCGGCGGCGGCCGGGTTCGACTCGTGCGTGCGCCAGCCCCGCCGGGAGATGAGCCCGGCGACGACGCTCCGGGCGGCCGCCGACTCGGCGTCGTCCTGCTCCACGTCCGCGCCGCCGAGCCGGTCCGCGGCGACGCCGAGCACCTTGTGCAGCGGACGCTCCGGGGCGTCCAGGGCCTCCAGCACGTCCGCGATCTCGGCCACCTTCATGCCGCCCACGTCGAGCAGGGCGCGGATCAGCCGCAGCCGGCGCTCGTGCGCCTCGCCGTAGGCCGCCTGGTTCGGGCTCGTCAACTCGCCTGACGGCAGCAGGCCTTCACGGACGTAGTACTTGATCGTCGGTACCGGCACTCCGGTTCTGCGGCTCAACTCTCCGATGCGCACTGCCGGTTCACTCCTCGGCCTTCACCCTGTTCCATCGCGCCGGCCGTTGCCGTCACACCCCCATCATAGATAGCCGGGCTATCGGATAGTGGATAGTACCGCTATCTTTATCTCCCATGTCCTCCTTACGTTCGTCGCCCCCCTTACGTTCGTTCTCCCGGCCGCACTGGCACCGCCCGCTGGTGCTGTTCTCGGCGGTGATGGCGGTGACCGCGGCCGGCTCCGCGGTGGGGCTCGTCGTCGACGACCGCGTCCTGGCGGGCGCGCCGATCTGGGCCAAGCCGTTCAAGTTCTCGGTCTCGTTCGTGGCCTACTGCCTCTCCCTGGCCTGGATGCTGTCCCTCCTCCCAGGCGGCCGGCGCTCGGGCGGGCCGCGCGCCGGCTGGTGGGCGGGGACGGTCGTCGCGGTGGCGAGCCTGGTCGAGATGGTGATCATCATCGGCCAGGCGATGCGCGGGAAACGCAGCCACTTCAACCGTGAAACCCCCTTCGACGGGGCGCTGTTCGACGTGATGGCCGTGACGGTCGTCATCCTGTGGCTGGGTACGCTCGCCGTCGCCGTCCTGCTGCTGCGTGCCCGCGTCGCCGACCGCGCGTCCGCCTGGGCGGTGCGCGGCGGTCTCGTCCTGGCGCTGACCGGGGCCGCCGTCGGGTTCCTGATGACCCGGCCCGCGCCGGGGCAGCGGCGCGGTGTCTCCGAGGTGGTCGGCGCGCACAGCGTGGGCGTGCCGGACGGCGGCCCCTCGATGCCGCTGACCGGCTGGTCGACGACCGGCGGCGATCTGCGCGTCCCGCACTTCTTCGGCATGCACGCGCTGCAACTCCTGCCCCTGCTGGTCATGGCGCTGACCGTGCTCGCACCCCGTTTCCGCCGCCTCGCCGACGAGCGGGTGCGGGTGCGGCTGGTGCTCCTCGCCTCGGGCGCGTACGCCGCCGTCTTCGCCCTGCTCCTGTGGCAGGCGCTGCGCGGCCGGTCGCTGATCCACCCGGACGGCCCGACGCTGGGCGCGGCCGGCCTCGTCCTGGCGGCAGTCGTGCTGGGCGCGTACGGATCGCTGTCTCTTCCCGCTCGAACTCCTCATCCACCCGGGGCGACCGACGTCGTGGACGCCCCCGCAGCGAAGGACCAGGACCTCACGTCATGACCGGATTCCTCTTCGACCTCGCCTTCTGGCTGGCCGCACCCGTCTGGCTGCTCATGATCTTCGCGCCGGCGTGGGGCCCGACCGCCCGTCTCGCCGCCTCGCCGTGGACCGTGACGCCCGTGCTGCTCGTCTACCTCGCGCTCGCCGTTCCGGTGTTCCCCGAGCTCTGGGCCGCGGTCAGCAGCCCGGACCTGGACGGATTCCGGGAGCTGACGGCCCTCGCGGGCGGCGCGGGGGCCGTCTGGGCCCAGGTCATCGCCTGGGATCTGCTGATCGGGCAGTGGATGTACCTGGAGGCCAGACGGCTGGGGATCTCCCCTCTGCTGATGGGGCCGCTGCTGCTCTTCACGATCCTGCTGTCCCCGTTGGGGCTGCTGGTGTTCCTGCCGCTGCGCGCGGCGAGGTCACGTCGCCTCACGTCCCGTGCCGACGCCCCCGCCGCGGCCATGGCCGACGGAACGGCGTAGTCAGGAGGACGGTCCCCGCCCGCCGGGCGCGCGGAAGGCGACCTGGCGGCGGGCGGCCTCGTCGACGTCGTCGAGGGTGAGGAGGGGCGTGGCGCGGGTCCGCAGGCCGCCGCTGGCTTTGACGGCGAGGCTGACGGCGGCCATGGCGACCGGGTCGGGGAAGTCGAGGATGAGGACGACGTCGTCCTCCCCGAAGGCGAAGTACATGGCCTCGACGCTGCCGCCGAGGCCGGTGACGACCTGCTCGACGGCGGCCCGCCGCCCGCTCGCGCCCTCCTCGATCAGGCCGGTGGCGCCCTCGGGTGTGTAGGTCGCCTGGATGAGGAACTTCGGCATCGGGGACACTCCCTGCCCGTCGCTGGTCCGGTACGCGGTGTGCCTTTCCCGCTGCCGGCCCGGCTGCCACCCGACGCCCGCTCTGTTCACCCGTTCGAAGAGGTCAGGCGTCGGGAAGCGAGGCCGCCAGGTGCTCCCACGCCGTGTGCCGACGGCCCCGAGGGGCTCCCGCCCGAGCCCTGGCGGGCCATCGTGCGGTGCGACTCGGTCGTCGTCGATCCGCACAAGCACGGACTCCAGCCCTACGGCTGCGGCGCGGTCCTCTTCCGCGACCCGGAGGTCGGCCGCTTCTACCTGCACGACTCGCCCTACACCTACTTCACCTCCGCCGAACTCCACCTGGGCGAGATCAGCCTGGAGTGCTCGCGCGCCGGGGCCTCGGCCGCCGCCCGCTGGCTCACCTTCCGGCTCCTGCCGCCCACGCCGGAGGGGCTCGGCCAGGTCCTGGCGGCCGGCCGGCGGGCGGCGCTCAGGTGGGCGGACCTGATCGAGGCGTCCGACGTCCTGGAGGTCTGCCAGCGCCCCGAGCTGGACATCGTCAGTTACTTCCCCGCCGTCGACCCGGCCGCCCTGACCGGCGTCGACGCGGCGTCCGCCCGCGTCCTCACCGCCGGCATGACCGGCCCCGACCCGGTGTTCCTGAGCACCGTCAGGGCCGGCCGCGAGGCGTTCACCGCGCGCCGCCCCGGGATCACCGCGGACGCGGACGGCGCACGGATCCTGCGGAGCGTGCTGACGAAGCCGGAGTCCGAGCACCACGTGGAGCATCTGCACCACAGGGTCGAGGAGTTGGCCCGCGCCGGCTGACCTCCCGAGGGCGTCCCTTCAGGCGGAAATCGCACGAGAAATCATCGAACATCCGTGCATCCACGGCGACGTCAGGTGCGTCATACAGGGAAATCCCGTGCACACAGGGCAAGTTCACCGCCTTCTGGGGGACCCGATGCACCGACGTCTCGTCATCTCGACCATCGCCGCCACCGCCCTCTGCGGCACCGCACTGGCCGGCGCCGCCACGTCCGCCTCCGCCGCACCGCTCGCCGTCGACTGCCGCAAGGTCAAGTGCGTGGCGCTCACCTTCGACGACGGGCCGATCGCCGACACCCGGCGGCTGCTGCGCGTCCTGAAGGACCGCAACGTCAAGGCGACCTTCTACGTCGTCGGCAAGAACGTCCAGAAGAACCCGTCGACGGTGCGCACCGCGGCGCTCGCCGGCCACCAGATAGGCAACCACGGCTGGGACCACGCCGATCTGACCAAGCTCAGCGCCGCGAAGGTCAGGTCGCAGCTCTCCCGCACGGACGCGGCGGTCAAGCAGGCGACCGGCAAGAACCCCACCACCCTCCGCGCCCCCTACGGCGCCCACAACGCCACGGTCCGCTCGGTCGCGGGCCGCCCCCTGGTCCACTGGAGCATCGACACCCTCGACTGGAAGCACCGCGACACCGCCCGGCTCATCCGGACCGTCAACGCGCAGACCAAGCCGGGCGACATAGTGCTCCTGCACGACATCCACCGCACGACGGTCGACGCGGTACCGGGCATCGTCAACGCCCTCAAGTCCCGCGGCTACCACTTCGTGACGGTCGACCAGCTCTTCGCCCCGGGCAAGCTGCCCGCGGGGAAGGTCACGTACCACAACCGCGCCGCGTACCGCCCGTGACGGCGGGCCGAGCCCCGCGGTGAGGCACTGCGGACAGCACCGGCGCACAGCGAAACCCCAGGTCGCCGACCTGGGGTTTCAGCCGGGGGGTGGCTCAGTGGTCGTCGGTGATGCTGGTCGCGATGCCGTTGCTGATCACGACCTCGGCGGAGAAGCCCTTCTTGGCCGCCGTCTCCAGCTGGGCCTCGGTGCACTCGACGCCGCCCTCGCCGCCCGGCCCGGTGTTCACGGCGTCGCAGATGTCGTCGTACCCGAGGATCTTGGTGTCGTCGGCGACGAAGAACTGCTGCTCGACGCCCTTCATGTCGGAGACCGTGTACTTGCCCGGCGCCAGGTAGGAGACGTTGCCGAACCAGGTCCCGTTGACGCCCTTGCCCTCGTCGATGCCCTCGATCACGGTCTTGCCCGAGCCGGAGCTGCCGGAGCTGCCGGAACTGCCCGAGCCCGAGCTGCCGGAGCCCGAACCGGATCCGGATCCGGAGCCCGAACCCGAGTCGGAGCCACCGGAGTTGGAGCCGGAGCCGGAACCAGAGCCCGCGCTGCCCTGCTGTGCCGCGCGCCGCTCGGTCACCTGGGTCGCGACGCCGTCCTTCATCTCCACGTCGGCGCCCACCGCGCCCTTCTTGGCCGCCGCCTCCAGCTGGTCCAGTGTGCACGGAGCGTCCACCTTGGACCCCGCCTCGCCGCAGATCGTGCCGGCGCCGTAGACCTTCGTGTCGTCGGCGACCAGGAACTGCTGGTCGTCCTTGCCCGACACGGCCACGATGTACTTGCCCGGGGCGAGATAGGTGACCTTGCCGTTCGTGAACGAGCCGCTGACGCCCTTCGAGTCCTTGGCCCCCGACGCCGTCCCCGCGACCGCGGACGCGTCCGTTCCGCTCTTGCCGGACGAGCTGTCGTCGGAGCTCTGGCACGCCGCCATCAGCAGCCCGGCGGTGAGCGCGGCGGTGACGACGACGGCGCGGCGCAGGTGGCGGTTCATTACGGGAGGTTCCTTCCGGAGTGGGGGCGGTGAGAGCCGGCGGCGGTGCCGTCGGCTCCCCGCTCTGTGCTCATGATGAGGGGTTTCGGAGCCCTCGGGCCACGGCGGTCTCCCCTTCAGAACACCGCCGTGGCACAGCCGTGACACAGCAACACATCGACGACGTAAGGCAGTTCGTCGACGCGTCGCCGGGACTCCTACCAGGCGAGGGCGTCCGCCGGGTTGTCCTGCCAGTAGGTGACGACGGCGGAGCCGTTGAAGAAGACGCCGCCGTTCGGCAGCTTCAGGGTCTTCTCCTGGGCAGTCCCGTTGCCCTTCTTGTCGACGAAGATCACCCCGAGGGTCTTCTCGGTGCTGCCCCCTTCGCCGTCGGGGGAGTTCGTCGTGATGCCCGCGTAGGCCGACTGGCCGGGCTCGAGCGTCACCACGGACTGCGGCGTGGTCTCGTCGGCCCACGCCACCGGGGCCTGGGCGTCGGCGCCGGCCCTCAGGAGGGGGGCGCTGTAGGCGAAGCAGGGCTTGGTGCCGGTGTTGGTGGCCTTGAGCAGCAGGTGGTTGATCGGGCGGGGCACGTCGGTGACGGTCAGCGCGGTGTTCGCCGCGGTGCAGGTGACGACGGAAGCGGCCTTCGGCGTGGCGGCGGAGGCGGTCTGCCCGGCGGCCTGGAAGCCGACCAGGGCGAGGGCGGCCGCGGCGACCATGGAGGAGGCGGCGGCCTTGCGGGAGGCGGAACGAGTGGTGCTGCGCATGGGAGGACTGCTTTCTCTGAGTGATCCGAGTATTCGGAAGATGATCTTCCAGATGAGGATCGGGCGCGCCGGAAGCGCGATCCGTGGAAGGGGGGCCGAGCGGGGCCGGTCGCCGTTCGCGGCGAGGCGTCCCGCTTGCTTGATCCAAGCCTGTGCCACGCTCCGTCCCAGCCGCCATTCCATCGGGAATTCTGGAACGCTGGGATGCGGGAACCGCCTCTGACCAGCGCAAACGCGATGCGCCTGGAACGCCGGACGGAACAGGGGCGAGCCCGGGGGCCCCGGGGCCGGTGGGTCCTGCCGGGTCCGTCGGCAAGCGGAGGCCCGCCTGCGAGCTCTGTACATCCCGCACTCGAATGTCTGTTCGCGTTCCATCATCGCGAGGCCAGAGAACCGAACCCCGGGGGACCATCCGAGCCGTCATGCCGCAGGTGGCGCACCGGGCTTGAGGAAGGATGACGCCCCGTATGGGCACACCCGTTCCCCCGCGTTCCCGTACCGGAGCGCGTTCCCGTGCCGGAGCGCGATCCCGGGTCCGTGCGACCCGCCGGCTGCTGTGGCCCGTCGCCGCCGCCACGGGAGCCGCGCTCGTCGCCGGCACCGTCCAGACCCCGCCTCAGGGCCCGTCCCGGGCCCGCTCGGTCGCGACGCCGGACGCCGTGCCGGTCGCGTCCGTGAGCTGCGCGGCCGGGGTGTGGAAGGCCGGACGAGCTGACCTCGACCCTGCCCGGCACCGCCGAGTCCTACCTGGACGGTGCCGCCCCGGCCGGCGTCACCTCCTACTACCAGGTGCAGGTCTACGGCCAGGACGGGGACACGCCCGGACAGATGGGCTACGGAGCCGTCCCGGGCACCCGCCCGGCCGCGCCAGCCTCGGAGTAGGAGGCGCGGCCCGCGCGGGAGCACGGTGCGGCCCGCGCGGGAGCGCACGGAGCGGCCCGCGCGGGACGCGGCTCAGGCGGGATCGGGCTGCGGCTCCGGCTGCCGTGCCGGCGGGACCTGCGGTTCCCAGAGCCTGGTGGTCCCGGCGTAGCCGTAGATCACCGAGCCCATCGCCAGCATGAGAAGCGGTCCGAAGAGCCACGGATGCGCGGCCATCTGCATCGGCAGATAGCGGTAGCACAGCAGGAGCGCGGCGAAGACGGCCGTGCCGTAGGCGACCAGCCGGATCCCCGGCCGGTCCCAGCCGCGTACCTGCGAGCGCAGTGCCGCCTCGATCGTGAGCGCGAAGACCACGCCGGCCACGAGGTCCACGCCGTAGTGATAGCCGAAGCCCAGCGTCGCGCCGAGCGTGGCGACCAGCCAGAACGTCCCGGCGTACCGCAGGAGGCGCGGGCCCTTGCGGGAATGGATGAAGATCACGACGGCCCACGCCGTGTGCAGGCTGGGCATGCAGTTGCGGGGCGTGAGCGCGTCGTACGGCATCGTGTGCGGGGTGCTGATCGGCGGCGGTGTGTGGGGCCACAGATTGAGCAGCGCCCATTCCGCGCCGCCGGTGCCGGAGGCGCCAGGGCCGTAGGCGAAGACCGGCCCGACCACCGGGAAGACCATGTAGACGGCCGGTCCGAGGAGGCCGATCGTCAGGAAGGTGCGCACCAGGTGATGGCGCGGGAAGCGGCGCTCGGCCGCCACATGGCGCAGCTGGTAGAGCGCGACGACGACCGCGGCCACTGCGAGCTGGGCGTAGACCAACTGGAGGACGTAGTCGCCGACGGGGCGGGTGGCCTCGAGGATCCGGCCCGCCAGCCATGACGGGTTGCCCAGGGCATGGTCGGCGACCGCGAGGTACGGGTCGAGCACCGCGGGGCGGGTCTTCGCCGTGACGAGCAGCCAGGTGTCGCCGGTCTTGCGGCCGACCACGAGCAGCATGCCCAGCCCGACGCCCTTCAGCAGCAGGACGCGTTCCTCGCCGGTGCGGCGCGTGACGGCGACGACCGCGGCGCCCAGCATCACCCACAGCGCGCCGCTGCCGAGGAAGTAGCCGTTGTTCACCTTGGCGTCGACCGCCCACCGCGCCAGGGCGAGGACGACGTCGATGCCCACCGCGACACCGGCCGCGAGGAACCGCTGCCGCCAGCTGAGCACCACCGTCATCAGCGCCATGCCGGCGTACAGCGGTCCCGGCTTGGGCGCGAACACCAAGTCCGTCGCCAGATTGGCCATCGGCCCCGGCACGCCGCCGTAGCGGCGCGAGGCGATCTCCAGCGCGACGAGCAGGACGAACGCCGCCACACCCGCCGTGGCCCACAGGATCGCCCGTGGTTTTGATGTAGGTATCAACTTTTGGCCGCTTTGAGTTGTCCGGGGGCTTCGGTGGGTCTTCGGTGGTTCTTCACCGGGACGTCGGTGGGACGTCGTTGAGTCGTCGGAAGGTCGTTGGCCCGAACATGTTATCGGGGCGGTGAGGAGGTATCCGCGTGTCGCGTCGCACCGCCGGTGCCCCCGCCCGCATCGGTGTCGGTGTCAGCGTCGGTGTCAGTGCCAGTGCCCGCGCCCGTGTCGCTGCCGAGCTTGCGCCACCGCGTGGCCGCGACCCCCGCGAGCACGACGGCCGCGCCCATGACGACGCGCAGGCCGACCTCCTCGTCGAGGACGACCGCCCCCAGCGCCACCGAGACCACCGGCAGGAGGTACCCGACCGTGGCCGCGCTGGTCGCCCCCTCGTCCGCGATGAGCCGGTAGCTGAGGTAGAAGGTGATCCCGGTGCTGAGGACCCCGAGGACGGTGACGGCGAGCACGGCCCGCAGATCGACGTCGACGTGCGTCACGCCCTCGGCCGACGCGGCCGGAGCGGAGAGCACCGCCGCGGCGACGAGCTGGGCCGCCGCGAGGGCCAGCGGATCGCTGCCCCGGCCGGTCAGCCGGCTCCCCATGTACGCGAACCCGACGGCGTAGCTCGCCGACGCCCCCAGCAGGGCGAGCGCGCCCGCGCTCAGGAGTCCGGACTTCTCCCAGGGGGCGAGGATGACCACAGTCCCGGCGAAGCCGAGCAGCAGCCCGCCCAGGCGGACCGGGTGCGTCCCGCGCTCGGTGCCGACGGCGAAGCCGATCAGCACGGACCACAGCGGGGTCGTCGCGTGCAGCACCCCGGCCAGCCCGGAGTCGACGGTCTTCTCGCCGACGGCGAAGAGGAGGAACGGCAGCGCGTTGCAGAAGAGGGCGGCCACGACGAGATGCGCCCACGTCCGGCGGTCCCGCGGCAGCGACTGACCGGCGGCGCGCGCCAGGACGAGCAGCACGGCCGCGCCGAGGGCGGAGCGGAGGAAGGCGATCTGGAAGGGCGTGAGCCCGCTGTCCAGAGCCAGCTTGATCCACAGGAAGGCCGACCCCCACAGCAGGGCGAGGACGCCCATCCGTACGAGCGAGCCACTTCGGCCGTCGGTCATTCGCTCCGCCTCCCCGTGCGATCGATCGAATTCGCATGCTGCCGGGGAACTTCACTACAGGACAAGCGAAAAGTTCTGCACAACCTTTAAGCTCTGCTACATGCTCGATGTTCGACGTATGCAGGTCCTCCGTGCGGTCGTCACCAGCGGGTCGGTCACGGCGGCGGCCACCAATCTCGGGTACACCCCGTCCGCGGTCAGTCAGCAGGTGGCGGCGCTGGAGAAGCAGGCCGGGATTGAGCTGCTGGAGCGGGTCGGGCGGGGCGTCCGGCCGACGGAGGCCGGCCAGTTGCTCAGCGAGCACGCGGCCGTCATCAGCCGGCAGGTGTCGGACGCGGAGACGGCGCTTGCCGACCTGCGGGCCCGCGCCACGGGCCTGCTGTCGATCCGCTACTTCGCCACGGCCGGCGCGACCCTCGTCGCGCCCGCGCTCGCCGGGCTCCGGCGGGAGCACCCCGGCCTGCGGGTCGACCTGCGGATGACGGACCCCCAGGACCCGCTGACCGAGGTGAGGGAGGGCGGGGCCGACCTCGCCGTGGTGGTCCGGCCGCGCGGCCGGCCGCACGAAGGCGTTCACCTCGTCCCGCTGCTCGACGACCCCTACCGCGCCGTCCTCCCCGCGGGGCACCCCCTCGCCGCGAAACGGGTGCTGGATCTGACCGACCTCGCCGACGAGCCCTGGATCCGCGGCGACGGACCCGGCCCCTGTCTGGACCCCGTGATCGAGGGCTGCGCGGCGGCCGGCTTCAGCCCGAACTTCGTGCTGGAGAGCGACGACCACGCCACGACCCAGGGGTTCGTCGCCGCCGGCCTCGGGATCGGCCTCATCCCGGCCCTGGGACTGACACACCGTCACCCCGAGGTCGTCGTACGCAAGGTGCGAGGGCCGGAGCCGGTCAGGGTCATCCAGGCGGCGGTGCGGGAGGCGTCGTCGGGCCGCCCCGCGCTCCAGGCGCTGCTCGCGGCGCTCCGGGACGTGGCATCGCGCTGATCGGCCCGCCTGTGCTCGGGTCGCGCGGGTCTGGACTGCTGCCGCGCCATCGACCATGCTGACGCAGCCATGACAATGCTGTCTCCTGGATGGTGACCGTGCGCGGATCCTTCGTCAGAGCCACGCTGGCCGCCGTGTTCTTCCTGGTGGCCCTGACACCCGCCCCCGGGGCCGCCGCTCCCTCGCAGAAGGCCGCCGTGACGGACTGGACGGCGCCGCTCAGCACGCGGGGCCGCTGGATCGTGGACGCGGACGGAGACCGCTTCAAGCTGCGGTCCGGCAACTGGCACGGAGCCAGCGGCACGTGGAACGGCTCGGGAAGCACGGACGAGGACGCCGACCACCACGCGGGCGAGAACTCCGGCCGGATACCGCTCGGCCTGGACCGCGCCCCCATGGCCGAGATCATCGCCGGATTCCGGGAGATCGGGATCAACAGCGTCCGGCTGCCCTTCTCCAACGAGATGATCCACGACAGCGTCCCCGTCACGGACGACGCCGTCGCCGCCAACCCCGCCCTGCGCGGCAGGACCCCGCTCCAGGTGTACGACGTCGTCGTCCGCGAACTCACCGCCGCCGGCCTCGCCGTGATCCTCAACAACCACACCAACACCACCCGTTGGTGCTGCGGAATCGACGGCAACGAACGCTGGAACGCGAGCCGCTCCACCCGGGCCTGGGAGGACGACTGGCTCCTCATGGCCCGCCGCTACAAGGACAACGAGCGGGTCGTCGGCGCGGACCTCTACAACGAGGTGCGCCGCGACATCTGGGACGACCCCAACTGGGGACTCGGCGACGACCACGACTGGTTCGCCGCCTCGCAGCGCGTGGGCGACCGCATCCTGACGGAGGCCGACCCCGATCTGCTGATCATCGTCGAGGGCATCAACTGGACCGGCATCCCCGTCGACGGCCTGCGGCACGAGCGGCCCACCCTGGAACCCGTGCGCACCCTCTCGCACACGCTCGTCGACTCGGGCAAGCTCGTCTACTCCGCCCACTTCTACGACTACACGGGCCCGAACCACACCGGCGCCACCGGAACGGGCGAGACCACCGACCCCCGCTACCGCGACCTGACCCCCACCGAACTGATCGACGTCCTGAACCGCCAGGCGTTCTACGTCACCGCCGAACAGGACCGGCACTTCACCGCCCCCGTCTGGATCAGCGAGTTCGGCGTCGGCGGCCGCGAGGAGACCGGCGCGAGGCAGCGCGCCTGGTTCGAGAACTTCGTCGACCACCTGATCCGCACCGACGCCGACTTCGCGTACTGGCCGCTCGTCGGCTGGCACGAGAACCGCACCGGCAACGGCTGGGCCCTGCTCCACTGGGACGCGGCGGGCAACCGGATGGGCCCGTACGACGGTGACGACTGGCGTGCCGCCGCCTGGACCCGCCTCATCGCCGCCCAGGGCCGCGCCGGACGCGTCGACCCGGTGACGGACTGGTCGATGCTCAGCCCCGACCACGGCGACTTCATCGCCTCGCGGCGGATGCGCGCCCTGCCCGACTGGGACTCCGGAGCCCGCAAGGCCGTCTGCCCGGACGGCAGTCGCCTTCTCGGCCTGAGCCACACCGGCAACCGCGGCCTGTGCTCGGACGTGTCCGCCGGCCCCGTGTGGGACCCGGCCGCCGGACACAAGGTGGTCACCGACGAGCGGTACGTCCCGCCGGGCCGGGACTGGGCGACCGGATACACCAAACTCCACTGCCCCGACGGCCACTTCCTGACCGGCTACAGCGTCCGGGGCGCCGCGGTCTCCGCCGCCCTGTGCGTGGCCGCCTCGCCCGGCTCGCCCGTCGGCACGACGGGCCGCACTGTCTGGTTCGACCGTGGCGACGACAGGGGCGCGTCCCCGGAGGGCGGTGACTTCGCGTACGGCCGCTACAAGGGCCAGTGCGAGAACGACGAGTACGCGGCCGGGATCGCCTTCACGGGCCGGGTGGGCTCGTCCCGCACCCCCGACGCGTTGTACTGCGTACGGCGGAGCTGAACCACTGCTGTCGGTACGGGAGGGAGGGTGGACGGTGGGCGGTGACGCTCGGTGCGGCGTCAGGCCCACGCGCCCGACAGCCGTCGCGTCACGACGGCGCTGAGCGTGCGTACGCCGTGCGCCGAACCCGGGTCGATGCCGGTGAGTTCGGCGACCCGGCGCAGGCGGTAGTCCAGGGTGCGCGGATGGACGTTGAGGGCGGCTGCCGCCGCGCCGCGGTTCATGTCGTGGCGGTAGTAGGCGTCGAGCGTGGTGACGAGGTCCGGGCCCGGTGCGAGCCTGCGGTCCACCGTGCGGAGCCAAGCGTCGACGAACGGCACGTCCGCGACGGCGAGTTCGACGAAGACGTCCGCCATGGTGCACGGCCGTAATCGGCGGGACGGTTTCCCCAGCGGCGCGGACCTGCTGATCCTGCGGGCCCGTTCGAGGGCTTCGGGGAGTTCGTCGAGCGGCGCGGTGGCGGTGCCGGCGGCGCAGGGGCGGCCGAGCGTCTCCGCGAAGTCCCCGACGAGGTCCGCCACGGCGTCGGGCGCGGTGTCCGGTGCGGCGTCGGGCGCGGAGGGCAGCGGTATCGCCTCGTCGGCGCACGGGACGACGGCGATCAGCTCGCCGCCCCTCGTCCCGGTCTCCGGGTGCCAGACGACCGGCGCCCGGTGCGTCTTCACGAGCGTCTCGATCTCGCCGTCCAGATCACGGTCGCCCAAGGGGCTGTCCGGCACGCGGATCACCGTGACGGCGCAGAACTCGGGGAGTTCCAGCTCGAGGGCGGCGGCGAGGTCCGTGGCCAGGGGGTCGCCGGTCAGCAGCGATCTGGCCAGCAGGGCGACCTGTTCGACGTACGGCAGCCGGCGGCGCAGCACCGTCACGAATCCCTGCCGGTAGGCGACGATGCCGCGGTCGCCCTGCGGGGCGAACCAGGTCATCACCTGCATGAGTTCCTCGACATTGCCGCCGCGCAGGCTCTCGGCCGCCTCCTGGATGTCGCGCAGCATCAGCGTGGTGTGCAGCCGCAGCACCCGTTGCCGCGAGTCGGAGGACATTCCGGCGCCGGCCCGTATCTCGCCGATGGCCGCGATGTAGCGGAGGTCGTCGGCGGACAGTTCGCTGTTGTCCGGGGACAGCTCGATGGTGCGGCGGCGCAGCCACACCGAGTAGTCCATCGTCTCGGACCGGGCGCGGGGGTTCGTCTCCCACGAACGGAACTCCGGGATCTCGCGCCCGTACAGCTCCACCTCCCGGCGGGCGTTGGCCGGCGACTGCCGGTCCAGTTCGGCGAAGAGGCTCCCCATGGGCGGGAGCCTGCCATCGCGGGTGAACGGGTCGCCAGACGAAATCCGGACGTGATTTTGTCACTTCGCGTGAATCGACGTCCATTGCTTCGCCCCGATATTTGTCATGGTGCGCAAACTTCCCTGATCGAGGCGGTGTTGTGCCTCGAGACGGTTGTGGAGCTGCGGTGAAGGCGGATAGACAGGAGTCGCTGATACGCCGGAATTCGCATGCGCAGAGATTCGCGTCGCGTGTGCAATTTCCTTCGATGGCATTCGATCGAACGGGAGGAGAACGCTGATGAAAGCAGGAATCAGAAAGAGACTCGCGGCGGCGGCCGCGGTCCTGTCCGTTTCCGCGGCACTGCTGGTGAGCGCGCCCGGCAGCGGTTCGGCCGCCGGCACCGCCACGCCCAGCCTGCGGGCCTTCGGGCTCACCGGTGACGGCACCCTGATGGCCACCTTCACCACCGACCGGCCGAACGTGCTCGACTGGGTCCGGGCCGTCACCGGCCTGACCGGCGACACCAAGCTGATCGCCCTCGACCACCGCGTCCAGAACGGCCTCATGTACGGCCTCGGCGAGAAGGGCGGCATCTACACGATCAAGACCCCGCCGCAGACCTCCGACGTGGTGGTCACCAAGGTCTCCCAGCTCAAAGTGGCGCTGTACGGCACGAACTTCGGCTTCGACTTCAACCCGGCGGCCGACCGGCTCCGGGTGGTCAGCGACAACGGCCAGAACCTGCGGCACAACCTCAACGATCACACCACGGTCGAGGACACCACCCTGACCACCCCGCCCCTCACCGGGCCGGCCCGGGGCGTCACCGCGTCCGGCTACACGAACAACGACCTGGTCGCGTCCACCGGGACGCTGCTGTACGGCATCGACACCACGACGGACACCCTCGCCCTCCAGGCCCCGGCCAACAACGGCACCCTGACCACGGTCGGCTCCCTCGGCTTCGACGCCCAGCCCAACGCGGGCCTGGACATCTTCAGCGTCCTGACGAACGGCAAGACGACCTCGGTCGCCGCCTTCGCCTCCCTCACCCCGTACGGCGCAAGCACCCCGACGCTCTACAACATCAACCTGGTCACCGGCGAACCCACGCCGATCGCCCAGTTCCCCCTGAACATCACATCCCTGGCAATAACCCTCACCGGAACCTACTGACCCCTCGCCCCGGCCCGGCACCCCGTCGGACGACTGCACGTCCGGCGGGCAGCCGGCGCAGGGGCTGCGCGGCCGGGCGGCGACAAGCTGCGAGCTCGGGGGGCGTTGTCAGCAACTGCCGTGGCTCAGAAGAGCTCCCCGAGCCACGTCGGTCCGGGGACTCATGAAGTCCCCGGACCGGCTTCCTCGTTCGTGCGGGGTGGGTGCCTGCGCTCGCCGCTACAAGCCGCGCAGTGCCTCATGCAGATCGTCGTAGGTCACCCAGCAGTCAATGCTGCCGTCGTCGTACAGGCTGCCCATGTACCAGTCGTCGTCATGGAGGGGCTTCACGAGGCACAGGCTGTGGAATCCGAGGACGATCTCCGGGTGCAGCACTTCGTCGGGGGTTCCGGGGGTGCCTACCCACTTCACCGTCCGGTTTCGGTTGAGGGCGACAGCCTCTTGGTCCCCGGACACGGCGCGGATCTGCTGAAGAGACCATCCCGGGGGGAGCTGCGCGTCTGCCACCCGTGGATGATCTCATCCACCGGGTATGGGGCACCGCTGACTTCCCGCTCTTGCCTCGCGGTGCGCTGGCCACCCGCTATGCCATCGTGTGCTTGATCTGGCGCCGCCGCAGATAGCGACGGTTGCGGCGCGACGAATAGGCTTTATCGCCGCCGAGGTGATCGGGCCGAGTACGCGGGTGTCCGCCGGCGGGCCGCGGAACCCGGATCTGTTCCAGTACGGGGATCAACTGCGGGGCATCGCCCCACTGGCGGGAGTGAGCACCAGCAGCGTGCTGGTGGGCCCGGCAGGAGGTGGAGTCCACGCTGACCATGCTCCAGTCGATCAGTCCCTCGGCATCGGCGTCGGCCTGGACGGCCCGCAGGATCCTCTCCCACGTGCCGTCTGCTGACCACCTGCGATGACGGTCATGAACCGTCTTCCACTTCCCGAAACGGGACGGCAAAGCCCGCCGCGGTAGGCCAGTCCGCTGCCGGAACAGAATCCCGTTGATCACCCGGCGGTGGCACTGCCACCGCCCACCTCGACCCGCACTCCTCGGCAGATGTGGTTCCAGCCGAGTCCATTCCTCATCCGAAAGATCACCCCGCCTCACGACGACCGAAACGATCCACCAAGGGGCCGGTCATGCGACCCATCGGACACGGCCTAGCCATCCTCCCGGCCGGGAAGTGGTGCGCCATGGAGGAACGCTCGATAGGCGTCCGCGGCGTCAGCCTCCACGGTCGGTACTTCTGGTCCGTACCGTGTGTCGCTCCGGTCGCGTTTCGGTCCGGAGATCCAGAAAGCCTCGTCGGTCTCGGTGTCGTAGAAGTTCGCGTCGAACAAGCCGAGACCTGTGGCGCGTCGCAGGGTCCGTCCTTGGAAGCGGGCGGTCTTCCAGCTCTTGGAGAAGTCCACCCATCCGATCCATGAGGGTCCGCGGTCGGTGTCGTAACCCGTCTTGAGCTGCACGAACATGATTCGGCGTGGCATGGTCCCAGCTTGGCCGGTCGTGCTGCGCCAGCAAACCGAGTTTTGTGAATCGATCCGACAGCCCAAGTTCCAGCCTGGCAAGTCAACCTATCAGGAGGCGAGTTGAACGACTCAGATGCAAAAACCCTGTGCGCGTACTCCGTGTTGACGCCTCGACCGCGAGGATCCCGCTCACCGAAGCGCCGGTGCCGAAGGTGCGCGACCGGCAGGCCGGTGAGATCGCCAAGGACGCCGTGAGCGGTGAGGCGTTGATGACCATCGGCTTCGTCTGCATCGACGAGGGCCAGTCGTCGTTGATCCACGTGATTTCGAGGCGGCTTCCACCGACGGCGCTTGCGCGGCCATAGGGCAGCTGAACCGGGCAGATTCGTTGTCAGGCGGCAGGTGTGAGGGACTGGTTGCACCGTTGTTGACCGCGGTTGTCCGCTCTGAAGGGCACGCTATGGGCACGACGCAGTGATGGGGGAGATCAGGGCCTCCGGTTGGCTGCCAGAGACCGGGAGTGGCTCCGACTCGAACGGCAGCCGAGTGAGGCCGTCGCGACTGCACACATGGCGTCTCCCGGATGCACTGGCGCGCATCAAGCATCCTGCTGCGAGTGGAGGACTCCTTGGGCCTCGATGCGCACGAGGCCGATGCGCACGAGGCCGATGCGCACGAGGCCGATGCGCACGAGGCTGATGCGCACGAGGGCGAGGGCGCGCCCCGCGCCGTGCGGAGCGCCGGCGCCTTCGGGCCGGAGGCCGCCGCCGTGAGGCACCCCTCCGGGCCGCCCACCATCCCGTCCGTCCCGCGCCCGCCGGCCCCCTCGCGCCCGGCCACGGCGACGATCTCCCCCGCACCGCCCGCTCCCGCTCCCGCTCCCGCTCCCGCTCCCGCTCCCGCTCCGAACGGTTCCGCGGCCACGAACGCCGCACCCACCCCGCCCGATCGCCCGCCCGCCCCGTCGGCGTCGCCTTCCGCCGGACCCGCCGGACCCCCGCCGGACCCGCCCGTCCGGCGGCCCCCGAGCCGTCGGGGCCGCCCGACGCGCCCGCGCCCAGCGACTCCGCCTCCCTCGGGGGTGCCGGCGGGGGAGGGTCGGGAGCGGCCCGGCCGACCGGCCGACCCCTCCGGCTCGCCGTCCTCCACGAGCCCGGTGAAGCCCGCTCGTACTAAAACGGCAACAGAGGAGGAGCCCGCCGAGGAGCCGGACGAGGGGGTCGAGGCGGTACCCAAGACGGACGCCCCGGCCGCCGAGGCACTCGCCCGCGGAGCTGTCGGTGGCCGCTCACCGGACCGGCGCCGAGGCCCCCCTCGACCTCTCCGACCGGCGGATTCCCGTGTTCACACTGGGCGTGGGGCTGGCTCTGGCGGGCCTCGGCATCGGCTTCCTCGGGGTGCGGATGCGCCGCCGCTGAGCGGCTCGCGACGGCCCAGGTCCCCCTTGAGTAGGACCTCCGGCGTCCGCCTCAGGACGCTTGTCCACGCGGACTTACTCGGTATACATACTCGGTATGTCCATCCGCCACGGGCTTCTCGCCCTCCTCGAACACGGCCCGCGCTACGGCTCACAGCTCCGTACGGAGTTCGAGTCCCGCACCGGCTCCACCTGGCCGCTCAACGTGGGTCAGGTGTACACGACGCTCAGCCGGCTCGAACGCGACGGCATGGTCGTGCAGGACGGCGAGGACGAGGCCGGCCACCCGCTCTACGCGATCACCGACAGCGGTCGCGTCGAACTGCGCAGCTGGTTCGAGAACCCCGTCGACCGCACCAGCCCGGCCCGTGACGAGCTGGCCATCAAGCTGGCCATGGCCGTCGGGGCGCCCGGTGTCGACATTCGTGACGTCATCCAGTCCCAGCGCCGGCACACCGTGAAGGCCATGCAGGACTACACCCGGCTGAAGGCGCAGGCCCTCACCGCCGTGGAGAAGAACGGGGTCCGGGAGCGGGACGACATCGCCTGGCTCCTCGTCCTGGAGCAGCTGATCTTCCAGACCGAGGCCGAGGCGCGCTGGCTCGACCACTGCGAGTCCCGGCTGATCCGTCTCTCGTCGACCGCCCCGGCGGCGGGGCCGGAGCCGGCCTCGCCGGGGGCGGCAGCGGGAGCGGCGGGGACGGGGACGCGGGCGGGGGCCGGGGCAGAGGGGGCCGCACGCCACCGCCCGTGATGTCCGCCCTTCCCGACCGGCCTTGAGCACCCGAACGACCGGATCCACAGGGCCGACCGGATCCACAGGGCCGACCGAGTCCACCGGCTCCACCCGACCCACCCGTAGCACCTGAAGACTCCGAACCACCCGACCAGACCCATACCGTACGCACGGCGCCGCTGACGACCGTCCGTCGTACCGACGTCCGGCCGTTCGCCGGCGTACGCCCGAGGGGGAACCATGTCCACACAGCAGCCCGTGCTGCGTCTGCAGAACCTGACCCGCGTCCACGGCTCCGGCGCCACCGAGGTGCACGCCCTGCGCGGCATCGACCTCGACGTCCACCCCGGTGAACTCGTCGCCGTCATGGGCCCGTCGGGCTCCGGCAAGTCCACCCTGCTCACCATTGCCGGCGGCCTCGACACCCCCACCTCCGGGCAGGTCTTCGTCGAGGGCACCGACGTCACCGCCCTCGGCGTCAAGGGGCTCGCCGCCCTGCGCCGCCGCAGCATCGGCTACGTCTTCCAGGACTACAACCTCATCCCGGCCCTCACCGCCGCCGAGAACGTGGCCCTGCCCCGCGAACTCGACGGCATATCGGCCCGCAAGGCCCGCACCGAGGCCCTCGCCGCCCTCGGCGAGATGGACCTCGGCCATCTCGCCGACCGGTTCCCCGACGAGATGTCCGGCGGCCAGCAGCAGCGCGTGGCCATCGCCCGCGCCCTCGTCGGCGACCGCCGGCTCGTCCTCGCCGACGAGCCCACCGGCGCCCTCGACTCCGAGACCGGCGAGTCCGTGCTGGCCCTGCTGCGCTCCCGCTGCGACGCCGGAGCCGCCGGCGTCATGGTCACCCACGAGCCGCGGTTCGCCGCCTGGGCCGACCGGGTCGTCTTCCTGCGGGACGGCGCCGTCGTCGACCAGACCGTACGCAGCGACGCCGAGTCGCTCCTGACCGGCCGGGCGGCCCAGCGGTGACGACCTGGTTCCACTCCTGGCGGGTCGCGGTCCGCATCGCCCGCCGTGACGCCTGGCGGTCCAAGGGCCGCAGCTTCCTCGTCCTCGCCATGATCGCGCTGCCGATCCTGGGCGTGAGCGCCCTGGACCTGACCGTGCGCAGCGCCGAACTCACCCCCGCGCAGCGGATGGAGCGCACCCTGGGTGCCGCCGACGCTCGCTTCTCCGACGCCGGTGCGGCCGGCGTGGCCATCCTGCAGGATCCCGACGGCGAGCAGCACACCCCGGCCGGGGACTACGACTCGCCGGGCAAGTCCTGGCCCGACGGCCCGACCGATGTCACCAAGGCCATCCCGGCCGGTTCGACGGTGCTGACCGACAGCAGGGGCAGCGCCAAGCTGACCACCAGGCACGGTCTGCTCCAGGCCGAGGTCCGTGAGCTGGCCGCCGCCGATCCCGTCGCCCGGGGCATCATGCGGCTGCAGGAGGGCCGCTTCCCCGAGCAGAACGACGAGATCGCCGCGACCACCCGGTTCCTGGAGAGCAGCGGGCTGTCCGTCGGCTCCACCCTCACCGCCCGCGGCTTCGACCGCACTTATGTGATCAGCGGCTCGTACGAGCTGCCCAGCGACCTCACGGCACAGCAGGTCAACGCCCTGCCGGGGGCCTTCCTCGCGCCGTACGCCAAGGCGGTCGAGAAGGCCGGACTGCCGAAGCCCGACGTCTCCACCACCTACCTGGTGAAGAAGTCCGGTGGTTTCACGTGGAACACGGTCCAGGCGATCAACGCTAAGGGTGTCCTGGTCACCTCGCGCGCCGTGGCCCTCGACCCGCCCGCCGAATCCGAGGTGCCGCTCTACCAGAAGGAAGGCTGGGCCAACTACGAGAGCAGCGGGGCCGCCGCCGCCGCCGATCTCGCCGCCGTGGGCACGGTCGTCGGTCTGGCGATGCTGGAGATCTGCCTGCTCGCCGGTCCCGCCTTCGCCGTCGGTGCCCGTCGTTCCCGCCGCCAGCTGGGCCTCGTCGGCGCCAACGGCGGTGCCCGCAGCCACATCCGGGCCATCATGCTGAGCGGCGGCCTCGTCATCGGCGTCGCGGCGGCCCTGGTCGGCACGGTCCTCGCCCTGATCCTGACCTTCGCCCTCCGGCCGCTCCTCGAGGACTACATGGGGCAGCGGTTCGGCGGCTTCACCGTCAAGCCGCTGGAACTGCTCGCCATCGCCGCGCTCGCCGTCCTCACCGGCCTGCTCTCCGCGATCGTCCCGGCCGTCACCGCCTCCCGGCAGACCGTCCTGGCCTCCCTCACCGGCCGTCGCGGCGTGCGCCGCAGCAACCGCGTGCTGCCGCTGATCGGCCTCGGCGCCTTCCTGCTCGGCGCGGCCATCGCCCTGTACGGCTCGGTCGTCTCCGACCAGTTCATCCTGGTCGCGGGTGGCTCGGCCATCGCCGAGCTGGGTGTGGTCGCCATGACGCCCGCCCTGGTCGGCCTGTTCGGCCGGGCCGGCCGCTGGCTGCCGCTCTCGCCGCGCCTCGCCCTGCGGGACGCCGTCCGCAACCGGGGCCGTACGGCACCCGCTGTCGCCGCCGTCCTGGCCGCCGTCGCGGGCACCGTCGCCGTCTCGACGTACGCCGCGAGCCGCGACGCCCAGAGTCTGGCCGAGTACCGGGCCAGCCTGCCGTACGGGGCCGTCGCCGCGCTCGTCACCGAGGAGGGCGGCCGGGACGTCCCCGAGGTCCGCGACGCCGTGCAGCGGACGCTGCCCGTCGACGTCCGCGCCGACGTGTTCCGGATCGCCGTCGGCAAGCCCGGCTGCGCCCCGTATGGCGAGGGCGAGGGCTGTGGCCGCTTCGAGGTCGTCACCCCGCCGGCCAACGAGTGCCCGCTGTGGGTCAGCACCCCCGACGGCTCCGACCCGGCGGAGAAGTACACCAAGGAGCAGCGGCGCGCGCTCGCCAAGGACTGGCGCTGCCTCTCGCGCGACGGCCACGGCATCTACGTCGAGGGCGGTCTCCTCATCGCCGACGCCCCGCTCCTGAAGGTCCTCGGCATCGACGACCCGGGCGCGGCCAAGGCCCTCGCCGACGGAAAGCTCCTCAGCTTCCACAAGCCCCAGGTCGACAGGAACGGCACCGTCGGCATCAAGCTGATCACCGACCTGAAGGCCGCCGACCGCGCCGCCGAGCAGAACAAGCCGGTGCCGGGCGAGCTGAAGTCCTTCCCCGCCTACCAGGTGGCCGGCTCGCCCGACTCCTACGGACTGCAGAGCGTGCTCAGCCCCGCCGCCGCCAAGGCCGCCGGGCTGACCACCGTCCCCCTCGGCGCCTACTTCAGCACCGACCGGGTGCCCAACACCGAGGAGCGGCAGAAGCTCGACGCCGAGATCGCCAAGCTCGGCAGCAACGTCGAGCTGACCGTGGAGCAGGGCTGGGTCGACGAGAACGGGCTCATCCTGCTCGCGCTGACCGTCTTCGCCGGCCTGGTCACCATCGGTGCGGCCGGCATCGCCACCGGTCTCGCCCAGGCCGACGCGGAGGCCGATCTCAAGACGCTCGCAGCGGTCGGCGCCCCGCCCCGGGTGCGCCGCACGCTCAGCGGCTTCCAGTGCGGTGTGGTCGCCGCGATGGGTGTGGTCCTCGGCTCGGCTGCCGGTGTCCTGCCCGCAGTCGGGCTGCGGCTCACCGAGGAGCGCGAGCAGACGCGCTTCTACCAGGAGGCTCTCGACAATGGCTGGGGCGGTGCCGGTGACGCCCCGCCGTACGTGCCGATCGTCGTCCCCTGGGAGACACTCGCCGCCCTCCTGGTGGCCGTGCCCCTCGGCGCCGCCCTGCTGGCCGCGCTGGTGACCCGCTCGCGCGGGGCGCTGGCCCGCCGCGCCGCGCACTGAGCCTCCGTTGCCGGACCGTGCCCCTGGACGAGGGTGGATCACCCTCGCCCAGGGGCACACTGTGTGGGCAGGTCGCAGGAGAGCCCCCAGGTCCTCATCCTGGGCCAGGACGGGATGGCGCTCGGCGGCACTGACTAGGGATCACCTTCCGTCCGGGCCGTACTCCTTGGTCGGTCTGCACGCTGTCGCGAACCAGGTAGGGCGACAGGGCACGCCACGTGGTGGTGACGAGGTAGTCCCCGTCCGGAGGGAAGCTGCTCGAAGCCGGCCAGCGCTTCCGGGCATCTCTACCTCTGGGCGCGACGACCGTTGCGCGGCGCCCAATCTGGGGGTGCGGGAGTACTCGCAAACCGCAGCAACGACACCCCTATGAAACAAGCCCCGGGTCGCTGACCTGGGGCTTGAAGAAGAGCGGGTGAATGCGCTTCGGTCATCGCGGCTCGCGCCGCCTCGGGGGGCGTGTCCGGTGGGACCACGAGCAGGGAGAAGGGTCCTGGTCCCCTCGGGTCACGGCGCGGTTTCGTCGCCCACGGAGAAGACGTCGATGCGCACCACACGGTCGTCGACGGTCACCCGCGTCGGTATTTCGTCCCAGGCCGCGGAGTCCGGGCCGATCCGTGTGATCGGCCCGAGGCGCTCGGTCAGTGCGCTGATCAGGCCGGGCAGTTCGGAGGCGAGACTCCTGGAACGGGGCCACCACGCACCGTCGAGGATGCTCCGGCGTTCGTGAGTGGTGATGAGCCTGGTGATGAGCCGCAGAAGCGCCGTTCCGGGACGCATGGATTCGTTTGCACCGTCCGCCAGCAAACCGCCGGAGGCGGGGAATCGGGATCCGGCATCGTGCTCACCGGCCTTTTCGGGGCGGTCCTCGCGTCCAAGCTCCCCCCGGCGGGTCAGACGCGGTCGCCGAGCATGGCGGTCATGAGTGGTTCGGCCGCCTCCTCGGTGGTGTCGGGCGGGACGACCAGCAGGTCCCAGCGGCCGTGGCCGGGGGCGAGCAGGACGACGGTGCCCGGGGCGTGCGCTGCGACCGTCTTCCGCAGTCGTACGACCTGGTTGGCGACGAGCATCCGGCCAGGTGCCGCGGACCAGGCCGCTCCGTTCACCGTGACGCCGGCGATGTGTCCCCATGCGCGCGGCAGTGCGGCGAGCAGCTGCGGAAGCTCCGCCAGGAGGTCGTACGAACGTGGCCACCACACGCCGTCGAGGCGACGTGGCAGCGCGCTGTGGGGCGCGAGCCGCAGGCGGACGAGAGGGCGGATGGACGGTGCGGGAGGTGCGGGCGGTGCCGGTGGCGCTGTGGTGATCATGGCGTTTCCTTCGACGGATCGTAGAACGGTGGGTTCGGGTCAGGCCCGGCGGGCGGCGAGCCGGTCCGACGTGGGCCAGCGCACGTCGTGCACCCAGCCGAGCCGTTCGAGGAGTCGGATGACGGCGGCCGAGGGGTCGATCTGGCCCCGGTCAACGCCGTGCAGGGCGCTGGTGGGGTCGGCGTGGTGCAGGTTGGGGGTTCATGGTCGCGGTTCCTGTCCTCGGGCGGCCGTCCTACGACTGCCGGTGCTGGGCCGGCGTCAGCCAGGCTCGTCGGTGTGGGCGCGTCGTGCCTGGGTGTGGCTGGTGGCCAGCCAGGGCGACTGGGCAAAGGTCTCTTCACCGACATGCCCGGTGTCGACGGTGAGATGGAGCAGGGTGCCCTGCCCGTCGGGGCCCGCGGGGTAGCTGCGGGGCTCGTCGCAGCGGAGGTTCCGGCGCAGTGACTGCGCCACTCGTTGGGCGACGTCGGGGCTGGCGGCGATGATGCGGACCTCCGCGAGGTCGCCCACGGGGAGATCGCCGTCGGCGGTCTCGTACGCCGACGGATCTTCGCTTGTGCCGTGACTGCTGACGGGGCCGGTGCCTTGGCTGCGGCTTCGGCGGAGCGGCGCGGGCATGGACGTGACCTTTGTTCTGTCGGCCATCTCGGCCTCAACGCCCCGCGGTGTTGCGCGTGTTGTGCGTCGTCCGTTCCCTGTGGCGGCGCGGTCGGAAGCGCCCCCGTCCGCCGTCGCGATGGTCGCGACGGTCGAGCGCGGCGGACGGGGTGGAGTGCGATGGGGGCGGCGGGATGGTACCGGCGGCTCGTTCGGCGGCGGCTTGGGGGCCGGGAAGGAAGCGGCTGGAAGAACGCAAGGCGATCCTTTCGCTGTGTGCGGAGTCGAGCCGGTGGATCACGTACGCTCCGGCGGCGATGAGCACGAGGAGCGCGGCGATGCCGAGGTCGATGCCCATGGCGGTCACGACCTGACGGTCGGTCAAACATGAGAAGGGCTTGGGAGAAGGGGGCCTGCCGTGCCTCGGGCGCGTGGTGGTGCATGGGTGCCGATGGTGCCGCTCGAGCTCGTGGCGGCGGTGGTGAAGAGCTCCAGTACGGCCCTGCGCGGGTCGGACACCGGCCACGCGTCGGCGGCGGGGGAGGAATCGAAGGCCGGGGCCATCGTGCTGACCTGTCTTCGGAAGCTCCTGCGCTGCGCGGGACTTCCGGCGAAGTGTCTCGCCGAGGACGAGACCAGCGCGGAAGCCGGTGTGCGACATGCCCTCGGTACCTCCACCGTACTCCCGTGCGCCCCCGACTGTCGGGAAGCGGACGGAACCGCCGTATCCGCCTCGGCGTTCTCGTCCACCGGCGGTCCCGAAGGGGGACGCGGCCGCGGGAGTACGGTTGAAGACACCGAGGGCGTCGCGCGCCGACTCCGACACCGGTGCCGCTCTCGGCGACCGACGACGCCGGGCCGGCTCCGTCCGTGCCCGAAGCAGGGCTTGCCTCATGACCGTGAGCGTGTCGGCTGCGCCGACGACCACAGAACTCCTCGGGCGTCCCGCCGGTTCGCACCCGCCCGCGACGCGGAAGCCCGGCCCGAGGCCGGAACGGGGCTCCTCGCCCCGGGAAGGGCAACGCGTCCGTCCGTTGACCCGGCGTCAGATCGAGGACCACATGCAGGAACTGGGCGATCTGTACGCGGAGACGTCCGGCGGCGGACCCTGGGCGTGGAACCAGGCCCGCAGCGCCTTCCTGCGGCGGCTCGCGGCCGACGCACGGCGACCGGGATTCGAGCTGCTGATCGCGGAGACCACCGCGCTGACCGGTTGCGCCCACGGTTTCCCCGTGGGCGGCGACGGCCCCTGGTGGGAGGGCTTCGACGGATACCTTCCGGGGCGGCTGCTCCGGCTTGCCGCCTCCGGACGCCTCTTCGTGATCTCCGGGATCCACGTTCCCTCCCGGGTACGCAGGCAGAACCAGGACCGTGCCTGGAACCTCGCCCGGCGCCTGCAAAAACGCCTGCTCACCGACCACGGCGCCGCCGTCGCCGTCACGTTGGTGAAGCATTCCGACCTCAGGACCGTCGAGGCGCTGCGGTCCTGGGGATGGCGGTACATCGAAGGCGACACACCGAGGGCGGCCCCGCTCGGCCCGTTCCGCGTCCTGGTCCTCGACACATGAGCCCCTGGGGCCCGCCTCACCGCGGTCACCGCCTTCAGGGCGACGGCAGACGCAGGGCGAGGAGGGCCACGTCGTCGGTGCTGCCGGGCGGCATGCGGGCGGGCAGTTGGTCGCACAGCGTGTCCAGCGGTTCATGGGCGAGAGCGAGGGCGTGGCGGCGCAGACGGGCGAGGCCGGTGTCCAGGTCGCTGCCGGGGATCTCGATCAGGCCGTCGGTGTAGAGCAGGAGAGTCGAACCCGGTGGAAGGGACCGAGCGGCGCTCGGCCGGCTGCCGCCGGTGCCCGGAGGGACACCGAGGACGACTCCCTGTCCCGCTTCGAGGTACTGCGCCTGTCCGTCCCGGGTCAGCAGCAGAGGCGGCGGGTGCCCCGCGCTGGTCCACCGCAGTGTCCAGGGACCGGCGTACGGGTCGCCTTCGAGCAGGGCGAGGACGAGGGTGGCCATGGGGACGGTGGTGATGGCGAGCATGGCGTCGTCGAGGCGGTCGACGACGGCACCGGGCGGGCCGATGTGGTCCCAGGCCAGTGAGCGCAGGATGCCGTGCAGTTGCGCCATGCCGGCCGCCGCGGTCAGGTCGTGGCCCACGACGTCGCCGATGACCAGCGCGAGCGTGCCGTCCTTCCGCTCGAACGCGTCGTACCAGTCGCCGCCCACCTGGGAGCCGGCCGGGGCGGGCTGGTAGCGGGCGGCCAACCGCAGGCGGCCGGGCTGGGGCAGCGGGGCGAGCAGGTTGCGCTGCATGGCCTCGGCGACGGCGCGCTGGCGGCCGAACCGCCGTGCGTTGTCGATGACCAGGCCGACCCGGCGGCCGATGTCGCTCACGACGTCCAGGTCGTCGCTGTCGAAGGGGTGCTCCGGGTCCGTGCGCACCACCGTCAGGGCGCCGGTGATCTGCCCTCGGGGGCCGAGCGGCACCGTGATGGCCGACGTCGAGCCCACCGTCCGCAGGAAGTCGTCGTGGACGGCGGCCAGGGGAGAGGCGGGCGGTGCGGCCGGATCCGCCTCCTGCTGCAGTACGGGATCAGCGCCGTTGAGCACTTGGACGAGCGGTGAGTGATCTCCCTCCACGGCCTCGGTAAGACGCTGGCGCCCGCCCTCCAGTCCGGCCTCCCGGCCCGCGGGACCGGTCACCGCCACCCGGTGGACCTCCCCGGAAGCGACCCGGAGATCCACCGCCGCCCAGTCGGCGAGGCGGGGAACCAGCAGGCGGCCCAGCCGGACGAGGGCCTCATCGGTCTCCAGGGTCTGGCCGAGTACGTCGGTGATCTCCGCGACCAGCGTCAGCCGCTCGGTGAGGTCCTCCAGAGCACGTGTGTAGGCCGCACGCTCCCGACGCGCGCTGCGCTCGCCGGCGGTGTCGGTGAACAGCACGGCCATGCCGATGAAGGCGCCGTCGTCCGTCACGGGAGAAGCGGACCAGGAGATCGGGATCAGGCGACCGTCACCGCGCAGACAGACGTCGCTCTCCTCGCGTGCCTCGGACCTCTCGGCCACGGCCCGCAGCAGCGGGCACTGCTCCCTGGGGATCCTGCCGCCGTGCGCATCCCGGTGCAGCAGGTCGTGTGCGTCCTCCCCGTGCATCGCCGGGGCGGCGCGGCCGAGCAGCCGCTCGGCCGCCGGATTGACCGCGAGGATCCGTCCGGCGGGATCCACCACGACCAGGGCCGTGCCCAGTTGCCCGACGACCAGTTGCCAGAATCCCTTCTCGGCCGGCGGCCGGCTCCCCTCGTCTCCCGCATCCTTCACCATGCCACCCCCTCCGTCAGGGAAACCCTCGCCGAAGCCCGCGGGCGCATCGGGGGACCGACACACCAGTGGATCGATATTCCCCGACTCGGCACGGATCAGCTCGGCGACGTCGTGTGGCCATGTAGTTCCCCCGGCGCGAGACGCTGCGACCACCCTGCTGCGGCACGGGCTCAGGCTGCCGGAACAACTCCCCTCGTGGAAGCGGCTTCGGCTTGAGCGGGTGAGGGTGACGGGTGAGGGTGACGGGTGAGGGTGACGGGTGACGGGAATCGAACTCGCCCTCCCAGCTTGAAAAGTACCGGCGCTTGGGCAGGGGCAGGGGTCCTGACCGGCGCCTACGCGGTCCGGACCAGAGGGCGACAGCCCGGATCGCACCGGCTCTGGCCGCGTCGGATCGAATCTGGCGACCATTTCCCACCCGCCGACGACCGGAGCCGATGACCGGCTCCCCTCGCTCTCTCCGCGTCTGTCGCTCGCTCCCATCGGCACCGCACCGGCTACGGCCGCACCGGGATCCCTGTCGCGGGACCGGCTCCGTCGGCTCGGCGAAGGGCCCGCGGCAGGGCGCCGACGAGCGGCACCCGCCGCCCCGACCGCCCCGGGCTCGGCGCACGCGGACGACTCCGCCCCCGCGCCCGTGAAGGAGCGAGCCCCACCCTTCCGCCAGGCTCGCCCGGCCCGTCACCCGACGGGCGGAACCGACCGCACCGACAGCACAACCCGCGATCCGGGGCCCCGGCCGCAGCCGCGCACACAACAGGCCGGGGCCCACCCGCGTCCGGTGTCCGCAGGCCGGGTCAGCCGGCCTCCGCGCAACAAAACGGCCCAGGTCTCCTGACCTGGGCCTTAGTCATGGAGCGGGTGACGAGAATTGAACTCGCGCTCTCAGCTTGGGAAGCGACGGCGCCTGGGCGGGCTCCAAGTCTCTGACCTGGGCGGATGTCCTCTCCTCGGCGGGGTCGTGAGGGTCGGTTCGCACCGCTGTCGACCGTGGTTGTGTGCCCTTACGGGCCCGCTGTGGCCACGGGCGCGAAGACCGGTGGGCAGAGCGCGTGCGCGAACGGGCACTGTGCTCGGCTGTGCTCGGTGGGATTCCAGTGGGGAATGGCGTCGCGGGCGCACCGAACTCGGGTGAAGCCTGCTTTGCGCTGCAAGGCCGGTGGTCGCGGCTTCCTCGGAACGGCCGGCACTCGCTCTCGGTCTGTTCGCGGACCTCCTGTACCTGCCAGGCGCGGTCGTAGGCGCGGTCGTCAACCGGCACCCGGCCGACGAGCAGGCACATGTCCTCGCCGCCTTGCGCGCGATCACAACAGGCCGAGGTCCCGGGCACGGAGCGCCGCCTGGGTGCGGTCGCGCAGGGCGAGGCGGCCCAGGATGCGGGAGACGTGGTTCTTGACCGTGCCCTCGCTGAGGTACAGCCGCGCGGCGATCTCCCGATTGGTGTGCCCCTGTGCCACGAGCCGCAGGATGTCCGTCTCGCGCGGGCTGAGGGAGACGGCGGGAGCCTTGGCAGCGGGGCCGGAACGCGGCAGGAAGGCGGTCAGATGGCGGGCGACGGACGAGTCGAGCTGGGTGACGCCCGCATGCGCCAGACGGACCGCGTGTGCGAGTTCCTCGGCCGGCAGATCCTTGAGGAGATAGCCGTGCGCTCCGGCCCGCAGTGCCTGCACGACGTACTCCTCGTCGTCGAACGTCGTCAGCATCACCACCCGGCACTCCGGCGCCCGGTCGCGCAGGACGGCGACCGCCTCGACACCGTCCATCTCCGGCATCCGGACGTCCATGAGCACGACATCCGGCCCGAGTTGCAGAGTCTTCGCCACGGCGTCCCGGCCGTCCACGGCGGTGCCGACCACTTCGATGCCCGGCCGGATGGACAGCAGGGAGGCGATGCCGTCCCGGATGAGCCGCTGGTCGTCCACCACCAGCACCCGCACGGGCGGCGTCTGCTCCGGCTCCTCGTCGTTCATGTCACTGCCTCCCCGTCCACCCGGACTTCGCCGTCGCCCCGCGCGGGACCGTGACCGTCACCCGGGTGCCGGCGCCCGGGCTGCTGTCGATGTCGACGCTCCCCGCCACCAGATGTACCCGCTCCTTCATGCCGAGCAGCCCGAATCCGGCGGCGTCCGTGTCCGGTGCGAAGCCGCGGCCGTCGTCCGTCACCTCCAGCCGCGCGGCGTCCCCGGCCAACTGGACCACAACGGTCACCTGTGCGGCCCGCGCATGGCGGCGCGCGTTGGTGACGGCCTCCTGCGCGGCCCGGTACAGCGCGGTCAGCTCGACCGTGCCCCAGCCGTCCTCGTCGCCGCTCACCTCGACAGCGACCCGCGGTCGTGCCGCGCCGTCCTGCGCCAGCGCGGTGAGCGCCGCCGACAGAGTGGGGCGCGTCGGCTCGTCCCGCAGGGCGCGCACCGACTGCCGTACATCGCCGAGCGCGAGCCGCACCGATCGCCGTGCCTCGTCCAGCGCACGCCGGGCCGCGTCGGGGTCCAGGCTTCTGAAGTCCGAGACCATCTCCAACTGCACGGACATCGCGGTGAGATGGTGACCGAGGCTGTCGTGGATGTCCCGCGCCAGCCGGTTGCGCTCGGCTGTGGCGGACAGTTCGGCGACCCGCGCGGCATACGCCTGAAGTTCGAGCCGTGCGCGCTGCTCGCCGACAGCCACCGCCGCCATCGAGATCGCCAGCACCAGCCCGACGCAGAGCATCAACAGGTCCGACACATGCTCCTGGTCGCGGTACCAGCCGGGCGCGGTCAGCAGGTAGGTGCTGAGCAGCCCGGCCAGACACAGCGTGCCCAGTGCCAGCGCGGCTGTGCGGCCGAAGGCGAAGTAGGCGGTGAACGGCAGCAGCACGAACAGGACTTGGGACAGTCCCGAGGCGTCCAGCAACACCACCGCCGCGATCAGGGTGCAGCGGGCCAGCAGCAGCGGTACCGGAGCAGCGGGCCAACGGCGTCCGGCCGCCTCCAGGGCGAACAGCGCACCGATCGCGGTGACGAAGCCGGCCGCCCGCCAGGTCGTCGGCCCCGAACGGGCATCCAGGCCGGCCACCGCGGAGTACAGACCACCCACCAGTACGACGCCGTACAGCAGCGGCGGCACCCATCGCACGGGCGCGTACACCACCATGCGCACCCCCTCACCCCGTTGCCGCCAGGCTAGGCCGATCACGACCGCCTTGGGGCACCGCCGGGCACATCACGGCCGGATCAGACCCAACGGCATGTGCCGAACGCCACGGCGCCGTCCGGAAGACGGTGACTTCCGGACGCCGATGCCCGACGTCCTTCACCTCCCGACGCCGACCGGCTGCTTCCTACCGTTGCCACCCGGACCGGCTGTACGAGCAGGTGCTCACCGTTCGAGCCCGCAGTCAACGGTCCGGACAACCACCCACCGTCCGAGCAACCGGAGCAGCCCCATGGCCTCATCCGTCAACTCCTCCATCTCATCGACATTTCGCGTCGGCGCCCTGTGCGGGGCGCTGTCCGGCCTGCTGATCGCCCTGCCCGGCCTGGTCGAGGCGTTCACCGGGGAGACCTCGGCCACCAGCGTCCCGCTCGCCCTCGCCCCCGCGTTCGCCCTGCCGCTGCTCACCGCGCTGCACCTGCGCCAGGGCCCTGTCGCCGGGAGCCTCGGGAAGATCGCCGCGCCCGTGAACCTCATCGGCCTCGGCCTGTTCGGCGGTGCCGCGTTCGCGTCGAACCTGGTGATCTTCTACCTGGACGGGGATGTCGTCGACGAGACCCTGACCGGCCCCACCATCCCCGCGCTCATCGGTTCCGCGGCCGTCTTCGCCGTGGGCTGCGCCCTGTTCGGGGCGGTCATGATCCGCGCCCGGGTCTTCCCGAGGGTGCCGTCGTGGGGGTACACCGTGGTTCTGCCGCTGTTCGCGTTCCTGACCGCGCTGCCCGACTCCCTGCTCACCAGCGGGCTGCACGTCCTGGTCGGCGGCATCCTGATGTGGCTCTCGGCCGCACTGTGGCGCACGGCCCCAGGCGTCGAGCACACCACGGACCCGAACCGGATACGAGTCTGAGACGACCTGCGCTGTCGGCGCACAGCCACTCGCCATCAGCTCGAACCTGCACCCGTCCGGCTTCGACGAGATCACGCCCAGGATCCAGGCCACCGCCACGTCGACCGGTTCCCACAGGCCCGGACCACCGGGCGGACCGGGTGCTGTCGCGTCGCCGCGGTGTCCCGCAGCAAGCATGTGCCCCAGGGGCAGCGGTGGGTGCGCTTGGGATGGTCGCCCCTTGAGCTCGTCCCGATCCCGCTGCCCGTCGACAGGTGTACGGAGGGTGTACCCGCCGGTTGGACTGGACAACAAACAACCCCAGGCCACTGACCTGGGGTTTCATCGTGGAGCGGGTGACGAGAATCGAACTCGCGCTCTCAGCTTGGGAAGCTACGACGCTTGACCGTCTGATATGGCTTTGACCTGCGAATATACGTCTGATTGGAATGACTGTCCGGGCCGGAGCGCACCTCTGCTGACCGTGGTTGTCCGCCCTTGCGGGCACGCTGTGGGCAGGACGCCCTGGCTCGGCCGGGCCGCGCGCGTGCGGGACGCGTTCGCACCCGTGCGCGTCGCCTTGTCCTCCCGCCTCTCAGACCTCCGTTGCGACTGCACACGCCGATCCGCATGGTCGTCGTGGTGGCCGCCGGGACGACGGCCGCCACCATGACGGTCGGGTCGCCCGCCCCAGGCGGGGACGCCCTCACGTTGCCGCTCCGCCTCGGCGAGGCGCGCTGAACGCGTCCGGGTGCCGAAGGCGGGTGTGCCGCCCCGACCTCCGTCGCGGTGTCGCCGAGGCGCTCACCCGCCTACTGGTCCTCCGGGCGACCGCCCTCGTCCCCGCCAACGCCGTCGGCACCCAGTTCCTCGACGTCGGCAGCCTGATCGGCTCGGGCGGCATCGCCCTGCATCCCGGGGCAGCCGCGGCGTACCGCTCGCCGCACGGCTGAGCCCCTCCGCAGGCCGCCTACTGCGCATGCAGTAGGTGCGTACCGGTGACCACACGAAGACGGACGGGGGCCCTGCGGACAGCCTGGAAGGGTTCCCCGAGTTCGGATGTGGAGACCCTCCTGTGGCTGTCTTTCTTGATCGACTGGGCCGGCTGGCCTTCCGGCGCCGCTGGCGCGTCCTGTTGATGTGGGTGGTGGCGCTCGTTGCCGCGGGAACGGCGTCGGCGCTGGCGCCGGCCGCTCCGGACGGCTCCTACTCGATGCCGGGTACGGAGTCGCAGCGGGCGTTCGATCTCATCGAGCAGCGCTTCCCGGGCGTGAGCGTCGGCGGCAGCGCGGAGGGCGCGAGCGCGAAGGTCGTGTTCGTGGCGCCGGGCGGCCAGAAGCTCACCGACCCGCAGAACCGCTCGGTCGTCGACGAGGTCGTGAGCCGGGTCGGCAAGGTCGACCAGGTCGTCCGGGCGGCCGATCCGTTCGAGGCGGACGCGGACGCGGACGCGGTCAGCGAGGACGGATCGACGGCGTACGCGTCGGTGACGTTCGGGGTGAAGGCGAAGGACGTCAGCGATGCCGCGAAGCAGGACCTGGAGAAGGCCGTCGAAGCGGGCCGGGACGCGGGCCTGACGGTCGAGGTCAGCGGTTCCGTCCTGGCGGCCCAGCCGTCGGGCGGTGCGACTGAGCTGGTCGGCGTGGTGGTGGCGGCCGTCGTCCTGCTCATCACCTTCGGTTCGTTGGCCGCGGCCGGACTGCCGCTGCTGACCGCGCTGATCGGCGTCGGGATCGGCACCGCGACCATCCTCGCCCTGAGCAGCGCGCTGGGCCTGTCCAGCGCAACCAGCACGCTGGCGCTGATGCTCGGGCTGGCGGTCGGGATCGACTACGCGATGTTCATCGTCTCCCGCTACCGCGAGGAACGCGCCCGGGGCCTCGCCCCGGAGGACGCGGCGGGCGTGGCCGTGGGCACGGCCGGCTCGTCGGTGGTGTTCGCGGGCCTGACCGTCGTGATCGGTCTGGCCGGGCTGTCGGTCGTGGGCATCCCGACACTGACCCAGATGGGCCTGGCGGCGGCCGGCACTGTGGCCCTGTCGGTACTGGTCGCGGTGACCCTGATCCCGGCCATGCTCGGGATCTTTCCCCGGGCGGTCCTGGCGCGCGCGGTACGTCGGTCCGGTGCACGTCCGGCCGCCGACGCCGAAGAGCCGAACACGGGCAGCCGATGGGCCCGCCTGATCGTCCGCCGCCCGCTGCCCGTTCTGCTGGTGGCGGTCGCGACCCTGGGCGTGATCGCCCTCCCCGCAGTGAAGCTCCACCTGGGCACGGCGGGTGACGAGTCCAAGCCGACCTCGACGACCGAGCGCCGCGCGTACGACGATCTGGCCAAGGGCTTCGGCCCCGGCTTCAACGGCCCGCTGACCATCGTCGTGGACGCGAGGTCGGCGAAGGACCCCAAGGCTGCCGTGGACGCGACCGCCCGGGAGATCGGTGCCGTCAACGGTGTCGTGTCCGTCTCGACGCCGAGCTTCAACAAGGCGGGAGACACCGCGATCTTCTCCGCCACCCCGGCCACCGCTCCCACCGACGAGCGAACCGTCGACCTGATCCACACCCTGCGCGGAGACCGCCCGGCCATCGGGAAGGCCACCGACGCGACATTCATGGTCAGCGGGAGTACGGCAGGCAACATCGACAGCGACCAGAAGGTCCAGGGGGCCCTGGTGCCGTACCTCGGGCTCGTGGTGGGCCTGGCGTTCCTGCTGCTCCTGATCGTGTTCCGCTCGGTGCTGGTTCCACTCAAGGCGGCCCTGGGATTCCTGCTGTCGGTGCTCGCGGCCCTGGGCGCTGTCGTAGCAGTCTTCCAGTGGGGCTGGCTTGCCGGACTGCTGGGCGTGGACCAGACCGGCCCGATCATGAACACCATGCCGATCGTCATGGTCGGCATCGTCTTCGGTCTGGCCATGGACTACGAGGTCTTCCTCGTCACCCGCATCCGGGAAGCCCACCTCCGGGGCGAACGTACCGGACAGGCGATCGTCTCCGGCTTCCGCCACAGCGCCCGCGTGGTGGTCGCCGCAGCCGTGATCATGATCTCGGTGTTCTCCGGGTTCATCGGAGTCGGCGAGACCCTCATCAAGATGATCGGCTTCGGCATGGCCATCGCGGTGCTGTTCGACGCGTTCGTCGTAAGGATGACAATCGTCCCCGCAGTCCTCGCCCTGCTGGGAGAACGGGCCTGGACGATGCCCCGCCGACTGGAGCGCCTCGTGCCCCACGTCGATGTGGAGGGCCATGCCCTGATCGGAGCCGCGGCGACCGACGAGGAGGAGCGACGAGATCTTCTTGTCCGCTGAGTGGCCTCGGGAGCTGGGTGCGGCAACGCCGCCCCTCGAGGGGCGCGGGGAACTGCGCGACAAGCCCCCACCGGCCCGCAGCCGACGAACCGCACATCCGGCGGAGCGCTCAGCGCTCCGCCGGGCCGTCGGCCACTCGCCGCTCGGGCACCATGGTCACCACACCCGACAGGAAGCACCAGGACGCACCATGACCACCCCCTGGCAGCGCCATCCCCGTACGGTCGACTCCACGATCGCCCTGCTCCTGCTCGCCGGCGCCTTCCCCGGCAGCATGTACGGCGCCTCCGACATGGCCGCCCCCGCCCAGTGGTGGCCATGCGTCCTCCTGGCCGCCCTCTCCTGCACCGCGCTGCTGTGGCGCCGTACCAGGCCCCTCACCGTCACGGCCGTAGCAATCGGTTGCGCCACCGGCATGGCCCTCGCCGGCTACGTGATGACCGCCCTGCTCCTGGCCCCCCTCATGGTCGCGCTGTACTCGCTGGCCGGGCACACCGAGCGCACCACTACCCGGAACGTCACCCTCACCGCGGTGACCCTCGTCGCCGGGTCCGCCCTGATCGCCGAGCCCGCCGCGGGCTCCCTGGCCCTCAACGTGATCGGTCCCGTCGCCTGGCTGCTGCTGCCGGCCGCCCTGGGCTCCACAGCCCGCTTCCGCAGGGCCTACCTGGAGTCGGTGCACGCCCGCGCCGAATTCGCCGAACGGACCCGGGAGGAGGAGGCCCGGCACCGCGTCGCCGAGGAACGCATGCGCATCGCCCGCGAACTCCACGACGTCTCCGCACACCACCTCGCCCTGGCCAACGCCCAGGCCACCACCGCCGCCCTCCTCATCCGCAGCCATCCCGCCCAGGCCGAGAAGATGGTGAACGCCCTCGGCGACACCACCGCCGCGGCCCTGCGCGAGATGAAGGCCACCGTCGGACTGCTGCGCCGGAGCGGCGCCTCGGAGGACTCGCTGCAGCCCGCCCCGAGCCTTGCCCAGCTCCCCGGCCTGGTCGCCGCGCACACGGCCGCCGGACTCACCGTCGCCCTCACCACCCACGGACAGCCGCAGCCGCTCACCCCGGGAGCGGACCTCACCGCCTACCGCATCGTGCAGGAAGCACTGGCCAACGTCGCCAAGCACGCACACACCAGCACAGCGGAAGTGGACCTCACTTACACCCACGACCGCCTGTCCATCACGATCACCGACCAGGGAATCGGCCCCACCCCCGAGACCACCGCCTCCACCCCCGACAACAGCGGTGGCAGCGGCTACGGCCTCATCGGCATGCGCGAACGCGCTCTGTCCATCGGCGGACGACTCCGCGCCGGACACCGCCCCACCGGCGGCTTCGAAGTCAGCACCGAACTCCCCCTCCACCCCTACGCGCCCGCCAAGGACAGCACCCCATGACCATCCGCGTCCTGCTCGCCGACGACCAGGCCCTGCTGCGCGAGACCTTCCGGATCCTCGTCGACTCCCGCCCCGACATGGAGGTGGTCGGCGAGGCCGCAGACGGAGAGGAGGCGATCACGCTCACCCGCGCCCATCGACCGGACATCGTCGTGATGGACATCCGTATGCCCGGCACGGACGGCCTCGCCGCCACCGAGAAGATCTGCGCCGACCCCGCTCTCTCGGCCACCCGCGTCCTCATCCTGACCACCTTCGAGACCGAGGAACACGTCGCCAAGGCCCTGCACGCCGGAGCCAGCGGCTTCCTGGGCAAGGACGTCGGCGCCGAGGGCCTCGTCGCCGGCATCCGCACCATCGCCGCCGGCGACGCCCTCCTCTCTCCCCAGGCCACCCGCAACCTCATCACCCGCTTCCTCGCCGCCCCCCAGCCCGGCATCCACCCCGCAGCCCAGAAAAACCTGGCCGACCTCACCGACCGCGAACGCGAAGTCATGGCCCTGGCCGCCGAAGGACTCACCAACGCGGACATCGCCGGGCAGCTGTACATCAGCCCCCTGACGGTACGCACGCACATCCACCACGCCATGGCCAAACTCCACGCCCGCGACCGCGCCCAACTCGTCGTCATCGCCTACCAGACCGGCCTCGTCCAGCCGAACCCGTCGAGGCCCTGATCCGACACGTCGGGGGCTGCCCGGCCACGGACGGGCAGCCCCCGACGACACGACGTCGCCGATGACCAGCGCGAGCGTGCCGTCCTTCAGCTCGAACGCGTCGTACCAGTCGCCGCCGACCTGGGAGCCGACGGGGGGCGGCCAGCCGCGGGCGGCCGGGCTGGGGCAGCGAGGCGAGCAGGTTGCGCTGAATGGCCTCGGCGACGGCGCGCCGGCGGCCGAACCGCCGTGCGTTGTCGACGGCCAGGCCGACCCGTCGTCCGATGTCGCTCACCACCTGCGGGTCGGCGGTGTCGAAGGGGGGTACCGGGTCGGTGCGCACCACCGTCAAGGCACCGGTGATCTGCCGTCTGGAGCCCCGCGGCACCGTCATGGCGGACGTCGCGCGCACCGTCCGCAGGAAGTCGCTGTGGACGGCGGCCAGGCCGGAGCCGGGCAGCGCGGCCGCCGTCTCCGCTTCGCTCTGCGGTACGGGATCACCGCCGTTCAGCACCTGGACGAGGGGGCGATTGGTCCCCCTCCCCGACCTCGGGAAGGTGCTCGCGCCTGCCCTCCAGTCCGGCGTCCCGGCCCGCGGGGCCGGTCACCGCCACCCGGTGGACCTGCCCGGAACCGGCCCGGAGGTCCACCGCCGACCAGTCGGCGAGGCGGGGGACCAGCAGGCGGCCCAGCCGGGCGAGGGCCTCATCGGTCTCCAGGGTCTGCCCCAGTACGTCGGTGATCTCCGCGACCAGTGTCAGCCGCTCGGTGAGGTCCTCCGGGGCACTCGTACAGGCCGCAGCGCCCGGAGCAGCGGGCACCGCTCCCGGGGGAGCGTGACGCCGGCCGCGTCCCGGTGCAGCAGCTCGTGCGCGTCCTCCCGCGCATCGTGGTGGCGGCACGGCCCAGCAGCCGCTCGGCGGCCGGGTCGACGGCGAGGATCCGTCCGGCCGGATCGATCACGATCAGAGCCTGTGCTCAGCTGCTCGACGACCTGCCGCGAGAAACCCGGCTCGGCCGCCGGCCGTGACCGCATCTCATCTCCCGCACCGGGCACCGCACCCTCCACCACGCCGCCCTCGAGTCAGGGCGGCCTCGCACCGAAGCCCGCGGGCCCAACGCCTCGCAGGTATCGGTGCCCTTACGGGACGGGCAGTACGGCGCGGGCTCCTGCGGCCTGAAGCGGCCTCGCCGGGTCAGCAGCGGTCCTCCTCCTCAGCCTCCATGAGCAGTATTCCCTGATGTGTCAGCATGACTGTCGCGGGCGCGTCTCCGTGGGCCCAGCGAACCGTGACGAGCCCTTCGCCCACCAGATACGTGCAGGCCGCGGCCAGATCCTGCTCGGGGATCTCCAACTCGTCACGCAGCCTGGCCCCGGAGATGTCAGGGAGGCCACTGCCTTCCATGCCCTCGTACAGGGTCTTCATGATCGCTTCTCGGTGGTTCTTCCGCTGGTGCAGTGTTGCCATGGTCGCCGCCACTCGTGCCGTGCTTGCGGACAGGCTCTCGGTGCTCACTCTACGCCGGGCAGCACCTCGGGTACCTGCCCACGACCAGCGGTTTCATCGGGGCGGAGCATGAGGGCAGCGCCTGGGAGAGCTGGTCAAGGCTCTGATGGGACGGCCCAGTCGCGCGCGATGGGGCGAGCGGCCGCACGTCATGGTGACGGCCGTGATCGTCGTCCACCGGCAGTGCTCGCCCCGCGTCGGGCGATGGGACCTGCTGGTCGTATCTCGGGACACGACCGAGGAGGCCGCGGAGCAGCTCACGGCGGCCACCGCGGTCGATCACACGTGACCGGACCTGCCACGCACTGCCCGGCTGCGGCGGGCGACGCGTTCCGCGTGCGGTGCGTCGAACCGGCGGACCAGGCGCGTGGCCGCGACGGTCGGAACCACTGACGGCGAGGGCGGTGACCATGGGCGGTCACACCCCCACAGCGCGCCGCTGCTCGCGGCCGTGCGGTGAGAGAGCACCGCCGCTCCTGCCTTCCCTGTCTCCGGGTTTCCGGTGCGGGCCCGTTCCGCCGTCATGAGCGCGGTCGCGGTCGTCGGCGGGCCGGTGTCCGCACTCGCGGCGGCCATCAGCCGGGAGGCCGAGGGGGCGCCGGTCTCCGGGGGGATCACGAGGAGGTTCCAGCGGCCCGCGGTGTAGGACAGCAGAAGGATCGCGTGTGGATCCGGCTCAGAGGTGAACCAACCGGCTTTCACCAAATGGCCGTTGACGAAGATCCTGGGCGGGAGGACCGGCCAGTGGCGGGGGTCGACCGCGATACGGGTGATCCGTCCCCACAGCGGATCCAGCACGTCCGCCAAGGCGGAGAGCTCGCTCGGCAGGTCACGTGAACGGGGCCACCATGCGCCGTCCAACTCGGGGGGCCCCGGGGAAGAGCTCTCGGATCTCAGCGCGAGGCGCGCGGTCGGGGCTCTGAAGGGAACGGGCTGCAGAGGGAGATGAAGGGTGGTCGCGGACATCGCGCGAACCAGTCTCCGGACCTCTGCGCAAGGGCAGCCGCCCGGTGTCGTCGCTCACCGGGAACGGCACCGGCATCGGAGCCGGTGTGCGAAGTGCTCTCGGTGAGTTCACGCTACTCCCCGAAGGAGCCGGGCGGACCGTTCCCGGACGCCGTCTCACTTCCGCCGGCGGCCTCCTCCGCGGACCGGCTGGCCTCCGGCCACGACCGAGCGGGTTGGGCCGCGCGGGTGGTGTTCACGGTGAGGTCGAGGCGGGTCCCGCCGTCGGGGCCCGTGGGATAGCTGCGCTGCTGCTCGGTGGCGTCGAAGCAACGGCGGAGAATCTCCGCGACCCGACGGGCGACCTCGGGCGAGGCGGCGACGACGCGGACCTCGGCGCGTCCGCCCGAGAGTGTTTCCATGGACTGCATGGCGACCTCGCAGTTCGATGTCACGTATGAGACGGGCCGGATTTCTCACTCTGCTGTGGCAGCCCGAAGTCCCCGCGAGTGACCGGCGGTACTCCCCGGCCGCTGCCGGCCCGGGGAGTACCGTGAAACGAGGAATCCACTCGGTCCCTTCATTCCAGACAGACAGACAGACAGGCGAGGTGCGATGGTCGACTCCGAGTCCCCGCGTGTGACCCGCCTCCTGCCGGACGCCGTCCACCAGGCCGTGCGGCCCGGGACGGCTGTCGTGAGGCTGGAAACGACGCATGACCGGCAGGGCGTGCTCGACGGGGTGTGGTGGCCTCGTTCCCGTGACATCGCCGCCGAACTCCCCAGCCTGGTCACCGCACTGTCCGAGCACCTCGGGCCCATCACGCGTGTCGGCCTGGACACCGGCGCCTGGGAAGAGCTGCCGACGCGGATGACCATAGACGACCGAGTCGTCCGCATCGACTCCTTCCCGGTCGGAGACGACACCGTCCTCATCACCCGGGACGAGCACGATCTCTTCTCCCTCCTCGTGGTCCCGCCGCACGCGACACCCGAGGCCGCGCGCGCCGCCATGGCCGAGGCCATCCGGGCCGGCAGCGGGAGGCGCGCCGAACAGATCCTCATCGATACCGGCACCGAGCGAGCGGACCCGAGCGAGCGCCACGGAAGACCCGCGGGCCCGCAGTGAACAGCCCGGGAGCGGCACCGGTCACCTTTCCTTCGCACCGCACGGTCAGTACGCCGACCCGGACGGTTCCTACGCCCAGCGAGAAGCAGCACCACCGTGTGTGCCCAACTCGCGCGCGGCCGACAGTACTGCCGGGGAAGGAGGGGCGCGGCCGCACTTAAGGGCTCGTGTGCCTTGATCGTTGCCCCAGGGACAGCGGTTCCGGACAGGGGCGCATGGGGCCGTTCCTCCGTCGGCCGTACGGTCCGTTGGGCCTGTACGAGGAGTACGCTTGGACTACCGAGGATATTTCGCGCACCGGCTTCCACGCTTGTGTCGTTTTCGGCGATCGAATATGCCGGGCCGGTCGTGACCGGCCCGGGGCAGGGTTCGCGTCATGACCGCGACCATTTCCCACCCGCCGACGGACGAAGCCGATCCCCGGTTCTCCTCGCGCTCCCCCCGTCTGTCGCTTGCTCCCGCCGGTCCCGCCCCGGCTCTGCTGGACGGCGCCTGGTGGCCCCGTTCCCGCGACCTCGGGGCGGAACTCCTCTCCCTGACAGCCGTACTGGATCCGTTGTGGGGGCGGATCACCCGGGTCACGGTGAATCCCGTTTACTGGCCGGTCGTCCCGCGCAAGGTGGCCGTCGCCGGGCATGTGGTGAATGTGGGCTGGTTCCTGTCCGAGCAGGACCCGCACGAGCTGCTGCTGCTCTCGTACCACATGGGCCGCTGGAACCTCCTGGTGGTCCCGCCGCGGACGGACCCCGCCTCGGCCGCCTGGCTGATGGCCGCCGCGAGTGACCCACTGGGCACATCGACCGCGAGCCGGTTGATGGAGGAGGCGGCGCGCCTGCGCACGGTGGTCGAGACCGACCGGGCCGTGGAAGCGGTCTGGGAGTCCGAAGGAGGACATGAGGCCCGCGGTCCGGCCGCACGTCCACGGATCCCGGCCGTCACCGCCGCGCTGCCGTATCAACCAATGGGGAGGTGAGGACCGTGGAGACATTCGTGACCGTGACCGTGATCATCGCGATGATCGCCCTCGGGGTGCTCCTCATCCACCGGCTCAACTCGCAGCACAGCGACCGCATCGCCGCCTTCCACTACGGCCGCTCCGGGACGCCCGTCCCAGGACCGGCTCCGTCGGCTCCGCGGAAGACCGGCGGACGGACACGAACGACCGGCCGTCGGCCGCCGCGACCAACGCGACGGCGGACGCGGGCGGATCCGCCCCTGGCGCCGCACACATAGGGGAGCGGGGTGAGCCCCCGCCCAGAACCCACAGAACCGACAGAACGGCCCGTAAGCCCGCTGCCGCGAACCCTTCCGTCCTTCGGTCTTCCGTCCGATTTCATGGCGCACCTCCGGACGACCGATCCGCCACCGTGCTTGCCAACCCGGCCTGCCAACCGGCCGTTCACCCGTCACCGCCTACACCCCCGTATCGGCGGCACACCGTGAGGGCCGGACCCGGCCCTTGCCACGCGGCATTCCCGACCGGCACTGCGATCGAGGAGCCATGCCCCTTCCCCAGCTGAACGTCTACCGGCACGACCACACCACCCGCGCGCTGATCACCCTCGCGGGAGAGATCGACCTGGTCACCACCCCGCTCGTGTACGCCGCACTGGCCGGATGCCTGCGCGACGGCATCCGCACCACCGACGTCGATCTCACGGCGGTCACCTTCTGCGACGTCAGCGGGCTCAACGCCTTCCTCACGGCATCCCGGCTCGGCGCCGATGCCGGAATGACCCTCCAACTGCACCATCCGCCCCCGAGCGTGGCCCGCGTCATCGAGATGACCGGCTCCGGCGACCTCCTCCACGAACGCCACGTCCTCCGACCACCCTCACATCGGGTTCCCGCAGTCGTGGGCGGTGCGCCGTGACAGCCCCGCTCCGCCGGCAGCCGCCACGGGGTGAGGGAAGCGCCCCGACTCCCGCCCACGCGGTACGTCTGCGCCGGCTGAACCGCTGGCAGGCCGAGACCCTGCGGGAGGATCTGGCCGACCTGTACATGGAGTCCTCCCGCGCGCAGGCGGGCCAGGAGTACCGGGGCCGGGAGGCGTTTCCGCAGCGGCTCGCCGGCGCCGTCCGGCGGGCCGGATTCGCCCTGCTGATCGGGGAGGACATGGCCTTCGCCGGGTGTGCCTACGGCTTCCCCGTACCGCGCGACGGTACGTGGTGGCGGGGGTTCGACGGGACGCTTCCGCAGCGCGTCGAACAGCTCACCGCCTCCGGACACGTCTTCGCTGTCACCGAGATCGTGGTGCATCCCCATACGGACGACCAGAGCCTCGCCCGCAGGCTCCAGGAACGGCTGCTCGCCGACCACCACGCCTCGCTCGGGGCGACGCTGGTCGACCAGGCCGACGCTCCGGCCCGCGAAGCCTTCCTGTCGTGGTGATGGCAGGACATCGGGGCGATCCGCCGTCCGTCGGATCCCATGGCCCTCCGGCCGTCGGCCCCCGTGCTACTGGAACGACCGGGGTACGTGGGAGCCGGCACTGCGGAATGTGACGGCGATGTACCTGGTGGTGCCCGACCTCGGCAGGCCGCAGGCCGCGCAGGCCATTGGCGCGTTGGCCCGGCAGGCCGCGGCGGCCGGTGCCCGGCGTGCGGTGCTGCTGTCCATGCCCGAGGGCGGGGCGGACCAGGAGCACGTTCTCGCCGCGGAGCGGGCGCTTGAGCACGCGGGCTTGGAATGGACCGTGCTGCGGCCGCGGTGGTTCTTCCAGAACTTCAGCGAGGACTTCCTGTGCGGCCCCGTACTGAGCGGCGAGGTGCGGCTGCCGGCCGGGGACGGCAAGGAGGCGTTCGCCGACGCCGAGGACATCGCCGAGGTGGCGGTCGCCGCCCTCACGGAGGCCGGGCACGCCGGGTGGCACTACGAACTCAGCGGACCCCGGCTGATGACCTTCGGAGACGCGGTGGCGGAGATCGCCAGGGCCACTCATCGGCACCGCTGTCGGCAGGGGCCCATCCCGTCGGCCTGACACGTCGGTTGTCGACCGAGGCCGGGGCGCCGAGGAGGCCGCGCTTCCCGGGCGGGGACGCTGGCTAGAGGCGGGCGTACTGCTCCGTCTGTTCGGCGAACTCCTGGGCCATGGTGGCGCTGACCGTGGGCTGGGTGTCGCGGATCGTGTCCAGGTAGTCGTCCGTGGTGGGGAGGATGCGGGTTCCGGTGTCGAAGGTGCGCTCGAATCCGGCCTGGGAGACGGTTCGCGCCACGTGGGCGATGTCGGCCGGTGTGAAACCTTCGCTGGCGGACGCGAGTGCCTCGCTGTCGGCCTTCGCGCCCGCTCGTGCCAGGTAGCTCTCCCACAGCGCGGTCCTGGCACGGTGGTCGGGAGGGCCGATCGGCAGTACATAGTCGAAGCGGCCGTGCCGCAGGAACGCGGAGTCGAGCGTGGTCACGTCGTTCGTGGCGCAGACGAGCAGCCGCCCGTCCTGACTGCGGAACCGGACGATCGCCTTGAGCAGCTCGTTGACGACGCCGACCGCGGTCGCGTCCGCGCCGCCGCGTGCGCCGGCGACCTCCTCGACCTCGTCGATGAACACCAGGACGTGGCCGAGCCGGGAGATCTCGTCGAAGCGCCGGTTCAACCCGCTCGCCAGGCCGTACTCGGCGGCCAGACGCGCGGGGAACAGCTCGAGGAAGGGCCATCCCAGGCGGCTGGCGATCGCGTGCGCGAAGGTGCTCTTGCCGGTCCCGGGCGGACCGAACAGCATCACCGCGCGCGGCAGCTCCACACCGTGCTCCGCGGCCAGTTCGGGATGGGCCAGTGGCAGGACCAGACGGCGCTCGATGAGCCTTTTTTCCTTCTGCATGCCCGCGACCTTTTGCCAGAGTCCGCCGGGTGGCAGCTCCGCTCCGAGCGAGGAGAGCATGGCGGTCGCCCGCGGGGGCACCGGTCTGCCCTTCTCGAAGAAGACCAGGCCCGATCGGGCGCCGAAGTCGCAGTTGCGCAGCGCGGTGGCACCGGTCTCGCCCGCGGGCAGGGCGGCGTGCACCGCGCGGACACCGTCGGTGAAAAGCCGTCGCTCAAGGGCCGTGATCAGGGCGCTGCCCAGCCCCTGGTGCCGCCAGGCAGGTGCCATGCAGATGCGCAGGATCCACGCCCGGTCGCCCTCCACCCTGCTCACCGCGGCGCCGACGACCACGTCGTTCGCCGTGGCCACCACAGCGGGGTGGAGGGCTTGGAGGGCCGTCACGGCGTCCGAGAGCGGGAAGAGGGCCTGTTCTTCGGTCGTGCCGCTCTCCATGTCGACACGGAGGACTCCCTCGAGATCGTCCGGGGAGTAGTCCCGGACCCGCCAACCCGTCATGACCAGCTCCGCCTGTTCGGCCGTGTTCCCATCATCGGCCGCCGCATGGGGTACGCGCGCGGCAAGCCTCGGCCGCTCAACCGGGACCGCGCCACTCGATCAGCAGGAGGGTCGCGTCGTCCGTCGTGACGCCGCCCCGCGCCAGTTTGAGCGCGTGGGAGAGGGACCGGGCCACGGCCGGGACCTTCTGCGCCGCACCTTCGACGCGGTCCACCCAGCGGATGAGCTGTTCCTCGCCGAACTCCGCACCGCCGGCCAGGTGCTCCTCCACCAGTCCGTCCGTGAAGCACATGATCCGGTCCCCGCGGTCGAGGTCCAGCTCACTGATCAGCGGTTCGTGACCGCCGAAGCCGACGGGGAGCGTCGTCGGGCCGTGCAGTCGCCGCACGACGCGGCGTCCGCGGATCAGCAGCGGAGCCGGATGGCCCGCGTTGACCCACTGGAGGCGGCCCGTCGCCGTGTCGAGCCGCATCATCTGAGCGGTCACGAAGTGATCGGGGCCGAACTGCTCGGCGATGGCCCGGTCCATGAACGCGTAGGTCTCCGCCAGCCCGACGCTGATCCGCCGGGCATGCCGATAGGCGCCGATGGCCACCGTGGCCATCGTGGCGGCGCCCAGACCGTGGCCCATCGCGTCGACCATGGCCACGTGCAGCAGATCGCCGTTGAGGGCGTAGTCGAAGCTGTCGCCGGCCACGTCGTAGGCGGGCTCCAGCACCCCGGCCAGGCTGACCCGGGGCGAGGACATCGCCAGCGGTGGCAGCAGCGCCCACTGGATCTCCGCCGCCACAGTCATCGGTTCGCTGCGCCGGGCCCGGAAGAAGAGATCGGTGTACCCGTCCTTGGCCATGAGCATTTCGGCCACCAGAGCGGCGATCCGGCGCAGCAGCCGCCGGTCGTTCTCCACCACCCCGTCCAGGGTGACGGCCATGACGCCCACCTGGTCTCCACCGTCCTGCAGAGGCAGATAGACGCGGACGCCGTCCGTCCGCGGCACTTCGACGCGACGCGCGGCCTGAAAGGCATGGCCGGCGTCGGAGCCCTCGATCGGCTGCGGATCGCCGGCGGTCAGTCCGTCGAGCGGCACGGGCATCAGCCACTCCTGCCCGTAGTCCTGCAGGAAGACCGAGGTCTCCCGGCCACCGAGGCTGCCCACAGCCCGGGCGACGAGCGGGCCGAGGAGATGGGGCGGCACTTCGTGGCTCTGGTCCAGCAGAGCCCCGAGGCACTCCTCACCGAATTCCTTCGACCGGTCCGTCCCAGGCGAGCCGTGCGGTCCCGGAGCGTGGCGGCGCTCAGGACGGATGCGCCGGTGGATCCTCAGGAAGGGTCTGTGCACACGAACTCCCGACGCAGCCGCCCGGCCGAATCAGCGTTGCAACGGCCTCTGCCGCCCACCCACAGGATCTCTCACGACGACGACCTGAGGGAATCGGCGGCTCACCTCACGCGGCCCTACCCCCCTTCGGACTCCTCCTCTTCCTCCCCGTCCTCGGGAAGGTGGACGTCGTCGACGGCGATGTCGACCTCGACGACCTCCAGGCCCGTCATCCGCTCCACGGCGCTGATGACGTTGGAGCGCACGTCACCGGCCACGTCGACAATGGAGACGCCGCACTCGACGACGATGTTCAGGTCCACGGCGGCCTGGCGCTTCCCGACCTGGACCTTCACGCCTCGGGTGACGCCGCCGCCTGCACCTCCGCCGGGGACGCGTTCCCGCGTGGCGCCGAAAGCGCGGGCCATGCCCTCGCCGAGGTTGTGGATGCCCGGTACCTCACGGGCGGCCATGCCCGCGGCCGGGCGGGGCGAGCTTAACCGGCGGCCGTCGCGACTATCGAGACGGCGGACACGGGCGGCTCCGCCCCCGGCGCCGCGAGGGAGCACTCTCCCGAGCCGGTGGTGCAGTCGGCTCCGGGGCGAGCGTGGGCTGTCGCGTGCGGGATTCCGCGGACTTGGGTACGAGGCCACAGGTCAGCCGCATGCCTCTGTGCCGAGGGCTCAGTCGAGGGCGGCGAGATGATCGGCGTCGCCGCCTCGCCACTCGATCAGGAAGATGGTCGCGTCGTCGGTCGTGGTGCCGCCACGTTCGTGTTTCAGGGCGTGGGAGAGTGCTCGCACCACCGCCCGTACCTCGGTGCGGTCGCGGAGGATCCGGTTGGTCCACTCGATGAGCTGTTCCTCACCGAACTGTTCCCCGCCGGTCTGGTGCTCCTCGAACAGGCCGTCGGTGAAGCACAGCACCCGGTCGCCGCGTTGCAGCATCCGCTCGCTGACTACCGGCTCCTCACCGCCGAAGCCGACCGGCAGTGTGGTCGGGCTCTCCAGCCGGTCCACCACGGCGCGGTCCCGGATCAGGAACGGGGCCGGGTGGCCGGCGTTGACCCATTGCAGCCGGCCCGTGGTGATGTCCAGGATCATCATCTGCGCGGTGACGAAGTGGTCGGGGCTGAACTGCTCATTGATGGCTCTGTCCATGAACGCGTACACCTGGGACAGGTCGGTATAGGCCCGTCGCGTGTGGCGATAGGCGCCGATGGCCACCGTCGCCATGGTCGCCGCGTCCAGCCCGTGGCCCATCGCGTCGATCATGGCCACGTGAAGGATGTCGCCGTTGAGGGCGTAGTCGAAGCTGTCGCCGGCCACGTCGTAGGCGGGCTCCAGGATTCCGGCCACCTCGACCTGCGGGACGGTCATCGACAGCGGGGGCAGCAACGACCACTGGATCTCCGCGGCCACGCTCATCGGGGCGCTGCGGCGGGCCTGGAAGAACAGGTCGGTGTAGGCGTCCTTGGTGACGATCATGTCCGCGACCAGACCGGCGAGTCTGCGGAGCAGCCGCCGGTCGTCGTCATCGACCCTGTCCAGGGTGACGGCCATCGCCCCGATCTGGTCGCTGCCGTCCAGCAGCGGCAGGTACATCCGCACACTGCCGTCCTGCGGCACCTCCACCGTTCTGCGGCTCAGGAACGCCTCGCCGGCGGGGGAGTCCTCGACCGGCTCGGGGCTGCCGACCTTCAGCCTCCGGCCCGGCAGGGGCACCAGCAGCACCTGTTCGTAGTCCTGCAGGAGGATGGAGACCTCCCGCCCCCCGACCCTGGCCACCTCTTCCGCGACGAGCGGGGCGATCAGGTCCGGTGGCATCTCGTGGGCCCGGTCGAGCAGCACACCCAGCAGTCGTTCGCCGAACCCCTCCGACCGGTCCACTCCAAGCCTGTCCGGCCGCCGCCCACTGTCCGTCATCGGCGCTCGCTTCCCTTCGTCCCGGGGCAGGGCGAACCCATGGGCGGCTGTGTCCACGCCGCTGGGCAGCGCCGACCGGGGGTCAGCGGCGATGAGCGTGGCACGACGCTGTTCGACCGGTACAGGCTCGCAGTGCCGACCGGCCCAACGAGCCGATTACGCCGCAGGCGGCATGTCGCCCATGGCGCAATCGAAGTCGGTGGCGGTGAGAAGCGATGCCCCGGTGTGCAACGGCCCCGGCGTACGCACACCGGGGCCGCCCTTCCGGGCCGTGGCACGTGAGAGTGCGCTGACCCACTTGTCATCGTATGCCTGATAAGCGCGAAGCGTTCTGAAAGCGCCAGTAGCTGCTGTTCAGCGCTGTGAGATGAATCGGGCAGCTCTGCCCAGGCCCAGCGCGGGCGTACTCATAGGGAGATGATGGCCGAGCCACCCGGCAGCTCCGGCAGCCTCACGCCCAGCGGTGTGCCGCTCGCGTAGTCCTCGACGTGTAGGGCGGAGTCGGACGTCAGGTTGCTGCCTGTGTCTCGCGCATGCGGTACTCGCTGGGGCTGATGCCGTGTTCCCGTTTGAACGCGGCGCTGAGGGCGAAGGCGTTGGCGAAGCCGACGCGGTCCGCCACCGTTGCGAGCGTCGTGCCGGGTTCGCGCAGCAGGTCCGCGGCCAGGGCGAGGCGCTGTTCCCGCAGGTAGGTCATGGGCGGCCGGCCGACCAGGGCGGTGAAGCGTCGGGCCAGGTGAGCCCGGGACACGCCGGTCTTCGCCGCCAGGGCCGGCAGGGTCCACGGGTGGGCGGGGTCGGTTCGCAGCATGCGCAGGGCGGGGCCGACCACGGGGTCGCTGTGGGCGCGGTACCAGGTGGGGATCTGAGCGCCGGGGCGGGTGAACCAGGCGCGCAGGGCGGTGATGAGCATCAGGTCCAGTGCCCGGTCCAGGAGGATCTGCTGCCCGGGCTCCTCGCGGGTGATCTCCTCGAAGGTCGTCCGGCTGACCGGGCAGGCGCCCACGTTCGCCTCGATGACGGCCAGGGGTGGCAGTGCGGCGAGCAGCCGGCCCGGGGTGCCGCTGTCCACGGTGTACAGCCCGCTCAACAGGATTGTGCTGTCAGCCTCTTCCGTGTCCCAGGCGCCGGCACCCGGCACTCGGGGGCCGGGCAGACTCTCGCCCTGTGGGGTCGTGCAGCGGCCACCGTGATGGATCACCACGTCCGGCTCGGTGTCCGGGGCGTCGGCGATCACGTACGGTGCGCCGCCGCACAGCACCGCGACATCTCCGGAGCCGATCCGTACCGGGTCGCCGTCCTGGGGAGTGATCCAGGCGGAGCCGTGCACGAGGACCGCGAGGGCCAGCTGCGAGCCGTCCTCGAAGCGCGCTGCCCAGGAACCGCTCAGCGCGGACTGGTGGAAGACGGCACCACTGGTCCGTACCCCGTTCAGGAGATCCGTCAGCGGATCCGTGCTGGTCAGCCGCATGGGATCCATGGCGGTCAGCGTAGACGAACGCATATGGACGTGAGCCCGCACAGCATGGCTCGGGCGGATGGCGACTGGTTCTGTTGAGGCCATGAGCGACGAGATGATTCTGGTGACAGGGGCCACGGGCAAGACCGGCCGTCGGGTGGTGCGGATGCTTCAGGAGCGAGGTGTGACGGTCCGCGCGGCGTCCCGTTCCGGTACGCCGTCCTTCGACTGGACGGACCGCTCCACCTGGGAGCCGGCCCTGCGGGGCGTGACGGGGATGTACCTGGTGGTGCCCGGCCTCGGCAGTCCGCAGGCCGCGCAGGACATCGCCGCTCTCGCCCGGCAGGCGTCCGCAGCCGGCTCCCGGCGTGCGGTGCTGCTGTCCGTGCCCGAGGGAGGGGCGGACCAGGAGCACGTCCTCGCCGCGGAGCGGGCCCTCGAACAAGCGGGCTCGGACTGGACCGTTCTCCGGCCGCGGTGGTTCTTCCAGAACTTCAGCGAGGACTTCCTCTACGACCCGGTGATGAGTGGCGAGGTACGGCTGCCGGCCGGGGACGGCAAGGAGGCGTTCGTCGACGCCGAGGACATCGCCGAGGTGGCGGTCGCCGCCCTCACGGAGACCGGGCACGCCGGGTGGCACTACGAGCTCAGCGGGCCCCGGTTGATGACCTTCGGCGACGCGGTCGCGGAGATCGCCCGGGCCACCGGCCGCGACCTGCGCTATGTGCCGCTGACCGCGGAGGCATACGCGGACGAGCAGCGGGCGCAGGGTGTGCCCGAGGAGTGGGTGCAGCTGTCGGCCGGCCTGTACGAGTACGTCCGGTCAGGCGGCCTGGCCTCGCTCGGTGACGGCGTGCAGCGGGCGCTGGGCCGGGCTCCCCGGGATTTCTCCGAGTACGTCGGCATCGCCGCCCGACAGGGTGTCTGGAACATCTGAACCGCAGGAGCGGAGTCATGTAACGCGGATGCCGCCGCAGCGGTCCGTGTAGCCGTCGCTGATCACGTCTGTCGAGCGGGCTGCCGCCTCGGCTGCGCTGGGGTGTCCGACCCGGGAGCTAGGTGTGCCGTGCCGAACTCGACGGTTGATAGCCGGGGAGCTTGACACCGTCTCGTAGGAAATTGGTTGCTGCTGGATATGCCCCCAAGCTCGGTAATACTTCTTCGAGAGGGAAAGCGCCAGGCCAGGTTGCTTGGCCGCGCGTTTCCGACGAACGGTCGGGAAAAGTGCAACTAGGCGAGTATTACGATGACTTGACAGCTTATCGCCTGTCAGGAGTTGATCGCCGTGAAGACCTACCTGGTCGGTTCGCGCGCCAGTAATCTGGCCAAGGTGCAGGTGCGGGAATACCTTGCCCCGCTTCGCGAGCGTTTTCCGGGCGTCACGTTCACGCATCGGGTGGTCCTCGAAGGTGGTGACAAGGATCGGAAGTCCCGGCTTTCCGATGTCTCGGCGGTCAGTGGTGGAAGTGCCTTCAGTTCTGAGCAGGAGGCAGCTCTGAGCAGGGGAGACGTGGACCTCGTCGTCCACTCCCTGAAGGACCTTCCGACCGCGAACCCGCCCGGTCTGACGCTGTTGTCGCCGCCCGGCCGTGAGGATGTGCGGGACGCTTTGTGCGGCTCCACGCTGTCCGGTCTGCGTAAGGGCGCTCGGGTGGGAACGGGTGCCCCGCGGCGAATTGCTCAGCTCCTGGCTGTTCGCCCGGACCTGGAAATCGTGCCGATCCGAGGGAATGTGCCGCCTCGCCTGAAGAAGATCGAGTCGATGAGCCTGGACGCTGTGGTCTTGGCGGCGGCAGGGCTGCGCCGTCTGGGTCTCGACGACGCAGTTGGCGAATTGCTGCCCGTGGACCAATTCCCGCCCTCACCTGGACAGGGCGCTCTCGGCGTTCAGGTCCGAGAAGACAGCCCTGAACTCCAAGAGATCCTCTCCAGCGTGGGAGATGCGGCCGTCGATGCCCATGTGCGGGCGGAGAGGGCCCTGCTCGCCGAGCTGCATGGCGGGTGCAGCGTGCCCGTGGGTGCGTACGCGGAGACGGGGCCGGACGGATCTCTGTCGCTCCTCGCCCAGGTCACGTCGCTGGACGGTGCCCGGCGGGTCGAGGGCAAGCTTTCCGGGCCGATGGACGAGCCGGAGAAGCTCGGTGCGGCCCTGGCCGCCGTGCTGATTGACCAGGGCGCGCGGTCCATTCTGGACGCGATTCGGGTTGAATCCGCGGTCAGTCGTTGAGGTGGCGGGCGATGTCCAGTGCCGCGTAGGTGATGCTGGCTTCCGCACCGGCTCGCTTGAGCATGGTGAAGAGTTCCACCAGCCGGCGCACGTCCCGTTGGCCGCTCGCGGTGTCCACCTGCGAGAGGGTGGTGTACTCGCCCGATACCGAGAACGGGAAGAGCGGTGCCAGCGTGCGCTTCTTCAGCTCGGTGAGGACGTCGGCGCTGAACATCGCGGGTTCGAGCAGGAGCATGTCCGCGCCGTCGCCGACGAGTTGAAGAGCGGTGTCGATGAACTGCTCCGGCTTGCCGGGGTTGATCTGGAACTCGCGGTCGGAGCCCGCCTGCGGGGTGGCGCCCATGGTGAGCCGGAAGCCGTCGTAGAGGCTGCTCCAGAAGATGACGTGCGGCATGATCGACACGCTCTCGTGCCCTGCCGCGTTCAGCGCTTCGCGGGCGCTCTTGGTGGTCCCGACGACCATGGAGGCCGGTCCCACGATGTCGGCCCCCGCAGCCGCGTGCGCGACGGCCTGGCGGGAGGTCACGTCGGTGGTGGCTGTGATGTCCGGGCGCCCGCGCCGGTCGGAGATGTAGCAGAAGCCGGTGTCGGTGTACGAGCACAGGCAGGTCTCCGTCATCACGGCGATCTCGGGCTCCGCGTCCTTCGCCGCTCGCACCGCGCGGGCCATGAGGGCGTCCGGTACGACGGAGAACTCGCCGGCGGTGTCGCGCTGGGTGGATTCGGCGAAGACCTTGACGGACCGGATGCCGAGCTGCCGGGCTTCGCGCATCGCGGCGGGAATCTGGCTGACCGTGAGGGTCGGCATGGGCCGGTCCGTCTCCTCCTCGGTGACCAGTAACACCATGGACAGGTCCGCCGGGGTCAGAGCGGGGCCTTCCAGGAAGCGGCGAACGGCGGGCCGGCTGCGGAGTGGGCTTGTGGCTCCGTGGGTCCGGGCGGGTGGCGCGGTGACGCTCATCTGTCCCTCGCTTTCGTCGGGTGGCGCAATGGGCCCGACGGCAGGCACGGGGAGATCTGCGGGTGGGTGCCTGCCGTCGGGGGTCTGGGTGGGGCGAAGTGCTCGGCCCCGTGTCTGTCCTGGGCGCTTCGTTTACGCGGGCTTGGCTGTGGCGTCCTCCGCGACGTCCGTGTCGGCCTGCGGGGCGGCTGGGGCAAGCCCGTCGTCCTTGGCGGTGCCGATCACGGTGCTGATCGCGCCGATGAGGTCGAACAGCTCGTCGTCCTTCTGGGTGGTCAAGGAGCCTCTTCTGTCATGGCGGGTGGTGACCCCGTCCCTGCCGCGACCTGCGCTTGTGAGGTCGGGGGAACCTCCAGTTCGAACGGCAGGGACGGGGGGTTGAAGGCCCGCCCAGGGCGCGGCTGTCCTCCTACGCGACATGGGCGGGCGGTCTGTCGAGTGGCGCGCTGGTGGGCCACTGGCCGATGGGATGAGGTTGTGCGGGGGCGGGTGCGGGCGTGTTCTGCCGGCGGACGGCCCGCTCGCTCATCGTGTAGTGGAGCTGTTCGAGCCTGAACACGCACCACTGGCAGGCGGAAAGAGGGAAGGCTCTGCCGGCCACCGAGATGTCGCCGATCTCCGCTACGGGAACATCCATCTGCTCGCACCTGAAGCAGTTGCCGTCCTGCCAGTCGAGGCGGCTCCACAGCTCACGAGGGTTCATTCCCACTCCGGCTCCTCCTCCGCGAGGTGGGGCAGCGGGCTCCCGCCGACGACCGGCACGAAGCGCACCGGACGCGCGTGCCAGACGAACTCGTACGGCCCGGCCGCGAGAGGGAGCGTGAACTCCTCGCCGTTCTTCAGCGCCTCGGCCGGCTTCTGCCATCCGTCGGACAGCCAGTCCCAGACGTGGCCGACCAGGGAGGCGTTGATGGCGGAGGCGATGACGCGCATCTGGATGCGAGCCCAGCGGATCGCCCGGTCCGGTGTGGGCATGGACGCGATCGCGAGCTGCTTGCCGTCCACCTGGCGCCACTCGCACCAGAACCCCGGCTGGGGTACCACCGGCTCCGGTACGGCGATCGTGCACCAGGTAAGGGTGCCGTCCTCGCTGGTTCCCCAGTCCTCGGCAAGTGCTTCGACGATCAGCATGCCGCGTCCGCTCTCCTCGTCGGCGGTCGGTCTCTTCACCCGAGGCCGGCCCGGAGTTCCGTCAGCCACCTCGACGCGGACCTCGCCCCGCCAGTACGAGAGGGAGAAGCCGATGTCATCCGCCTCGCCGTGCCGGACGGCGTTGGTGACCAGCTCGCTGATGAGCAGGCCGGCGGTGTCGAGGCAGCATCCGATCCCCCACAGCCGGAGGTGAGCGGCACTGATGCGACGAAGCTGCCGCACCCGTTCCGGTGCGCGGCTGCATGAGATGACGAAGCGAGCGGGCTGGTCCATGTCTCTCCCTGGACCGTGTACGTGCGGAACCCATCCCTGCGGCGGAACAGCGTCGGCTATGCCGCCGGAAGCGCTCTGGGATCTCCCGCGCGTCGCCTCGGGAGCGATTGCACTCTGCAAGGCAAGGGCCATTGCTGTCCTCCGCACGTCACGGGAAGGAAGGTTGCTTCCGGCGCCGCACCGAAGCGCGATCCGCCGGCTTCCCTTGGTTGCTCGGGTTTCGACATGACCGTAGGGCGGCTGTCCCGCAACTCCCAAGGGGATTGCGTGAGTTTGCAGCAAGTCGATTGACGGGGCTGAATGCCTCGCACACCATCGATGTGTCGCGCAAACCGGCGCAAGGCAGCGGACGGGAGAGCAACCGTGAAGCTACGGTTCCTTGGTAAGAACTCCACCCCCGGAGACAGCCCCACCCTGTACGCCAGTGACCAGGACAGCTACGTCATCCAAGGCTGGAAGGTGTTCGCGAACGACTTGCTCATGCAACTCGACGTGCCCGAAGGCCAGACAGTGATCGAGGTACCGCCGGAGCTGTTCGAGCACCTGTCGAAGGACGGACACGCGACCGGCGAGATCAAGAGCTTCACCGCCCCGATCATGCTTGTGACGGAACAGGACACGTGCATCCTGCAAGGCCCGGAGATGACCGATCCCGAGGCCCTGAGCCAGATGCGGATGCCCGACTATGAGACCTGCATCGAGGTCCCCAAGTCCTCGATCACGGCCCTACTGGAGGAGAACAGTGGACCTGATCACCCCAGCTCAGCGTGACGAGCTGTTCAACAGCTTCGAGCGCGACGCCTTCCACTTGGAGCTGAGGGACGACTACGGGTCTCCCATCGAGGACACGCCTTACGCGCGGTGGCAGCGGGGCGAGCCCGACGACTACGCGTGGCTCGGCCCCTGGATGGGGCTCATGAAACGGGTCTCCGCCGAAGGGAAGACCGTCAGGCGCGTCCGCGTCATCACGGAGCCGCACTCCCAGTACGTCGGTTGGGAGCACTCGCTGACCCACCTCAACCTGGAGGCCGGCGAGGACATCCGATGGCTTCCGCGGCACCGGCTGCCCGAGGACATCACCTTCCCGGTCGGCGGCAACGACTGGTGGCTGTACGACGACCGCCTCCTGGCCGTCGGCCACTTCGACCCGGAAGGCCGCGTACTGGGGTCGCAGATCATCGAGGACCCGGACACCTTGGCCCAGTGCGTCCGGGTGCGGGACCTTCTCTGGGCCGCCGCCATCCCCCACGCCGAGTACAAGCCCTGATCCACCAGTGAACAACCAAGCTCAAGAAGCACGCGAGGCACTGGGTGCCCGGCTGCGTGGATTCCGGAAGGACGCGGGATTCGCGAGCGGCCGGGCATTCGCCGTGGCCACCGGCTGGGCCGAGTCCAAGGTGTCCCGGCTGGAGAACGGCAAGCAGAACCCCAGCGAAGACGACATCCGCACCTGGTGCACCAAGACCGACCGGAAAGAACACCTTGACGACTTGATAGCCACGGTCCGCCACATCGACGAGTTGTGGCTCGAGTGGCGCCGGCAGCTCCAGACCGGGGCGGAACAACGCCAGCGCAAGGCCCTGCCGGTCTACGCCAAGACCAAGGTCTTCCGTATCTGGCACCCGACGCTCATCTGGGGAACGCTCCAGACGGCGGACTACGCCGCCGAGACCTTCAGACACGTCGTCGACTACTACGAGATCCCCGACGACGCGGAAGCCGCCACCGCCAAGCGGCTCGAACGCCAGCAATACCTGTATCAGGGCAACCGCATCTTCAACGTCGTACTCGGCGAACAGGCCCTCTACACCAACTTCGGCGGCCCGGACGTGATGAAGGGGCAGCTCGACCGCCTGCTGGCGGTGATGCGGCTTCCCCGACTGAGCCTGGGCATCATCCCCCGCTCCGCATCCCTGGGCATCTGGCCCGGCAACTCCTTCTCGATGTTCGACGACAAGCTGGTCCTCGTCGAGACCTACTCGGCGGAGTTCTCCGTCACCCAGCCCCGCGAAATCGAGCTGTACACCAAGGCATTCGCCCTCTTGAAGCAGTCAGCGGTCTACGGAGCCTCGGTCCGCGACCTCATCCTCACAGCGATACACCACTTCGATCAGATGCCCAGCGACTAGGAGAACAACATGCCACCCGCGACCCCGAACTGGCGTACCAGCTCCTACACCGGGACAGAGAACTGCGTGGAAGTCGCCGACAACGACCCGCAGCACGTAATGGTGCGGGACACGAAGACGCGCAGTCGGGGAATCCTGGCCGTTCAGCGGGGCAGCTGGACGGTGTTCATCGAGTTCGCCAAGGGTGCCTAGATCTGGGCATGCTCCGTCATAGCTCTGGCCACGACGGCGTTGCCCCCGCATAGGCGCGCGTGGCGGGGTCCGCGTACACCCGACACAGGGTCAGCGGGCTCACGGCGGCCGCACTGCGGTGTCGCTGTCAGTTCAGGCGTGCCATGCTGCTTGCGGACACCGACAGGGATTCCATCGCGGACCCGACCGGAAGATGGCGAGGTCAGGTCTCTGACCGTACTGCTCCGCTGTCAGGTCAACTCGAACTCTGCGTGTGGCGTTGCGCGCTGCCACACGGCCTCGAAGGCCGCCTCGCAGAGCTTCGCTATCTCCGGGTCCTCCGTGAGCTCGACCTCCATGTTCTCTCCCTCGCCGTCGAAGTGGTTGACGAGGACGAGGCTGGAGTCGAACAGCCAGAAGTCGTTACCCGGGAGCGACAGGTCCGTCGCGCTGCGGCGTGAGAGCCAGCGCACGTCTTCGCCTGCGGCGATGTTCAGCCCGTCGGTGACGTCGTACTCGAAGCGGATGTACTCGCTGACGGGCACTGAAACGATCCGTGCCCGGCGTACCTCGACGCCTCGCGAAGCGGCGGCCGTGACGATGCCGTGCCAGTCGGCCCAGCGCTCGGCGGGGTCGAGGGGCTGCCCGGCCTTCCAGTCGACGAAGGCGGGGTCCGACTTCATGTAGGCGTCGCGCGTCTCCAGATGGACAGCGGTCCTCTGGCAGTCGCGGAACAACTCCTCAAACGTCGGGGTCCTCGTCATCCTTCTTCACCTCCAGGTAGAACTGCCTGGGGCTTTCCGGGTCCTTGCCGGGCTTAGGCAGGGGAACGATGTCCTCATCGGATGCCGGTAACGATCTCTGTGCCCGAGCTTGCCCGTGATCGGGCTGTCGAGCCAGGAACTTGCGGGAACTTGCCAGGACTTCGGGATGCCGCCCCGATCGGGTTTCAGTTCGCCGGGGGCAGACAGCAAAGATCCACGAATGACTGGCCAACGCCGCAGCGGCATGTGAACCTGGACGACCTTCTTGCAAAGCACCAGGTCAAAGAGGTGATTGCCGTGACTGAGGCGTCATCGGGTCCCGGATTCTCCGCTACCGTCGAGGCCCTGCGGCTGCGTGAGTGGCTACTCGGCCCGGGCCAGGCGACAGTCGTGATGGACCAGTTCTCCGCCGGCGACTTCCAGCTGGTCGTGGACGACCGCGCGGACGTGCACGTCAATTCGAAGGACGGTCGCTTCTACCTCGGGTGGTTCCCGCTCGGACGTCCTGGCACCGACGGCGAGGGGTGGAAGATCGCCGTTACCGGTACGGCCAAGGTGCGCGGCTACCAGATGTCCTTCGACACCGAGACGCCGGCCGACGTCGTCGCTGTTGTAGTCGCTCGCGTGCTGGAGACCTCCCAGCAGGTGTGACTGCTAGAGGCAGTTCGAGTCGGCGCCCCTCGGGCACCCTCGGCGTCTGCCTGGTTGATGGCAAGGCGACACAGCTCGCCCTCTGCTACCCATACTGCCGCGCAGCCAGCCCTGCGGTCGGCGGCATCAAGATCCCTAAGACCGTCCGGCAATAGGCAGCCGGTGGACGAACGGCCACGGCACCACGTGGTTGTGAGTTCGTTACCCTCGGTGAGGGTTTCCCAACGGTGGGCACCTCTGGATTCCGTGAAGGACAAGGCGCGGGCAGAGGTGGCTCCCTGGCGAGCATCTTGCGCTGAGCAGCCTTCGGTTGGTCAGGGGGAGAGAGCGGCGTCGCGGGCGAGGAGGGCGGCCTGGACGCGGTTGGTGACTTCGAGTGTGGCGAGGATGCGGCTGACGTGGGCCTTGACGGTGCTCTCCCTCATGACGAGGCGACGGGCGATGTCGGCATTGGTGTCGCCTTGGGCGAGGAGGGCGAGTACCTCGCGTTCGCGGGGGGTGAGCCCGTCCAGCCGGGCTTGGGCCGCGGTGGCCTGGGGCTGGTTGGTCGCGTGGTAGCGGTCGATGAGGCGACGGGCCGCGGTGGGGTGGAGCATCGCCGATCCGGATGCCACGAGGTGGACGGCACGCAGGATTTCGGCTGGGTCGGTGTCCTTGAGCAGGAACCCGTCGGCTCCGGCGGCGAGAGCGTTGTAGACGTATTCGTCGAGGTCGAAGGTGGTCAGGGTGATGACCTTCGGCGGGTGGGGAAGGGCTCGTAGCCGGGTGGTGGCGGTGATGCCGTCCATGCGGGGCATGCGTACGTCGACGAGGGCGACGTCGATGCGGTATGCGGTGGCATGCTCGATGGCCTGGAGGCCGTCGGTGGCCTGTGCGACCACTTCGATGTCCTGGTCACCGTCGAGGAGGTCGGCCAAGCCGAGGCGGACCAGGGCATCGTCGTCGACGATCATGGTGCGGATCATGTGAGGGTGCCGTCCTGTCCGGTGCCGGCGGGATGGGGGATGCGGGCAGCAAGCCGCCAGGCGCCCGCCCCGGCGGGCCCGGCGCTGAGATGGCCGCCGAGGGCGGTGACGCGTTCGCGTAGTCCGACGAGCCCGTATCCGGAGCTGACGGTGTCTGTGCGGGGTGTCCCAGGAGGGTTGGTGACCTCGACCAGTGTGGCCATCGGCCGGTAGCCGATGTGTACGGTCACTTCGGCCCCGTCGGCGTGCTTGCGGGCGTTGGTCAGTGCTTCCTGGACGATGCGGTACACGGCCAGTCGGTGGGTGGTGGGAGCCTGCTCGGGAAGACCGTCGGAGGTCAGCTCGATGTGCTGCCCGGCAGCGCGGGCCTCCTCGACCAGTTCCCGCGCGTCCCTCATGGCGGGTGCGAGTGCGGAACCCGGCTCCACGGCATCCGGGACCCGCAGAGCGCCCAGTACATCGCGCAGGTCAGTCAGGGCCTCGACGGAGGTGGCGCGCAGGAGACGGAGCCGTTCGGCGACCTGTTCGGGCAGGGTGTCGCTCTTGGTGGAGAGGACGCCGGTGTGCAGGGCGATCAGGCTCAGTCGGTGGGCCAGCACGTCGTGCATCTCCGCGGCGATACGGGACCGTTCCGCAGCACGGGCCGCCTCTTCACGCAGCTTCGACTCGATGCGCAGGTGCTCGACATCGGAGGCCAGGGCCTCGACCAGGCGTCGCCGACTGCCCAGCCACAGGCCGAGGACCACGGCCAGTAACGGCAGGAGCAGAGTGGAGGCGTAGGTCTGAGCCGTCCACAGCGCGGTGGCCGGGTAGCTGAGCAGGTTGGCGCCCAGCGCGGCGACGGCACATACCAGCGCCGCCCGTGCCCGGCGGTCCACCGCCAGGTCGAACAGGGCGACCACCAGTAGCGGCAGCAATGGCCACCCCCACCACGCCGTGGCCGCGGTGACCAGCAGCGGCGCGAAGGGCCACCGCCATCGGGGCACGACCAGGGACGCCCCGCACAGCAGGGCGGCGCCGGTCACAGGGATTTGGTAGCGACCGCCGTCGATGGATGCGGCGTTCAGCGCGGCGGCCAGCACGCACAAAGCCACGAGGACCACGCGCCCGTAGGCAGCCCACCTCTGGCCTTCTCTCCTGCTCACCCTGGCAATCCTAGGCAGGCTGCTGCGCCGTTCCGTCCGACTATCTGCCCTGGCCAACCCCTACTTTCGTAGGGGGAGAGTCGTCGCACAACGACGGATCCAATGCCGGACGCCGGTTTCTAGCGTCGAAACCATGAACGACTGGACCACCTCTCACGAACGTGTCCTGGTGCAGCGCCATGCCGAAGGCTGGATGTTCCTGATCGAAGCGGCTCGCGATCTGCGGACCACCGGCGCCCTCGCCCCCAGCAGCAAGGCCCTGGCCCGCGCTCTGACCGAACCCGTGCGAGTCCAGGCACCCCGCCCGCTGGCAGTCCTGGAAGCCGGCGCCGGCACCGGCGCGGTCACCCGCACCCTGATACCCCAGCTGTCCCGGGGCAGCCGCCTGGACATCGTCGAGGCCAACCCGCGCTTCGCCAGGCAACTGCGGCACCTCGTCGCCGCACACCCGACCCTGGCCAGCCGACCCGCGCAGGTGAACGTGCACCAGACGTACGTCGAGGACCTCGACACCGACGAACGCTACGACGTGATCGTCTCCGGGCTGCCGCTGACCAACTTCACCCCCGTACAAGTCGAGCGCATCATGTCCAGCTACATGGCACTGCTGCACCCCGGCGGCACCCTGACCTACTTCGCCTACCTCGGCACGCGCAAGGCCCGCGCCCTGACCGCATCACGAACGGAAGCACACCGGCACGCCGCGGTGGACGAAGTCATGGCCGCCTACCAGCGCAGCTACGCCACCGGCCGCTGGACGGTCTGGGCCAACCTGCCGCCGGCCAACGTCTGGCACCTGCAGCGCCCCCATACCGCCCCCCGCGACCCGCAGCACGCTGCGGACGGAGTGAAGCGGTGAACGCGCTGTCCGACCTCCTCGGCCGCCTCCCCCCTGCCGCCGCGTACACGGTGGTGGCCCTGGCCGTCCTGGCCGAGTCGATCCTTCTCGTCGGCGCGTTCATCCCCACGCTCCCCCTGCTGCTGACCGCCGGCGCGCTGGCCCGCACCGGCCACATCAGCCTTCCCCTCGTCATCGCCGCCGCAGCCGGCGCCGTAGCGGCAGGGGACTTCCTCGCCCACCGCACCGGAAGACTCCTCGGCGACCAGCTGCGTGCAGGCTGTGTGGGCCGGCGCATCCCCGGCGCCGCCTGGCACCGGGCCGAGACACTGATGACTTGTCACGGCGGCCGCGCCGTCTTCCTGGCCCGCTTCCTGCCCGTGGTACGCACCCTCGCCCCCCACTGCGCAGGCGTCACGCGACTGCCCTACCCGCGCATCGCTCCCTACAGCGTCACCGCCGCCTGTCTGTGGGCCACAGCCGAAGCCGGCGTCGGCTACGCCGCGGCAACCACCCTCCAACGGATTCTCACCGTGGGTGTCCCCGCCCTCGTGCTGGTCTTCCTGGTCGCCCTCGGGACCACGTTCCTATGGCGACGCTCCCGGCACTCAGCGCGACGGGCCGGCGCTGCCTCGCGCGGTGACTCCGACCGCCAAGACGGGGCCTGGGCCTGCTAGCCGGAGTTCCACCGTCTTCGCATTCCTATCCTCAACGGAACCTGGAAGGGATCTCCGTTGAGACAACCTCAGTAATCACGAAGGACAGTCGTGCCCGCGCTGCCATCTGGCCTGCTCGAACCTCTGGGATCAGTTCGCCGTGCTCCTGCCCACCCGGGAGGAGTTCGCTACGGGCCATCCAGTCGGCTGTCACCGCCGCCGGGTTCCCGACCGGACGGTCTTCGAGCACGTGGTGCTCGCATTGGTCCACGGCTCGGGCTGCGAGCGCATCTCGACACCTGGATGCTCCGACCGCACCATCCGCCGACGCGTCAAGGAGTGGGCTGAGCAAGGGATCTCCAAAAAAGTCCGCGCTCTCGCCTTGGAGGCATACGACCGGATGATCGGCCTGGAGTTGGGCGACACCTCGATAGACGGCTGCATCACCAAGGCCCCGTCCGGCGGCGACAAGGCGGGGCGCTCCCCGGTTGATCGGGGCAAGCAGGGACTGAAACGCTCAGTTGCCGCGGATTCCCACGGCGTCCCGCTCGGAATCGTCTCTGCCGGGGCCAACCAGCACGACTCTTCCCTGCTCGGCCCCAACCTGGAGGCGGACGAGGCGGCCCTGGGTGGGTGGCAGGCGTGGGCCGAGCCGGTGCCGGGGGCGGACCTGTGGGCGGCTTCCTTCGGCGCCAGCGTGCCGCACGATCTCGTCGCCGCCTTCGTCGGCTCCCTCAGTTCCAGTGCGCCGGTGCTGCGCCGGGTGCTGCCGGAGAGCAGACACGACCGGCTCCTGCGCGCTCCAGCCAGCTGAGGCCATCCAACGCAGCGAAGCCGGGCCTCCCCTCAGGGGGCCCGGCTTCGTGCTGCGGTGCCTTGGCCGGCGCCCTCGTGGCGTCACGGTCTGTCGTACCGGCTATCGCCTGGAACGCACACGCCTCTGTGTCAGAGGCCGGCCTTGTCCTGCAAGCCGGTCACCAGCACGTTGGGCATGCGCCGGCGGGGGCCCAGGGGTCAGAAGGCGTACGGGGCGAAGGAACGGACCGGTGCGGCGACGAGGCCGAGGAGGTGATCGAGCTCCGCTCGCTCGTCCTCGTTCATGAGCTCGACGGCGTTGCCGAGCTTCTTCTCGGCGAGCCGCTCCATGAACGGGGCAGGAAGCGCTGCAGAGCATCCGGAGCTTCGTCCGTCGTGAGCCGGTACTCCTGGTATCGCTTGAGCTGTGACTCGATCTCTTCGAACTCGACGCGAGTGGCCCCGAGGACGAGGCTCTGCTCCTCCTCGCTGAACGGGCGCCCCTCGAGGTGGTGCCACGTGTTGGTCTCACGGCGGCGCTTGAGGTCCGCGTCGCAGAGTAGGACGACGATCTCCGGTCGGGCTTGGGTCTTGGGCATACGGGTGCTCCTCACGGGAGTGGGGTGGGTGGAGGCATCAATGGTCCGGAGGATCGCCGGTTTGGCCAACCGGCGATCTTCGGCTATGTTTCGCCCGTTTCGGCTGGTCAGCGTCGACGGTTGGAGTCGTTCACCGTGCTCGGGGGCGACTGCCTGGTGGGCGCAGAGGGGCCTTGGCGCCGACTGCCTCGGGCGGGTGGGTCGTGGGGGCTTTCGGGCAAGGCGGGCAGGTGGGCGCTGCGTCGCACACGCCAGACGAGGACGTCGCTGACGGAGGTCGCGGTGTCGAGTTCGCGCCGTCGGGCGGCTTCGGTCAGCAGAGCTGCCGGGTCATGGCCGGCTCTGCGGGCGTCGTCGAGGGTGGCGGCCAGGGCGGGCCAGCCTGCCTCGGCCCGGATGCGTTCGGCTAGCTCTGGCAGCACCTGGTGGAGAAGGCCGGCTTGCCGTTGATGAACACGCGGGGCCAGGCGTTGGCCTCGCTGGCGGAGAACAGCCATGGGTTCACCTGCGGCGGCCTGGTAGGCGGCGCGCAGGTGTTCAGCGGCTTGCCGGGCTGCTGCGGCCTGCTGGCCGTGGTGCTTCCTGGCGTGCCAGTTCGCTGCGGCCATGGCGAGGAAGAACGCCATATCGATGAGCATGGCGGTGGTGGCGCCGTCTTCCCCGCGGCCGAGGGCCGGCCCGCTGTGGACGAGGTCGCGGGCGGCCTGGCGCAGGGCGCGATCGTGCCCGCGGACAGCCTTCACGTGGGAGCGGCTCGCCCGCTCGAATACGAAGGCCGCCTCGCGCAGCTCAGCACGGGTATGGGCGGCGGAGGTCTTGGCCAGCGCGTCCAGGACCTCACCCGCCGCGGCGATCTGGGCCGCTGCTGCGCCGTCGTCGCCGTGGTCGACGACCAGTAGCGCCTGCCAGGTAGCGGCGGTGGCTCGGCGCCGCGCGAACGCGGGACCTGTCACGTCCGGCAGGGCCGGCTGCTCCGGCCCGGAGCCGTCCGCTGAAGCTGCCTCGGCAGGAAGCGTCCAGCGTTCGCGGATGCGGGGCAGGGACAGGTCGGGTGCGAGCGTGGAACCCGCGTAGAACACCGGCTCCTTCTCACCGTTGCGGTCATCGGGCAGCGCGACCTTGTAGCCGAGCAGGTCGCCGGAGGGCGCGACGCGCTTGCGGATCAGCAGACCGGCGGCGGCCAATCGGTCGAAGAGCTCCTCCTCGCTGTCGGCGCCGGCCACAGCGCGCCGTACGGTCTCGCGCAGCTCCTCGCGCGCCGGGCGCTGCCTGCCCGCGCGTTCGGCCTTGTGCCGCTCCGCGCTGGTGGCACGCTTGGCGGCGGTGCCGTCCCCGGGCGCGACCTGATGCAGGCCGAGTTCCTTTTCGATCAGGCGGCACTCGGCCTGGGCGCGTTTTCCGGAGCGATGGTGGTCGGGGCGGCGGCCGTCCTCGCGGACGAGGGTGGCGATGATGTGGATGTGATCGTCGGCGTGCCGGACGGCGGCCCAGCGGCAGCCGGCGCCGTCGCCAGGGTCGATGCCGGTGGCGGCGACCATGCGGCGGGCGATGTCGCCCCACTGTTCGTCGGACAGGACCGGGTCGTCGGGTGCGGCGCGCACCGAGCAGTGCCAGACGTGCTTGTCGGGACGCCGGTCAACGTCGAGCAGCGACAGGGGCTGGTCGAGGAGGTGCTGGAGGTCCCTTTTCGTGACCGAGGGGTCGCGGCCGGGGTCGGGGGCCATGCCGTCGAAGGAAGCGACCAGATGCGGGTCGATGTGCTCCTCGTGGGTGCCCTTGCCGTACAGGTAGTGCAGGAGCCCGAGGGTGTTGCTGCCCTGCTGGTGGATCCGGGGGATCAAGCCGCCTGGTCCTCCTGCACGTTGGCGATCCGGTCGGCCGCCCGCTGGACGGCCTGTGCGGCACGCTGCAGGTCGGCGAGGGCGGCGGCGAAGTGCGGTGCGTCGACACCGGAGTTGAGTGCCTTGACCGCCTGGTTGACGTTGCTGCCCGCCCAGCCGAGCTGACGACGCACACCGAAGAGGGCAGTCAGGATGTCCCGCTCGGTGGCGATGGCCGCTGCGGTGCGGGACTGGTCGCGGGCAGCGGCCAGGGCGGAGTGGGCCAGGAACCCGGCCACGCTCATGCCGACGTGGTCGGCGCCGGACTGGATGACGGCGAGTTCCTGGCCGTTGAGGCGGACGCTGTGGGCGGGGCGCTGCTTCTTGTCACGCGGACGCGACGTCCCCTTCCTGGCCTTGCCCCTCGGGCTGGCCTTGCCTGGCTGCGGTCCGCCCTCGGTCGCAGCCTTCCCGTCCGGTGCCCCCTGGTGCCGGACGGGGCCCGCCACCCCCGGGGCGGGTCCGGGTTCGGGCGCTCCCCCTGCGGGGGAGTGTCCGAACCTCCATCTTGCTCCGTCTGACGTCGGCGTTGTCGTCGTCTCGTTGCGAGTGGCGGGGTGTTCGTGGTGTCGGTCGTGCACGCGCAGTTCTCCGGGGGTTGTTCGGTGGGGGAGTTGGGGTTGAGTCTCCGGATGTTGGCTGATGGCAGCCAGGGATGGTGGTCGGAGCGATAGGGGGCTGAGGGATGCGATCTGGGAGTCGGGGTGAAGTAGGGCTGTCGGCTCAAGGACTGTGGTCGCAGGTATGCCAGCGGGACCGGTCCCCGTAGTTCCGCCGTCCAGGGTCCCCGAACGCTTCGGGACCGGAATGCGACGTCCTCGGGGGACGGTCCCCCTGACACGGCGTCACGGGGACCGTCTCCTTCCTGATGCTCGGTCCCGGTCCCGGTCCCGGTCCCGGTCCCGGTCCCGGTCCCGGTTCGGGACGGGTCTGAGACGGGCTGCAATGGGGACGGTCCCCGATACCGGGGACGCTGTGGGGACCGGCCTGAAAGGCCGTCTGAGCTGCGGTTTCCATGGGACCGGTCCCCGTGTCGGTCCCCAATTCAATGTCCCCGACGGTCCCCGGTTCCCCTGCGCGACGGTCCCCGGCGAGTGGCGAGCGTGATCGCGGGGACCGTCGGGGACCGAGGCCAGTCCGCGGCCGTCGTGCGCTCGGTCCCCGGAACGCGGTCGCCGTTGTGCTCGTCGGAACGTCCTCGTCCCGACGAGCATGGAAAGTCAGGGACCGACGGCCGTAGGACTACGCGACTGCGAGTAGGAGCGCGCCCGGCCCTCGTTACGCAGCCCGATGTGGGTCCATCCGGGCAGTGGCAAGGTCGACGCGCGACGGGTGGGGCGTCGCACGTACGGCATTGCCCCTGGCAGCACCGTCAGGGCTCGCTCGGCGTTGCCGGCACGCGGCACCCGCAGGTGCGTGGCACCACTCGCACCGGACGCTGAGCGCGTCGGGGACGCCCTTGGCCACAGTGGTCTCGCGCGCGGCGTGGGCCGGGCGGTAGCGGTCCAGCTCGGCGCGTACGGCCGGCGGGATGCACGACCCGATGCTGCGCAGGCGCTCCTCGATGTCGCGGGGCCGGCCACCGCTGGCGATGTGCCGGTGTGTCGAGGGTGCGGCCACCCCGGCAGCAACAGCGTTCCGGGACCGGAGCAGCTCGGCACGCCAGGTGGCCGGATCGTCCGGGTCGGCGGCCGGGGTGGGGTCGGTGTGCCGGTCGAGGCGGTCGCGTCGGTGGGCACGCCACTTGCGGGCGATGTCCACGGGCAGGATCGGGTACGGCGAGTCGAGGACGTGGGCCCGTATCGCCTCGCGGACGTCCCAGCCGTGGGCGGTGGCGAAGGGCACGTCGTCAAGCAGCTCCTGCCACTGGGCGATCTGGTCACGGGCATCGCCCGTGCCGGTGCGGATGGTGCGGGGATCCAGGCACCCGATGTAGGCGAGGACAGCGGCGACTTCGCGTCGGTCCAAAGGCGGGTTACTCCGTTCCGGTCGGTTCGTCGAGGGCAGCGAGGAGGGCGGCCATGTGCGCCTCGGAGCGCGTCCTGCCGGTGGTCGGGGTGGGCGTGCCGCCGGGCAGGGCGTAGAGGTTCGGGCGGTCGGGGGCGGGGGTGCGCTCCCGGGCGATCCACGCGCGCCAGTCAGTGGCCCACGCGGCGGCGGTGCGGGGCGTCCATGTGGCCCGGTAGGCGCGCCACTTCTCGTCGGCGGCGTGCAGCGCGTGCTCGCCGAGGCGGTCGAGGTGGCCGTGCTGCTGCAGCCAGGCACGGGCGCTGTCGTCGATGCTCCATTCGTTGGCGGAGATGAGTGGGGCAGAGCTGCTGCTGCTCTTACCGTTCACCTTCGGTTCTCTACTGTTCTGGGGGTCGGAATCCGCACCCCTGTCGGGTCGGAATCCGTTCCCCCCAGGGGTCGGATTCCGTTCCCCGGGGCCGGGATCCGGCACCCCTTGGAAGGGCTCGGCAGGGTCGGATTCTGGCCCCCACCGGGTCGAAATCTGATCCCCCTGGAGGGCTGGATTCCGGTCCCCCTCCGTCTCCTCTTCGGAGAGGAACCGGGCAGCGGCCGGGAGGCGGTAGTACGTCTCTCCCCGTGGCCCCTTGCGGTCGGCGAGCTGCACCAGCTCGCCACTGGCGATCAGCTTGGTCAGCGCGTCGCGCACGGCGGTACGGGAAGCGTTGGCGCGTTTCATGAGGGTGGACACGGACGCGTACGCGACGCAGTGCCGGTCGCGGCACCGGTCGGCGATCAGGGAGAGAACCATGCGGGCGGTGCCCTTGCTGTGGCTGTGGTCCCACACCCATTCGCGGGCGTCGTAGCTCATCGGGGGGCGGCTCCTAGGTCGGGGCGGGGAGGTGTGGGTGCGCCCTCGTCGGGCGATGCGCGGGGAGGGGGCTCGCAGCCCTCGGCGGTAGGCGCGGGGAGCTGGTGGCGTCGTTTAGCCAAGACAGCCACATCCATGCCGCACAAGTCCAGCATTCCGCCGAGAATTCAGACAGCTGACGGCGAACGCGTGCTGCGAGGCATCACCAAAACCATAAACCCGGATCGCCGGTTGCCGAAATAATGCCCCGTCAGACGAAGCCAGAAGGATCACACGGGGAGATCGTTGATTCTCCGCCGGGGCGCAAGCTACAACACAACATCCCACGTCAGAGCCCACCGTGAGGCTGGCGAGGACGGCGCTCGCCGGACACCCGGAACCCAGCCCAAAGGCACTCCCCGCCGTCCGCGCGGCGCAACATAGCCGACGATCGCCGGTTAACCAAACCGCCAAATGGAAGCTACAAATGGAGTCATGGCAGCACGATCCCTGGAAATCGGACCGGCCGGAATTCGGACCGCCCGCACCATCGAAATCCTCCGCATCGAACGCGGCCTCGCCCAGCGCGAGCTTGCCGCCCGCGTCACCGCCCTCGGCCGTCCGATGACCAACACGATGCTGTCCCGTATCGAGCGCGCCCAACGCCGCTGCGACATCGACGACGTCGTCGCCCTCGCCCAGGCCCTGCGGGTCTCGCCCCAGGCCCTCCTCCAAGGGACCCGCGCCGCGTAACCCCAAGCGCCGCCAGCAGGACCGGCCTGCAGCCCCGAACCACCCCGAGTGAAGGACTCCTCGCCCTTGCGCCGACCCGTAATACCCCCTGCCCTGCCCCGCTCACATCGCACCGCTCGTGCCGCTCAGGAGGTGACCGCGAATGGCTGACCGCCTCCTGACCGTGGCCGAGGCCGGCGAAATGCTCGGTACCGGCGAGCGCTTTGTCCGCCGCCTGATCGCCGAACGGCGTATCCGCCACGTCAAACTCGGCCGACCGGTCCGCATCCCCGAGAGCGCGGTAGCCGAGTACGTCGATGCGCGCACCGTTGAGCCGGTCCGCCGTGCCCGTGCCCGCTACCGGAAGGCGGCCTGATGACCGGACGCAAGACGCAGCGACGGCGCGAGTTCGGCACGGTACGCAAGCTCGCCTCCGGCCGGTGGCAGGCCCGCTACCTCGGACCGGACGGCCAGCGGCACAAGGCTCCGGAGACGTTCGAGACCAAGTCCGACGCCCAGGACTGGCTCAACCTCACCCGCGCCGACATCGAGCGCAACGTATGGCGCGACCCGGACTCCGGGGCGGTCAACTTCGAGAAGTACACACTCCGTTGGATGGAGGAGCGCGGCCTGGCTCCCACCACCGTCGACCGCTACGACGGGCTTCTCCGCCTCCACATCCTGCCGACCTTCGGCGGCAAGGACCTGGACGAGATCACCCCGCCCTCCGTCCGCACGTGGCGAGCCGAGCGCTTGAAGGCGACCGGCTCCACGACGGTCGCAAAGTCGTACCGCCTGCTGAAGGCGATCCTGCAGACGGCGGTCGACGACGACCTCCTACGCAGCAACCCGTGCCGTATCAAGGGAGCGGGCAAGGAGGAGGCCGACGAGCGGCCCACCGCCACCATCGAGCAGGTCTTCGACCTGGCCGATGCCATGGGACCGCGCTGGCGCCTGATGGTCCTGCTCGGCGCCTTCGCCTCCCTTCGCCCGGAGGAGTTGGCTGAGCTGCGCCGCCACAGTGTCGACGTAGACGAATGCTCCCTGCGCGTCACGCAGGCTTCCCCGGAGCTGACGAACGGCAGACGCGTCACCGGCGACCCCAAGACCCGCGCCGGCAAACGCACCATCTACCTGCCCGACTTCCTGCTCCCGGAGCTGCGCCGCCACCTGCAGTGGTTCGCCGAGAAGGAGCCGGACGGACTGATCTTCGTCGGTGAGAAGGGCGCTCCGTTCCGCCGCTCGACCTTCGGTCGGAAGTGGCGCAAGGCCAGAGTCAAGGTCGGGATGCTGGACAACTTCCGCTTCTACGACCTGCGCCACACCGGCAACAACCTCGCCGCCGACACCGGAGCGAAGTTGAAGGACCTCATGGTCCGTGCCGGTCAGTCCTCGGAGCGAGCCCAGCTGATCTATCAGCACTCGACGGTGAAGCACCAGCGGAGGCTGGCTCAGGGCATTGACGCCGAGGTGCGCGCACAGCTCCGTGAAGCGGCCGCGACCCAACAGAGTGCCTGCGAGGCATAGGGCCTTGGCGTTCATGCACGGGATCCGGTCGACGCGGCCGGATCCCGTGCCCGCTGACACTGAAAAGACTGCGGAACGCGGGCGTTTCGACGCTGCCCACGAACTCGGACACCTCGTCCTGCACGGTGAGGAACAGATGCCGCATGGACCACAGGCCGAGGCGGAAGCGCACCGCTTCGCAGCCGCATCCTTCATGCCGCCGCCATGGTGCTTGCCCACCGGCTGCATGAACTGGGCCTGACCACCGAATGGCAGTACCGCACCCACTCCGTGGAACTCGGCCGCCTCGGCTACCGCAAGCCAGAGCCCCGAAGCGGAGTCGCCCGCGAGACCTCCCAGGTGCTGGGCAAGGTGTTCACTGCCCTGCGCAGCGAGGGGACGCGACCTGCGGACGCGGCCCGCGAGCTTCACCTCAGGCTCGCCGACCTCGACGACCTGATCTTCGGGCTCGTCGTCACCGCGCAGGAGGGAGAGGGGCGACGCCACGGTGGTGTACACGATCGGCCGAAGCCGTCCGTGGTCCGCTGACACGCCGTCCGGCAGTGGTTCGAGGTGAGGCGCTGCCGCAGTCGGTTTCGCGGGTCGGGCCGACAAAGGACATGCAGGGCGCATTCAACCCTCCGACGAGACCGCCCCGGTGTACGACTTCGCCGATGAGAAGACCAGGCTGCACCGGATGCAGCACAACTGCGCCGGTCGCCGCACGTCACGTTACGCGAAGGCCCTCGCGGTCTTCGAGGGCGCTGATGGCGGTGGCGGTGAGGCTGTGGGTGATATGGCTTCGCATCAGCTGGGCGGCTTCGGCGGCGCGGCCGTCCACGATGAGGGAGACAAGTTGGCGGTGTTCCTGTAGGTCCCGGGTGCGGGGTTCGTCACCGGGCGGGAGTTCGAGACCGAGGCGACGGTAGCGGTCGGACTTGTCCCACAGGTCGTCCAGGAGACGGATGAGGACGTCATTGTGCGAGGCCCGGTACAGCGCCTGGTGGAAGGCGCGGTGGGCCGTGAGTGCCTCTTCCCCCCATTGGCGGGTGACGGGGAGGAGCTTGTCGACGGCGGCCCGCATCGTGGCGATGTCGTCGTCGGTGCGTCGCCGCCTCCTCGAGGCCGAGCCCGGCAGCCTGCTCGACGAGCAGGGCGGCCTGGACCACGCCAAGGCGTGGGACGTGATGATGAACAACGAGAAGCCCGGCGGGCATGGCGAGCGCTCGGTCGCGGTCGGCGTGGTGGACATGGCCCTGTTCGACCTGGCCTCCAAGATCGAGGGCAAGCCGCTGTACCGGTATCTGTCCGAGCGCTACGGCGACGGGCAGCCCGACGACTCCGTCTTCGTCTACGCCGCCGGCGGCTACTACGCCCCGGGCAAGACCCTCACCGACCTTCAGAACGAGATGCGCGGCTTCCTCGACCTGGGCTACGACGTCGTCAAGATGAAGATCGGCGGCGCCGACCTGGCGGAGGACCTGCGCCGTATCGAGGCCGTCATCGACGTCCTGGACGGCGACGGCTCCCGGCTGGCCGTCGACGTCAACGGCCGCTTCGACCTCGACACGGCCCTGGAGTACGGGCGGGCCATCGAGCCCTACGGGCTGTTCTGGTACGAGGAGATCGGCGACCCGCTCGACTACCACCTCAACGCCACCGTCGCCGAGCACTACACCGGCTCCATCGCCACCGGCGAGAACCTCTTCTCCCCCCAGGACGCCCGCAACCTGATCCGCTACGGCGGCCTGCGCCCCGACCGCGACACCATCCAGGTCGACCCCGCGCTCTCCTACGGTCTGGTGGAGTACCTGCGCATCCAGGACATGCTCCGTCAGCACGGCTGGTCATCGAGGCGGTGCATCCCGCACGGCGGGCACCAGTTCTCCCTGCACATCGCAGCCGCCCTCAAGCTCGGCGGCAACGAGTCCTACCCGGGCGAGTTCCAGCCCACGGGCGGCTTCGCCGACGACGCCGTCGTCGAGAAGAGCCGCGTCGGCCTGACCGACACCCCCGGCATCGGCTTCGAGAGCAAGGCCGCCTTCTACAAGGTGCTGCGCGCCCTGCACAGCTGACCGCCACCCCGCCGCGGACGCGTCCGCCACCGGGCGGGCGCCTCGGACGGCACCGCCGATACGGGCGCCACACACGAGATCGGGGGCGCGCGAGCCGCGTCGCGTCCCCCGCACCACCCCCACGGGACAGGGCTATTCACGATCGTCGTGCAAGGGAGCACCAACGATGACAAGCACCACCACCGCCGGCCGCCCGCAGCGGTCACGGCTGAGCCGTCTGATACGTGAGCTGTGGTTCCAGGTCGTCCTGGCCGCCGTCCTCGGCATCGCCGTCGGTATCCTCGCGCCCGGGCTGGGTGAGGACCTGAAGCCGCTCAACGACTGGTTCATCGCGCTGGTCAAGATGATCGTGATCCCGGTCGTCTTCTGCGTGGTCACCACCGGCATCGCCTCCATGGACAACCTGCGCAAGGCGGGCCGGATCGGTGTGAAGGCGATCGGCTACTTCCTGGTGCTGTCCCTGGTGTCCATGCTGATCGGGCTGGTCGTCGCCAACATCTTCCAGCCCGGTTCCGGCCTGCACGTCGACCCCTCGTCGCTGAACGCCGACGACGTGCCCAAGACCGCCACCGAGCACGCCGCCTTCACCGGCTTCGTCTCCTCCCTCATCCCCGCCTCCCTGCTGGGCGCGATCACCGGGGATGCGATCCTGTCCGCGCTGATGGTCTCGATCGTCTTCGGTGTGGCCCTGAACATGGCCGGCGAGGAAGGGGCACCGCTGACCCGCGGCATCAAGGCGCTGTCGGACGTCGTCTTCCGCATCGTGGGCTGGGTGATGCGGCTCGCGCCCGTGGGCACCTTCGGCGCGCTGGCCACCGTGGTCGCCACCTACGGCGCCGAGAGCCTCAAACAGCTCGGCTACCTCATCATCCTGTTCACCGCGACCTGCGTCGTCTACGTCCTGGTCGTCCTCGGCGCCATCATGCGGGCCTGCCGCCTGAGCCTGTTCGGCCTCATCCGCTTCCTCAAGGCCGAACTCCTCGTCGCCCTCAGCACCTGTTCCAGCGAGGCCGTACTGCCCCAACTGGTACGCAAACTGGAGATCCTCGGCATCGGCCGGCCCGTGGTCGGCATCGTCATCCCTTCCGGGTTCTCCTTCAACCTGGACGGCTCCGCGGTCTACCTCACGATGGCCTCCCTCTTCCTGGCCCAGGCCATGGGCATCGACCTGTCCTGGCAGCAGCAGCTGATCATGGTCGGCGTCATGATGCTCACCAGCAAGGGCACCGCCGGGATCGCGGGCGGCGCGTTCATCGTCCTCGCCAGCACCGTCACCGCGGTCGGCCACATCCCGCTCGCCGCCCTCTCCCTGATCGTCGGCATCGACCGCATCCTCAACGAGGGCCGCGTCTTCATCAACGTCCTCGGCAACGCCGTCGCCACCATCGTGATCGGCAAGTGGGAGAACGACTTCGACACCGAACAGGCCCGCAAGGTCCTGCACTCCCGCACCACCACGCCGCCGCAGGACGAGCTGGACACCACCAAGGTCGGCGCCGACAAGTAGCCGGGCTCGATGTCGAGTGCAGTCACCCTCGACGGCGTATGCAGCACCCACCGGCGGCATCCTCCAGGCCGCCGTGCACCAGGACAGCTGAGGAACCCTTCCCGCGAGCACGCCCAGCGTCTCCTACTTGATGACCATCCGGCTCGAAGCCCCGCGGCAGGCAACGCGGTCTTTCGACGGACAGCCACGATGGAGGTGCTGGGCGGTTCAGTCACCCCACCCGGGACGTCGTCTCCGGGTCCCCGGCGGGTGCCAACAGCCACCTCGCCCGCACCCGTTCGGAAGCCGCCCCTCGGCCGCGGCGGCGTTGAGAACCTGTGCGAGGTGCCACCCACCGACATGTCAGAAGGGGGAAGCCAGTGTGGGCGCGTCCGGGGCCGGCCTCGGATGCCGCGACGCCGAAGCGATACCGGATCCGCTGGGTGGAACCACTCCACCAGGCAGAGACCGCCGATCCATGGATAAGCCGTCCTCTCCCGCCCCTGCGCGGGCGTCTTTACGGTCGGGGCTGCGGGCGCTCACCGGCCCGCCGTACCGAAGGAGCAGGACCCCCATGAAGATGACCGGCAACACGATCCTGATCACCGGCGGCACCTCGGGCATCGGCCTCGGTCTGGCCCTGCGTCTGCACGAGGCCGGCAACAAGGTGATCGTCGCCGGGCGGCGCAAGGAACTCCTCGACGAGATCACGGCCGAGCACCCGGGCGTCGAATCGCTCGTCCTCGATGTCGCGGACCCCGACTCGATCGCCCGGGCCCGTGAGACCGTGGCGGCGAGCCACCAGGGGCTGAACGTCCTGGTCAACAACGCCGGCATCATGCTGCGGGAGAACCTCCTCGACCCGGCCGGACTCCAGGTCGCCGAGGATCACGTCGCGACCAATCTGCTCGGCACGATCCGGATGACGTACGCCTTCCTGCCGCTGTTGGTGGGCAGGGACGACGCGGTCGTCATGAACGTCACCTCGGCGCTGGCGTTCGTCCCGTATCAGAGCACTCCGACCTACAGCGCGACCAAGGCCGCGCTGCACTCCTTCTCCGAGAGCCTGCGCATCCAGCTCGCCGGTGCTGATGCCGGCATCCAGGTGATCGAGGTGGTCCCGCCGGGCGTGCGCACGACCCTGCTGGGCCAGCAGGACAGCGACCAATCCATGCCGCTGGACGACTTCCTCACCGAGACTCTCGACCTGCTGCGGGAGAAGCCCGACGCGAAGGAGCTGGTCGTCGAGCGCGCCAGTTTCATCCGCGACGCGCAGGCCAACGGCTCCTACGACGACGTCCTCGCCATGATCAGCGGCAGCTGACCGAACTGTTGTTTCCGACGGGAAACAACAGCAGGCGAGCGCCGTCACACGACGAACCTCGTCCTGTCGGCCAGGCCGGGCGACGAGGCCCGGGGCCCGTCCAAAGCGTCAGGAGTCCTCGACGGAGACCGTCGCCGCAGGCCGCCTTCCATGCCGACGGCCTGCGGCGTACCGCCGACAGCCGGCGAATTTCCCAGAGGGTCACGCAGGGGCAGATGACCAGCGGGTCGTCTCGCCGCGAGCGCCATCGCGTCGGCCGTACGGGCGGCTTCGCGCGGGCAGAAGAGGAGGGCTCAGCCATGGATCGGCGGTCTCTGGATAGCCGGGCGGGGTACGGCGAGGATGGGGCCATGGACAAGAAGGAACTGGCGGAATTCCTGCGGTACCGGCGTGAGGCGCTGCGCCCCCGCGACGTCGGGCTGGTCGAGGGGTCGCGTCGGCGTACGCAGGGACTGCGCCGCGAGGAGGTCGCGCAGCTCGCCGGTATGTCCACCGACTACTACGCCCGGCTGGAACAGCAGCGTGCTCCGCAGCCCTCCGTCCAGATCACCGCGGCTCTCGCCCGGGCATTGCGGCTGACCCTGGACGAACGCGACCATCTCTTCGTCCTCATCGGCCACAACGCCCCGGCCCGCTTCCACCGCTCCGAACATGTCAGCCCGACCCTGATGCGGGTCTTGGACCGTCTGGACGACTCCCCGGCCCTGGTGCAGACCGACCTGCTCGACACCCTCGCGATGAACCCGTTGGCCGTCGCGCTGCTCGGCGACCACACCCGCCACACCGGACTGGCCAGTAGCGGCTACTACCGCTGGTTCATGGACCCGGCCGAGCGTCTGGTGTATCCCGAGGAGGTCCACGAACACCACGGCCGTGCCCATGCAGCGCGCCTGCGGGCCGCGCTGACAGCCGGCAGCGACACCCCCCGAGCTGCCCGGATCCTCGCCGAACTCCAGGAACACAGCAACGAGTTCGTCCGCATGTGGGAACTTCAGGAGGTCGCCCAAAGCTACGACGACTGCAAGACCATCCTCCATCTAGAACTCGGCCGCATCGACGTAGACGCCCAGCTCCTGTTCACCGAGAACCGCGCCCAGACTCTGGTGGTGCTGACCACTCGTCCCGGCACGGAGAGCCACAGCAAGCTCGAACTGCTCTCCGTCATAGGGCACCAGCAGCTCACTTCCTGACGTCCTGGGCCGGGGGACGGGTCCGGGCTCGGCGCGGGAGGGGCCGAACAAGTTGGAGACCTGTGTGCTGAATCCGGTCAGGGGCGCCGGTGATGCATGCGGTCACGGCCCTGTTCTCCCGAAGCTACGGCGAAGTGACAAGTGGCTCTCTGTAATCAGAGTGACGCTCGGTCGGGGAGAGCGGGGCGGGGGCCGGGGACTTCGCCGACCTGAAGGGCGGCGAAGTCGGCGTGGGCCTGGTCGACGGCTTCGGGGTATGCCTCGCGCTTGGCGTGTTCGGCGAGCGCCCGGTAGATGCTGGCGACGAGGGGTTGTGTCCCTTGCGCTTGCCGGTGGGGTTGATCAGACCGGGCTGGATCTGCTCGACGGACTCGCCGCCCGCGCTGCGCCTCAGCACGGTATGGAGCATGTCATCGGTGATGACCGGCGGCCGGCCACCGTGCTTGCCCTTGCGGGCCGCGGTGTCGAGCCCCTCCAGCGTCGACTCCCGGATGTTCTCCCGCTCGGTCTCCGCCATCGCCGCGAAGAACGCGAACAGCAGTTTCCCCGGCCCCGTCGGGTCGTAGAAGCCGGGCAGAGGGCCGGCGAGCATCTCCAGGACCATGCGGTGCGCGGTGAGGTGGTCGGCGAGTGCGGTGAGTTCGGCGGCGTCGCGGCCGAGGCGCTTCATCTCGTACACGGTGAAGATGACGCGGCAGTGCGGGGCGTGCGCCTTGACCTCCCGAGCCGTGCGGAGCGCCTCCTCGAACCGGGGGCGGACCCGGACGCGGGTGCTGATCTTCTCGCTGAAGATCTTGTCTCTCGGGATGCCGTGCTTGCTGAGCGCGTCGAGCTGGGAGTCGAGTTCCTGCCCGAGGGTCGAGCAGCGGGCGTAGCCGATGCGGATGTCCGCGCTCGGCAGCTCCGGGTCGATCGGCGCCGGCGGCGGGGTGCCCGGCCGCCAAGGCCGGCCCGGCCCGCGGTCAGCCGGGGTCGGCACCCTCAGCGCCTTCTTCAGCCGGGGCACCAGGGTGAAGCGGCGGGTGTGGTAGGCGGAGGCGACCGCGCCGCCGCGCGAGCGGCCCGGCGAGCCGGGCTGAGCATCACACTACGGACAGGCGTGCTGTTCGACGTCGTCCGCGTCCGACCGGTCGGACGGGGAGGGCTGCTGAGGGTCCGTCATGAGCCCGGATTTTCGCACAATGTAAGTCACAGAAGGGGGTCCGTCCCGCTTTTGAGTGAGAACAGGTTCTGAGAACGAATCCGGGATCGACAGGGGTCCGGCGCCCAGTATTGATCTTGCTCGTGCAAAGGACCGTTTATGAGGGGCTGTTCTTCGCTGAGTAGGGCCTTGATCCAGCTTTCGCTGGAAGCACGACTTCGAGATCTTCGCGAGCGGCCGACCAGCGAGCCGCAAGTTCCCCGTAGATCTCCGCGGCGCGGGTGGTCCTACCGGTCTCCAGTCGCTTGGCACTGATCCGGCGAGGAGTGACCGGAGACCGGCAGGGCTATCACCGCTGCGTTGCGATCAGCGAGGGCGGCTGTTGTTGTGAGAGTGCGGTCAGGCGGCGAAGGAGGCGAGCAGTTCGTTGTACTGCTTGGCGGCGGTGTTCAGGTCTTCGTCGGAGAGGCCGAAGGCGGTGCCGTACAGCTTGACCATCGGCTGGATGTCGAACTGGCACAGCCGCAGGGTTGCGTGCCAGTTGCTGAGGAGCGTCTCGAGGGTGGTCTTGTTCGCGCCTTCGGGGGTGTAGTGCTCGGCGGGGACGCCGGCGGTGACGGCGACGACGGCCTTCTTGCCGGCCAGCTTGGAGGGAGAGCCGTCCACGGTGAAGGCCCAGCCGAGAGTGAAGACCTTGTCCTGCCACTGCTTGAGCAGAGGGGTGGTGTTGTACCAGAACACCGGGTGCTGGAAGACGATCACGTCGTGTTCGGCCAGCAGAGCCTGCTCGGCGTCGACATCGATCTGGAAGTCGGGGTAGGTGGCGTAGAGGTCGTGCACGGTGACATGGGCCAGCTCGCGGACGGCGTCCACCAGAGCCTTGTTGGCCTTCGACTGGGACAGGTCGGGGTGGCCTACGACAAGGAGAACCTTGGACATGATGAGAAAGCCTCTTCAGTGATCAGAAATGGGTGAACGGGTGCGGGTTGGTCGGGTGCGACGGGTCAGTACGTCGCCGGGGCGTCAGATCACCGGTCGATGGTGGCCATGTTCGCCTCGTCGTGGCGCTCGCCCGCGGCCGGTGTGAGGTTGTTCAGGCGGTCGATCTGCGCGGCGCTGAGTTCGATGCCGTCGGCGGCGGTGTTCTCTTCGACGCGTGCGACTCGCCGGGTTCCGGGGATGGGGGCGATGTCGTTGCCGCGGGTCAGCAGCCAGGCCAGGGCGGTCTGGGCCGGTGTGGCGCCGATCTCGGCGCCGATGGCCTGTACTTCGTCGACGATGCGCAGGTTGCGCTGGAAGTTCTCGCCGGTGAAGCGCGGGTTGGTCTTGCGCCAGTCGTCGTCGGCGAAGTCGTCGACGGTGCGGATCTGCCCGGTCAGCAGGCCGTGGCCGAGCGGCGAGTAGGGAACGAATCCGATACCGAGCTCGCGCAGCAGCGGGAGGATCTCGGCCTCGACGTCGCGGGTCCACAGGGAGTATTCGGTCTGGAGTGCGGACACCGGATGCACGGCGTGTGCCCGGCGGATCGTCTCGGGACCGGCTTCCGAGAGGCCGATGTGGCGCACCTTGCCTTCGGCGACCAGCTCGGCCAGCGCGCCGACGGTCTCCTCGATGGGCGTGTTCGGGTCGACGCGGTGCTGGTAGTAGAGGTCGATGTGGTCGGTGCCGAGCCGCCGGAGCGAGCCTTCGACCGCGGCCTTCACGTTGCCGGCGCTGCTATCGATGACGCCGGGGCCGTTGCCGGCGTGGGAGACGAGACCGAACTTCGTCGCCACCACGACGTCGTCGCGGCGGCCCTTGATGGCCTTGCCGACGATTTCCTCGCTGTGGAAGGGGCCGTAGATCTCGGCGGTGTCGATGTGGGTGACCCCGAGGTCCAGGGCACGGTGGATGGTACGGATCGACTCGGAGTCATCGAGTCCTCCGCCCGTGGTGTACGTGCCGGCCATGGTCATGGCTCCCAGGCCGATGCGGGAGACATCGAGCCCGCCCAGTGATACGTGCTTCATCAGGTACTCCTTTTCGTGACGGCCGTCAGGCCGGTCTGATCAATGGGGTGCGCCACCAGCTGGCGGACCGTGCTTCGGTGGTCCGCACGCTGTCGGCGCGGGCGCCGTTGCCGGGTAGCGGGTCAGCGCCGTAGGTGCACCCGGCGGCTTCCGGCCTCGGCCGGGCGTGGTGCTCAGGCGTGGGTGTCGTCGTAGGCCAGGCTGCCGAGGACATCGATGCCGCGGTCGCCGGTGATGTGCTTCGTCCAGGCGGCCGGGCGGGCCGGCCATGGGGGATTCGAGCTGGCCGCTGGTGGTCCCCGGGGGTCCGCGCGCTGTACCGGCTGCGCCGGGTCAGTGCTCGTGGGCCGCCGGCTCCAGAACGAGGACCGGGATCTCACGGTCCGTGTTCTTCTGGTACTCGGCGTAGTCGGGGAACGCCTCAACGGCTCGGGCCCACCACAGGGCCTTCTCGTCCCCGGTCACCTCGCGTGCCAGCATGTCCTGGCGTACCGGGCCGTCCTGAAGCTCGACCCGGGGGTCGGCCACCGCGTTGTGGTACCAGACGGGGTGCTTGGGGGCTCCTGCCATGGAGGCGACCACGGCGTAGGCGCCGTCGTGCTCCACCCGCATGACGGGGGTCTTGCGGATCTTGCCGCTCTTCGCGCCCAGGGTGGTCAGGATGACGACGGGCAGGTCCCGGAGCCTCTCGTCTTCCTCCCGTGCGACCAGGACACTCAGCGTCGTTCCCTGCGTACCGCCGGAGCTTTCGTACAGCTCCACCTGGTCACGTACAAACTGCGCCTTGCTCGGCTCGTACTCGCCTTTGAGGGGCATGTTGATTCTCTCCGTGCTGTCGAAACGCGCACCCGGCGCGGTCATCCGTCCTGGCCGGGGGTGCGGGGCGTGGTGCTCAGGCGTGGGCATCGTCGTAGGCCAGGCTGTCGCCCAGCTCGCGGGATGCCTCGGCCTGGGCGAGGAGCTCCTTCGCCTTGGCCTCGGCGGCCTCGATGGCGTCCGCACCGGCAACGAAGCGCAGCAGCGGCTTCTCCTGGCCGGCGATGGTGAGCAGGGCGCGGGCGAGCTTGGCGGGGTCGCCGGGCTGCTGGCCGTTCATGCTCTTCATGCCCTCGATCCTCGGGGCGGTGCGCGGGGCGTAGTCGTCGATGGACAGCTCGGGCCAGGTGGTGGAGCCGTCCACGAGGAGTTCGGTGCGGAAGTAGCCGGGCTCCACGACGGTGGTGTGGATGTTGTACGGCTCGACGTCGTAGCGCAGGGACTCCATCCAGCCCTCTTCCGCGAACTTGGAGGCGGCGTAGGCGGAGGTGAACTCCATGCCGACCAGTCCGGCGGTCGAGGTGATGGTGATGACGTGGCCGGCGCGCTGGCGGCGCATGATCGGCAGGACGGCGCGGGTGACGTTCATCGGGCCGAAGAGGTTGGTCTCGAACTGCCGGCGCATCTGCGCGGGCGAGATCTCCTCGAAGTAGCCGGTGAAGAGATTCCCGGCGTTGTTGATCAGGACGTCGATGCGGCCGAAGCGGTCGACGGCGGCCTGCGCGGCGGCCTCGGCGTCCTCCAGGCTGGTGACATCGAGCCTGGTGACCAGCAGATTGTCCTGCGGCCCGTCCAGGGTCTTCTCGACCTCTGCGGGGCGGCGGCCGGTGGCGACGACCTGGTGGCCGGCGGCGAGGGCCTCGCGGGCGATGTCCGTGCCCAGACCGCGTCCGGCACCGGTGACGAGAATGACCTTGCTCATGGGGGGCTTCCTTTCAGGCGCCGTGCTCCGGCACCCGCTGTGTGCGGGGGGATGCATGCCGCACCGACGGCGCCTCAGAGGGGGGCTGGGACCGGCGGCACGAGCACCGTCTGTCTGGACGGTTCACACCGCCGTGGGCGGTGCACCACCAACAAAACCGGCTGTCACGCGAGGGTGGGAGTCCCTGATGAGGGGGTCACTGACAGGGACCCCCAAGGCGGCGGATGCGCTCGTAGAGTGAAGCGCATGGCAGGCAGAAACGACCCCAACGGCACAAACCGCGACGTCCGCGATGATTTCCGGGCGGAGATCCGGGAATTCCTCGGCACGCGACGGGCCAGGGTCACCCCCGAGCAGGCCGGACTGCCCGTGTACGGCGGAGAGCGTCGGCGGGTCACCGGGCTGCGCCGCGAGGAGGTCGCCCTCCTCGCGGGCATCTCCAGCGAGTACTACACACGGCTGGAGCGCGGCAACGCCACCGGAGTCTCCGAGAGCGTCATCGAAGGTATCGCACAAGCCCTGCAACTCGACGAGGCCGAACGCATCCACCTGCTCGACCTCCTGCGCGGCGCCGGCACCACCCGCCCGCCACGCCGCCGCCCGGCTCAGCAGCGTGTCCGGCCCACGGTGCAGCGCGTCCTCGACTCCATGAACGGCACACCCGCGTTCATCCTCAACGGACGCGGAGACATACTGGCCACCAACCACCTCGGGCGCGCACTGTTTGCCCCCGTCTATGCCGACCCTGCACGGCCGCCGAACAACGCCCGGTTCGTGTTCCTCAGTCCGCACGCGACCGAGTTCTTCCGCCGCTGGGACGAGGTCGCCAATGACGCGGTCGCCATGCTGCGCGCCGAGGCCGGCCGCGATCTCTACGACCGGCGGCTTTCGGACCTGATCGGGGAGCTGTCCACCCGCAGCGAGGAATTCCGTCGCCGCTGGGCGGCCCACAACGTCCGGATGCACACCACGGGCGTGAAGCTCCTCCACCACCCGGTCGTCGGCGACCTCGACCTGCCCTTCGAAACCTTCCCGCTCCCCGACGGCCCCAGCCAGTTCCTCCTCACCTACACCGCCGAGCCCCACTCACCCTCGCAGGACGCTTTGAACCTGCTGGCCAGTTGGGCCGCGGCCAACGAGGACATCGAGCGGTCCGCGCCGGCCAACGACTCCGAACACGCCGACTCGACCGAGACACCCGACTGAACGACGGGCCACGCGAGGCGACATGCCCGCCCGCGAACACCACAACTGACCACCCGGACGGCACCACCCGAAACGCATCGGGTGGGCGAGGGGGGCGATCGGTTCACATGGACGCGGCCTTCTTCCGCAGCCGCTCCTCCTCCAACAGCGTCCAGACCTCGATCAGATCCTCCGGCTCCCACTCTTGCCGACCCACGCGCTCCCTCCGGTCGTCATGACCGGACCAACCTCCCCGAGCACGGCCCCCGATGGGCCCAGAAGATCAAAACACTGACAAGCGCACCCCAGAGCCGCTACAGAGAGCTACTTGTCACTTCGCCGTAGCTTCGGGAGAACAGGGCCGTCACGGTCCAGGACGCCGGAAGTCGTCGGGGCCGGCGGTGCGGCGCCCTACGCGCCCACTCCCGCACGGCTCTTGTCCTGCGCTACGCGGCCAGACACGTGGGCCCCCTGGGCTGTCCGGGCTCCATGGTCGGGCCGCCGGTTTGACCGGATGCCGCCTCCGTTTTACTCTCGCAGGTATACGGAGGCGGCATCCGTTTTGATGCGGCCGCAGGATCCCGGCAGGCAGGAGGGCGCATGAGCGCCGGTGAACAGCGGGGACGCAAGCCCCGCGCGGACGTCCAGCGCAACCGCGCTGCCCTCCTGGAGACTGCGCAGCGTCACTTTCTGCAGCACGGGGTCGGCACCTCCCTCGAGGCGGTGGCCAAGGAGGCGGGCGTCGGGCCCGGCACCCTGTACCGGCACTTCCCCACCCGGGAGGCACTGCTGGCGGCTGTGCTGCAGACGCGCTCCGAGGAGCTGGTGGCCCGCCAGGCGGAGATCAAGCAACTCGGTGACCCGGCTGAGGCGCTGGAGCAGTGGCTGCGGGCGATGGAGGACTACTTCAGCGCCTTCAGTGGGCTGCCCGACCCGCTCATGGCCGCGGCCAGGGCGCAGGAACCGGACAACCCGCTCACCATTCCCTGCGACATCCTCATCTCCGCCACCGATCAATACGTGCGAGCCGCGCAGCTCGCGGGGCGCGTGCGCGCGTCGGTGCGGGGGAACGACCTGTTCCTCGCGGCCTGTTCCGTTGCCTGGATCAAGGGCACCGGTACCGAGGAGGAGTCGCTCGACCGGCTCCGCACGCTCATCGCGAGCGGCTACCGCCAGCAGGACACCCAGGCGTAAATCGCCGGGCACCCCGCTCCGCCCCCGCAACGCCAGGCGGCAGCACCACCCATCCATCACATCGTGCTGCCCCCAGGGTCGGCGCAACCTCCTAAGGAACAAATCATGAAAATTACTGTCATAGGCGCTGGCGCCATCGGCGGGAACCTCGCTGCCAAGCTCAGCACGGCCGGTCACGACGTCCAGGTGGCCGACGCCCGCGGCCCCGAGGCCATCCGGGCGGAGGTATTGGAGTCCGGGGCCCGCGCGGCGGACCTCTCCGACGCCGCCGTCCAGGGCCGGGACGTCATCGTCCTGTCGATCCCGTTCGGGGTGGCGGGCCAGCTGGCGGACCTGTTTGCGTCGGTGCCCGACCAGACGGTGGTCATCGACACCTCGAACTACTACCCCGGCATGCTCAGCGAGCCGATCGCGGCGGTGGACAACGGCCAGGTGGAGAGCGTGTACACCGCCGAGCTGCTCGGCCGCCCCGTGGTCAAGGCGTGGAACGCCGCGCTGGCCGAAACCCAGCGGACCAAGGGCGTCCCGGCCGGAACGCCCGGCCGCCTCGCCATCCCCGTCGCCGGCGACTCCGAGGAGGCGCGGAAGGTGGCCATGAGCTTGGTGGACGACACCGGCTTCGACCCCTACGACGCCGGCACGCTGGCCGACTCCTGGCGCCAGCAGCCGAACAGCCCCGCCTACTGCACCGAACTGACCCTCGACGAGCTGCCGGCGGCCTTGGCCGCGGCCGACCGCGTCAAGGACGCGGCCATCCGCGACAGCCTCCCGGAACGCTTCGCCGCCCTCCCGGCCAACCCCACCGTCGACGACGTCGTCGAGATGAACCGCGCCGCCCACCGCTGAGACACCCGACGCGGCACTCGTGCATGCAACGGACACGAGCGGCAGCGCCGGCACGCCACGAACGAAGACGAACACGAAGAGCGCACAGACCCCCGCGCTGCAGACTGCAGCTTTGGCACGCCGCTGCCTGCGGGCATCCGCAAGCCTGTCGGCACCCGCAGGGTGCGTCCGCAGCCGCGGCGGCCTCCGCGCAGCGCAGCATGGCAGATGACTGCGCGCCACGGAGAGGAACCACCTTGCCCGGCACCGCATCACCCTTCACCGACATCGCACGCTCCCGACGCTCCCCCCGGCGGTTCCTGCCCACCGCTCTGTCCCCTTCGGACATCCGCGGCGTGCTGGAAGACGCACAGACGGCCCCCTCGAACAGCAACACCCAGCCGTGGACGGTGCACGTCGTCTCGGGTGCGGCGCGGGACGCTCTGGGCAAAGAGCTGCTCCGGGCCGAGGAGGAGGGGCGGACCTCCCCGGATTTCACCGACGGCTACGGCGAGGGCCTCTACCTCGAGCGGTCGCGGGCCCTGGGCGCGAGTGTCTACCGGGCCCGGGGCGTCGAGCGCTCGGACCGGGACGGCAGGAGGGCGGCGGTCCGCGAGAACCTGGAGTTCTACGGCGCTCCCCATGCCGCCTTCCTGTTTATGCCGGCACTCGGCGACGGGGTGCGGACGGCCGGCGACATCGGCATGTACGCGCAGAACTTCCTGCTCTCGCTGGCGACCCGGGGGCTGGCCGGTATCCCGCAGACCGTACTCGGCGTCTACGCCGACACCGTCCGCGAGTTCCTGGGCGTCCCCGCGGAGCTCAAGCTGCTGTTCGGCATCTCCTTCGGCTTGGCAGACCCGGCGGCACCGGTGAACACGCTCCGCACGGAGCGGGTTCCGCTGCAGCGGAGCGTGGTCCTGCATGACACCCCGGGAGTCCTCGACAGGCCGTAGTTCCTCCGCCCGCAGGAACCAACCGGTCACCTGGGCGCGGGCCGCCACTCGACCGGCCCGCGCCCGGCGCCCGCACAGCCCTTGACAATACGGAGCGTTCCTCCGAATTGTCGATGAAGTAATCGGAGGAACTCTCCGTTTCCCGTCGCCCGGTCTGGAGGAGTAACCGTGACAAGCCGACAGATGATCCTGGGAATGCAGTTCAGCGGCGGATACGGGTCCGCACCCGGGGCCTGGCGGCTGCCGGGGGCGAACCTGTACAGCTACACGGACATGGACCAGTTCGTGCGTTACGCGCAGGCCGCCGAGCGCGGCAAGGTCCAGCTGCTGTTCATCGCGGACACCCCGGTCCTGGACGTCGACCTCGACCACCATGCCCCGCACCACATGATCGACCCGCTGCTGATCCTGACCGTCCTCGCGCGCGAGACCGAGCGGATCGGCCTGGTCACCACCGCCTCCACCACGTTCACCGAGCCCTACAATCTCGCCCGCCAGTTCAAGGCCCTGGACGTGATCAGCCATGGCCGGGCCGGCTGGAACGCGGTGACCACCTCCGATCCCGCCGCCGCGGCGAACTTCGGCGCGACGATCCCGCCGCGCGCGGAGAAGTACGAGCGTGCCCACGAGGTCATCCAGATCGTGCAGGGGCTGTGGGGCAGTTGGGAGAAGGACGCCTGGCTGCTCGACGTCGACGGCAAGCGGTTCGCCGACATGGAAAAGATCCAGCCGGTCAACCTGCAGGGCAAGCACGCCGCCTCCCGCGGCCCGCTGCCCATCTCCCCGTCCGAGCAGGGCCAGCCGGTCATCTTCCAGGCAGGCGGCGGCAGTTACGGCCTGGAACTCGCGGGCCGTTACGCCAGCGGCGTCTACGCCAACCCGTACACCATCGAGGACGCCCGGGCCCAGCGCCAGGCCCTGCGGGACGCCGCCAAGCGTGCCGGACGCGACCCGGACGAGGTGAAGATGCTCGCCGGCTTCATGCCGACCATCGCCCCCTCCCGCCAGGCCGCCCTTCAGCGGCGCCGCTTCCTGGACGAGGTCGTCGACCTGAACCAACGCGTCCGCTACCTCGGCGCCATGATCGGCCTCCCGCTCGGCCCCGGCCAGCTTGACGAGCCGCTGACCGCGGACCAGCTCGCCGACGCCATACCCAGCCCGCACGACCCGCGCTCCGCCCGCGCCCTCGAAGTGGCCCGGGAAGGCTGGACCCTGCGCGACATGCTCGCTCACGGCGTCATCGACTACCACCCGGTGGTCGCCGGCACCGCCGCCGACGTGGGCGACCACATGCAGCAGTGGTTCGAGGCAGGTGCCTGCGACGGCTTCTCGATCGCCGTCGACAGCTACCACGACGGCTTCGACGCCTTCGTCGACCAGGTCGTCCCGATCCTGCAGGAACGCGGCCTGTTCCACGACGACTACGAAGGCCCCACCCTGCGCGAGAGCCTCGGCGCCCACGACCAGTACGGCCTCGACCCGCGCCTCACGAAGCCGGGCCCGGTTGCTGAGTAGGCCGCCAGAGCATGCGCCGTGAACTGTCGCTTTGCGTAAGTGACTTCGCAAGCTCAACTCGCCATAGTGGTGCAGGTCACATGAAATGCGTCTCGCCATTCGAGACGCCTGGGGGGCGAGGCGTCCGGAGTGGCCCCCCAAGTGGGCGGATGTGGTCGCCGTGCCTCGACTTAGGGCACGCGGAGGGCACGGAACCCCCGAATTGGACTAGACAACAAACAAACCCCAGGCCGCTGACCTGGGGTTTCATCATGGAGCGGGTGACGAGAATCGAACTCGCGCTCTCAGCTTGGGAAGCTGATGTTCTACCATTAAACTACACCCGCGTAAGACGCCGGCCGGGCCGGTGTCCGATTGCCCCGTCACTCTACCCCATGGCAGGCGTCGGGTGCTGGAGCCAGGGAGTCTGAGGGCGTTTCAGGGGTGGGATCCGGGTACACGAGGCCGGAGTTGGGGCGTACGGTGGTGGCCGTCGGTGAGGGGTCCGGCGGGGCTTCCGGGTCCCGGAGTGCCGCCTGTGAGAGCGTCCCGATCGTCCCGTAATGTGGCTTTCGTTGTCCGGCGAGCAACAGCCGGACGCGGCTCTTGGGGAAGGGACTTCAGGACTTGATGGAGCGCACCGTCGTCCGCTGTGCCGATGGGCACGTGTTCAGCACCACTTCGTTCCCGATGCAGCAGGCCGAGCGCCTCGGCCCCGGGCGGCTCGTCCGGTGTCCTCGCTGTGCGCGGCTGCGCAGTGTGGTGCCGGTGGCCCTCCAGGGGGCCGTGGGCAGCGGCAGGAAGCAGTAGGGGAGAACCCCGGGAACAGCAGTGGCTGTCTGGCGCGCGGAGCCGTCCGATTGTGGTCGGTCCGCGCGCCTTGCGTATCCTCGGGGCGTGCTTCTCTCAGACAAGGACATCCGGGCCGAGATCGACGCCGGGCGGGTACGGATCGATCCCTACGACCATTCCATGGTGCAGCCGTCGAGCATCGACGTACGGCTCGACCGATACTTCCGGGTGTTCGAGAACCACCGGTACCCGCACATCGACCCCTCCATCGAGCAGGCGGACCTCACGCGGCTCGTGGAGCCGGAGGGGGACGAACCGTTCATCCTCCACCCCGGCGAGTTCGTGCTCGCCTCGACGTACGAGGTCATCACGCTCCCCGACGACCTCGCCTCCCGGCTGGAGGGCAAGAGCTCCCTCGGGCGGCTCGGGCTCGTCACCCACTCCACCGCCGGGTTCATCGACCCGGGGTTCTCCGGGCACGTCACCCTGGAGCTGTCCAACCTCGCCACCCTGCCGATCAAGCTCTGGCCCGGTATGAAGATCGGGCAGCTGTGCATGTTCCGGCTGAGCTCGCCCGCGGAGTACCCCTACGGGAGCGAGCGGTACGGCTCCCGGTACCAGGGCCAGCGCGGGCCCACCGCCTCCCGCTCGTTCCTCAACTTCCACCGGACCCAGGTGTGAGCGACGGCACGACGGACGCCTCCGCGTCCACCCCCGAACCCGTACGGGAGACCCTGACGTACGAGCGGTTCGGCACCGCCGTCCGTGAGCTCGCGCAGGCCGTGGCCGACGACGGGTACGAGCCCGACATCGTGCTCTCCATCGCCCGCGGCGGCGTCTTCGTCGCCGGCGGGCTCGCCTACGCCCTCGACTGCAAGAACATCCACCTGGTCAATGTGGAGTACTTCGGGCTTGCCGCATAGCATGCGCCGCCCGGCCTTGGCAAATGTGCAGGTGAGACGGGCTGTCAGGTTGATTGGATCTTACTGTTCGTTGGCGTCGATTGCCGCTGATCATGGTTCATGTGCTGAGCAGGTGCTGACCCCTCGGGGCCCCGCGCGTACTGACCGGGGGTCGTGGGTACGGTCGTGCTTGTGTCCGGTGTGCGTCGGGTTGGTCACCCGTGAGCGTGCGCTAGGGAGCTGGTACGGGCATGGCGGTTGACGCTGCTCGCACGGATGAGGGGTTCACGTCGGCTGGGGCCGCGCGGTTATTACGTTCTGCATGCCGGACGGCTGGGCTCGATGACAGAGGCGCTGAGCTGATCCGCTTGGGGGAGAACGCCCTGTTCCGGCTGGCCTCGGTGCCGGTGGTCGTGCGCATCGCGCGAGGCAGGGAATGGCTGTGCACGGCGCGCAAAGAGGTTGCTGTGGCCCGCTGGCTGGCGGCGGAGGGGTTCTCGGCTGCCCACATGGTCGAAGATGTGGAACAGCCGCTCTTGATCGACGGGCACCCGGTGACGTTCTGGCACCTGATCGTCGAGGGTGACCGCAGGGCTACGTACGGGGAGCTGGGCGGCATTCTGCAGGATCTGCACTCTCTCACTATTCCCGCCGGCCTCGACCTCCCATCGTTCGATCCCTTCGGCAAGCAGGAATTGCGGATCGAAAAGGCTGCGATTCCGGAGGATAACAGGGCCTTCTTGCGGAAGCGGTGGCGTGAGCTTCGAGGCAAGTAAGCAGAGCTGCGGTTCGAGTCACCCAAGGGGACCCAAGGGGCCCGTCCACGGGGATGCGCATGTGCAGAATCTCATGGTGGATGACCATGGCCAGGTGATACTGATCGACTTCGAGGCATTCTGTTTCGATCATCCTGAATGGGACCTCATGGTGACGGCGGTCGAGCATCAAAGTCTCGGCTGGCAAACCGATGGGCAGTACGCCGATTTCGTCGCCGCGTACGGGCGGGATTTGCACGACTGGCACGGGTTCGACACCATGCGGGGGCTGCAAGAGTTCGGCATGGCTAAGTGGCTGATGCAGAACGTTGGGGAGAGCGAGGAGACTGCCGCTGAGTACCGGCGGCGTATCGCTGGCCTGCGAGACGATCATGGACCTCGGGATTGGCGTCCTTGGACGCTCTAACGGCTCCTTCGGCCGCCTGCACACCCGTTGATAGTAGCGAGCTGATAATGCACGGAGCGTCTCGTGCTCCTTTAAAGGGCGAGAGGTGGCGAGTCTCGCCGCGGCGGCGACAGCCCGCCGTGACGCCAACGCGGTGGGGGTAGAACGCCAGTGCAGCCGCCAAGAGCGTCACGGGCTTTCAGGATGGCCACACGCACGGACGGACCACCCGGCAAATTGGGTCAAAAGGCTCCTTTCTTAAAGGGTTCAGCTCGGAGAAGCTCATAACTGTCCCGCAAGTTGCGCGAACTGTGCGCGAGGACGTGGGGATGCTGATTCAATGCGTAGGTATGACACTCGCGGCAAGTTGGTATACGAGCTCCGCGCTCTGGGCTCTCTTGGTTCCAGCAGTCGTTGCGGTGGTGGTGGCAGTCTTCCAAGCATGGGCCAACCTGCGCACTGTGCGACCTAAGAGGCGGCTAAGTTACTGCCTCCGAAAGAGCACGCCACTGCTGAATTCGCCGGGAGTTGCTGCAGGGTCGCTTGCCGTGATCCACGGATCAGTACGACTTGATGAGCCTCATCTCGTTGAAATCGAACTTCGGAATGATGGCCGTAAAGCAGTAACTGACGGAGATTTTCACAACGAAGAGCCGATCGCATTTGATGTCGGGGCTCCTATCGTTGCCGTTATAAAAAAGGAATCTTCGCCGGCATCGAGGCGCATTCCCGCCGCAACAACCGTCGGGAACGTCCTTGAAGTGGCACCATGCCTTTTGTCTCCACGCCAAACGGTGTCCTACTCGCTGCTCGTAGATGGCGAAGTGGTTCAGTTGGGCGTGCAAGAGTCGTTAGTTGACATTCCCGTAGTGGAACGTCAGCCGGTCCCGTCGACCCGGCCGAATGATAACTTGCCTATTAAAACGTCGAGTCTTCTCGTCGTCGCGGGCGTTGCGGTTATGTTTGGAATCGTCTGTCTTATGGCGCTTCCCTCGGCCGTCGCAGCTCGGAATCAGGAGACGTATGAGAAGCGGTGTATGGAGAGGGCGAAGACTGAATTTCCTTGCCCGCTGCCGAGTAGTCTCCTGTCTACGCACGCTACTCAGTCCACTCGCTCGCCGTGACTAGAAGTAAAGTGCGGCGGACACGACGCAGGGCATCATCAACTGCTGTCAGTCGTCCTTGTCCAGTCGGGCGAACGCGTCGTTCACTTTCTCGTTGAAGGCGGCCACGGCGGAGCTCGTGGCATGTGCGCCAGCCTCGCGCTGGAAGGCACGCATTGAACCGCGTCGGCATACCACAGGGCGGCTTGCCCGGCCGGGGGAGCCGTCTCGGCCGCGAGGGCGAACCCGCGCTTTCGTAGCTTCGCTCTGCGTCCCCCGATAGCGTCCGCGTACTGTTCGGCAAAGGTCATCGGTCCGGTTCCCTTCCGGGGGATGCAGGCATAGAAAAGGCCCTGGTTGTCCGGGGCCGTTGTGCGGTCTTCTATGCCTAGGTTCTATCCCGCCAGGGGTGGCGGAATCAAGGAGGGTGTTTAAACGGCCAGGGGTCGAGCGGGGAAATGGAAAAGCCCTGGTCGAAGTCCGGGGCCCATGTGGGGGTCAGCATTTCCCCCTCTGTCTATTCCTTGTCAGTCGCTACCAGGTCACCGAGGTGCGCTATCGTTTTCATCGCGTGCCGGTGAATGCTTTGATTGTATTCCTTTGAGGTGTATTCGGTTTTCTCGTCACCAGCATCCTCGGGAGCCATCAGCATGAAGAGCGGTTCGCGGCCGCCAGTACCTACAGGGATCATCCGGAAGCCGGACCGGTACAAGAACGGGCCGCGTTCCTCCCAGGTTTCCATGGTTTGCCACTTCTGCCGGTAGGTCGTTCCAGTGCCGTGCTCTTGCCAGTGACCGGGCTTGTACGGCCCGGCCTCCAGCTCCGGCAGCAGCGTTGCATTTTCTTCCTGAGACTCGACCAGGGAAGCGACGACAGTAGGACTCTTAGCCGTTTTGATTGCGGTCAGTAGGTTCGCGTTGGCCGCTTTGAGTTCCTGGATTTGCTTCCGGTGATCGGTTCCCGGAATCCATACGCGGGTTGTTACTTCTTTGTCTCCGATCCGATGCAGGAACCCCGATTCGAGTTCCGAGAGGAGTAGTTCGCGTGGCCACGATGCTTGGTAATCGCAAGCCTTGCCGTTAAGAATTCGTGAGCCGCACCTGTAGTAGTGGCTAACCCTGGTGCCGACCACCTCGCCCTTGCTGGTTTTTTTGTTTACCCTCTTGTCTGGATAGAGCTTAACTGCGCAGGGGCAGAGAAATAGGCCGGACGTCGGATCGGAGTTCCGCCTAGTTCCACTCTTGGCTTCCTTGTATCCGTCCAGGATCTTTTGGAGGCTTGCGTATTCTTCGTCTGTGAGAATCGGCTCAGCCCACTGGACGGGCCTCCCCTTCTTTAGCAGGGGCTCGCCGTTATGCAATGCGATTCCCTTGAGGGTCGGCTTCCGGAGGATGGCACCCAGAGCCGAGGATGCCCAGACGCTTCCCTTGAGTATGGTTTGAGTGCCCGCCTTCTGCTCGGCGGCGTTCACGGACCGCTGATAGTCCTTCGAGGTGAGTATCCCCCGGTCATTCCAGTCGCGGCAGATCTTTCCCATGGAATCGCCCTGATTGACGATTCGGTCGTATGCCTCTCGAACGAGCTTGGAAGTAACCGGGTCAAGGAAGAGCTTGTATCTGATCTTTCCGTCTTCCATGGGGACCGGAACTGGCCGATACCCGAAAGGCCAGATACCCCCGCCCCAGAGTTCAGCCTGCCGGAAGGACTCAGCTTGCCCTTTTCGCTTCCGAGAAACGGCCTGCCGATACTCGGCGGCCTGGGATGCCTTGACGTAGGCAATTAGACGTCCGGTAGTCGTGTGGATGTCCAAGGCTGGGTCATCAAGGCAGATGATCTCTTTGCCGCCCTGGTGACACTTCTCCGCGAACTGCTCCCAGTGCCACTGTTCCCGAGTGATTCGGTCCAGCGCCGTCACGACAATGGCGTCCCACTCATGCCAGAGGGGTTCTCCCATCCACTGGCCCAGCTTCGGCCGGTCATCGAGGTTCACGGCCCCGGACACGGTGGTGTCGACCACGTCGGCCACGGTCACGGTCCCGGTCCCGGCGAGGGCGTCGTCTATCTCGGTCCTCTGCCTGTCGAGGGCCGAGCTTGTCTCTGTGTCACGGCTGATCCGTCGAGCCTTGAGAACCCTCATGCCGGCTTGTAGACGTGGGTACATCCCTGCCATGCCTGACCTCTCCCTGCGGCGTCCGCTCCCCGGTGGCGCGGACTGGTCGAGAGTCCATGGTAAGTCGTTCAGACCGATGAGTGGATCAATTTTCCGTGGAATGTCTTGCCTCCGCTACATAAGTCCGGGGAAGCGGCCAAGTCGAACACGGAAGCGGTCTGACCTGCGGAAGGCGTTACGCGTGACTCCGATGGCCTCGTGACACCAGCTCGATCTTGATCGGAGCCGCGGTTTCGAGGTCGAGGGTGTCACCTTCTTCCTCTGCTTCTGGATCGTGGGGATGATCGACCGCCAACACGATCAACATGGTGTGGGGCCTCGGAAGCCACCCCACGTCTGCCGGTGGGTCGAAGCGACCGACATCGGTGATCCGAACGAGGGTCTCGGGGATGCCCACCAGGCAGGCGTCGTCGGTTTCCGGGTGTCGTGGGCTCGGGTCGACTCGAAAGAGTCCGCCCCACTCACCGTTGTCGGAGGTATGCGGGATCGCCCTGCGGCCGTTCCACCGGATCTCAGAGTCCGGATCAATCTGTGCCCATGGCCACTCGACCGTGATGTCGAACGGAGTCACCTGGGCGACTCGCATGCGTGTTGGTGGGCAGCTGACCAGTAAGTCGTCGCCAACCTGGAACTGCCGTCGACGGTCGCCTTCGCCCATGGTGTAACGCTGCCTTCACAGGTGGTACCGCCGCAAGCCGCCACGATGGGGCCGCTGGTAGACGCCACAGCCGGCCATCTGCCTACTGAGCACTCCAGTTGCCGGACGGCACTGGAGTGCTCAGTCACCTCGTTGATGACGTTCAGTCGAGCCAGCGGACCTTGTCCCCGATACGGACATGGCCGGGTTTCTCGACCGCCGCGTACACGCCGAGGGTGTTGCCGAGCTCGCGGGCGACCCAGCGCAGCACGGCGCGGTCATGCGGGACCGTCGGAGTCTCCTTGGTGATCATCACGCAGCGGTCGCACCCCTCGGTGAAGCGCAACCGCAGTGTGCCGATGGCCATCCGGCGGCCGATCCAATCGTGCTCGGGGTACCCGGTGGCGTGGTCGCCGGGCATGTCGTCGAGCACCAGGTTGGGCCGGAACCGGCTGGCGTCCATCACACTGTCCGGCAGCGTCGAGCCGAGGCTGCGCAGCGCCGTCGTCGTCAGTACATGGAGCGCGGCGTCAGGCCGGTGCGGCTGGTGCTCGACCAGCGTGACGTTGGCCTGTACAGCCGCACTGAGCCGACCGGCAGCGTCAGGCGCATCGGAGCGGAACCGTCGGCCGTCCGGCAGGACCAGCTCGGCCACGCCCGGCCCGAGGGTGACCGCCCGCAATCGCATGAGCGCCGGAACAGCACCGGCCCAGGTGACCTCTTCCCGCTCGTCGTGGACGGCGATGCCCCGGTCGCCCTCGATTCCGAGCACACCGACCGTGGCCGCGGTCAGTCGCTCACCACCCACCGACTTCACCGGATACCGCCACAGTTGGTCGACCCGCATCCATCGCCCCCTTCATCCCAGCGGTCCGGCGACCGTGGTCGACGGCTGTCCGGGCAAGCACAGCGACGATCACCGTACTGGGGGTCATGCCGTCGTTCCACCGCCGCCTGGCTGTGACGTCTACCAGCGGCCCGCACCCTGGTAAGCAGCATCCGAAGGGATTCCTGAGCAAAACCACTAACAGTTGAAGACCCTGGAGCGTCGAGCCTCCCGTCGTCCGGCGGGACGGCCAGGTCCTCGACGCCTGAGCAGCGACGCCGTCGCCGACCGCCGAGCCGGCGGCCGGGCCGACCATGACGAAGGGGGCTCCCGCCTGCGCGGGCAGCCCCCTTCGCTCACTGCACCTCAAACGCGGCGCGAGCGCCCGCCTAGAACGTCCCCAGCTTCACGATCGACAGCAGGGCCACCAGCTGGATCGCCGACGCCCCCAGCGCCTTCGGCCACGGCAGGTCGTGGGAGCGGCTGACCATCAGGGTCAGCAGGACGCCGCCCGCGACCCACGTCGCCCAGCCCAGCAGCTGGACGAACGACGCGTCGCCGCCGAGGAACATCGCGACGATCAGACGCGGGGTGTCCGTGAGGGACATGATCAGCATGGAGAGGCCGACCGTCGGCTGCCACGCCCCGTCGCCGCCGAGCTGGCGGGCGAGGGTGTGGGTGACGACGCCCAGGATGAAGGCGCTCAGCACCATCGCGACGCCCGTCGTCAGGACGATCGGGATCGCGTTGGACAGCGTCGCGTTGATCGTTTCCTGGCGGGTGTCGTCGAAGCCGAAGACCGCGAGCAGCCCGTAGAGGAAGGTCACGATGAGGGCGGGGCCCCACATCGTGTAGTCCCGCATCTGAAGGAACGTCTGGTTGGGCGACAGCACGACGCCCTTCAGCAGCTCCTTCCAGGGCAGCCGCGGCCCGATCGGAGCCGCCGGGGCGGCGCCGCCGGCCTGGTACGTACCCCCCTGGTTGTACTGGTCATGCTCGTCGATCGAGAACGCCTGGGTGTGACCGGGGTTGTTCGCCGCGTAGGGGTCGTGCGGGGCGCCCGCGCCGCCGTGGGCGCCGTACGGGTCGTCACCCCCGAAGTACTCGGGTTCGCCGCCCTGGCCACCGCCCTGGCCGCCGTACCCGCCGCCCGGACCGCCGTAGCCGCCGCCCTGACCGCCGTACCCGCCGCCCTGGCCACCGGCGTTCGCCGAGGGCCACTGGCCGCCGCCCGCGCCTCGTCCTGCGCCGCCGCCCGGGCCTCCGCCGCCGTAGGGCGGTTGCTGGCCGCCCCCGCGGTACTGCGGCCGCTGAGGCGTCGCGGGGGAGCCGTACGAGGGCCGCCCCTGGGGCGCCTGCTGCCCGTACGGAGGGTCTTGGGGTCGCGCTTGCGCAGCGCGGCCGTTGCGGCCGCCGCGTCCGATCCTGAATCCAGCCACGCTTCGAACGTACCTGGTCCCACGGAGCTACGTGCCGACCCCTACCGTCCGGTACCGGCTTTGCGGCCGACCTGTGACATCCCCTAGGGGCCACCTAGGGGGGTCCCGGGAGGGCCGGCCCCTAGGTGGCCCCTAGGGCGGCGGAGACCCGTCAACAGCCGTGCCCCCACGTCCTCCAGGGGGCGTGGGGGCACGAGCAGTCGCTTCAGATCAGCTCACCGGATGCGTGCGGCTCCGGCTCGCTCACGGGCCGCAGCTCCGGCTCACTTCACCGGCTGCGGCTCCGGCTCGCTCTCCGTCTCCTCCGTGCCCGCCGGGGGCTCGTCGTCGACCGGGGTCTTGACCGACTCCAGGAGGAGCTGGGCGACGTCCACGACCTGGATGGACTCCTTGGCCTTGCCGTCGTTCTTCTTGCCGTTGACGGAGTCGGTGAGCATCACGAGGCAGAACGGGCAGGCGGTGGAGACGATGTCGGGGTTGACCGACAGGGCCTCGTCGACGCGCTCGTTGTTGATGCGCTTGCCGATCCGCTCCTCCATCCACATCCGCGCGCCGCCGGCGCCGCAGCAGAAGCCGCGCTCCTTGTGGCGGTGCATCTCCTGCTGGCGCAGGCCCGGGACGGCGCTCATGATCTCGCGCGGCGGCGTGTAGATCTTGTTGTGCCGGCCCAGGTAGCAGGGGTCGTGGTAGGTGATGATGCCCTCGACCGGGGTGACCGGGATCAGCTTGCCCTCGTCCACCAGGTGCTGGAGCAGCTGGGTGTGGTGGATGACCTCGTAGTCGCCGCCGAGCTGCGGGTACTCGTTGCCGAGGGTGTTGAGGCAGTGCGGGCAGGTGGCGACGATCTTCTTCGCCGACTTCGGCTTCTTCGACTCGGGGGTCACCTTCCCCTCGTCGTCCGTCTCCTCGCCGAACGCCATGTTCAGCGCCATGACGTTCTCCATGCCGAGCTCCTGGAAGAGGGGCTCGTTGCCGAGACGGCGGGCGGAGTCACCGGTGCACTTCTCGTCGCCGCCCATGATCGCGAACTTGACGCCCGCGATGTGCAGCAGCTCCGCGAAGGCCTTCGTGGTCTTCTTGGCGCGGTCCTCCAGGGCGCCCGCGCAGCCCACCCAGTACAGGTACTCGACCTCGGACAGGTCCTCGATGTCCTTGCCGACGACCGGCACCTCGAAGTCGACTTCCTTCAGCCACTCCAGGCGCTGCTTCTTGGCCAGGCCCCAGGGGTTGCCCTTCTTCTCCAGGTTCTTGAGCATCGTGCCCGCCTCGGACGGGAACGCCGACTCGATCATCACCTGGTAGCGGCGCATGTCGACGATGTGGTCGACGTGCTCGATGTCCACCGGGCACTGCTCGACGCACGCGCCGCAGGTGGTGCAGGACCACAGGACGTCCGGGTCGATGACGCCGTTCTCCTCGGCGGTGCCGATCAGCGGGCGCTCGGCCTCGGCGAGGGCGGCGGCGGGCACGCCCGCGAGCTGCTCCTCGCTCGCCTTCTCCTCGCCCTCCATGGTCTTGCCGCCGCCGGCCAGCAGGTAGGGCGCCTTCGCGTGCGCGTGGTCGCGCAGCGACATGATCAGCAGCTTGGGGGAGAGCGGCTTGCCCGTGTTCCAGGCGGGGCACTGCGACTGGCAGCGGCCGCACTCGGTGCAGGTGGAGAAGTCGAGCAGGCCCTTCCAGGAGAACTGCTCGACCTGGGAGACGCCGAAGACGTCGTCGTCGCCCGGGTCGGTGAAGTCGATCGGTTTGCCGCCGGAGGTCATCGGCTGGAGCCCGCCGAGCGCGGTCCCGCCGGTCGCCTCGCGCTTGAACCAGATGTTCGGGAACGCCAGGAAGCGGTGCCAGGCCACGCCCATGTTGGTGTTGAGCGAGACCACGATCATCCAGATGAACGAGGTGCTGATCTTCACCATGGCGGTGAGGTAGATCAGGTTCTGGAGCGTGGTGACGCTGAGCCCCTTGAAGGCGAGGACCAGCGGGTACGAGGCGAAGTACGCGGCCTCGTAGTGCTCCACGTGGTGGATCGCGCCCTCGAGGCCGCGCAGCACGTAGATGGCGAGGCCGATGGTGAGGATGACGTACTCGACGAAGTACGCCTGACCCGCCTTGGAGCCCGCGAAGCGGGACTTGCGGCCCGGGCGGGACGGCAGGTTCAGCAGCCGGATCACGATGAGCACGGCGATGCCCAGGATGGTCATCACGCCGATGAACTCGATGTACAGCTCGAACGGCAGGAAGCCGCCGATGACGGGCAGCGTCCAGTCGGCCTCGAAGAGCTGGCCGAACGCCTGCGCGAGGGTCGGCGGCAGGGTGAGGAAGCCGACGGCGACGAACCAGTGGGCGAAGCCCACGATGCCCCACCGGTTCATGCGCGTGTGCCCGAGGAACTCGCGGACCAGTGTCACGCTGCGCTGGTAGGGGTTGTCGGTCCGGACGCCCGCCGGGACCGGTTGGCCCAGCTTGAAGTAGCGGACGAACTGGCCGATCGCGCGTGCGAGCAGCGCGACGCCGACCACGGTCAGTACCAGCGACACGATGATCGCGGCGAGTTGCATGGGGGCTCCTCGGGCCTGCGAGGGTTTCGTCGGGTGAACTCGGCGTACGGAGTGACGCGTGCGGACGCGTTCGACGCGCGCGATGCGTACGCCGTGTACGACGAGTACCCGAAATTACTAAGCGGTAACTTATGCAGTCCGTCTGAGACTACCCCTATCTTCCGCCGCACTGTAGCCGGGTGCGGGGTGATCTGGATCGCTGAGGGTCACCTCAGAAATCCGCCCCATCCCGACCGTGTTATTCGTACCAAATTGGTACTTTCATGACTAATTTATATCCGTGCTCTACGGGATCGCCGCCGCCACCACCGCCCTGCTCCTCTCCGCCGTCCTCGCCGTGCTGCTGCGCGCGCCCGCGCTGCGTCTCGGGCTGCTCGACCGGCGGCACCGGCAGCGGCGCGTTCCGCTGTCCGGGGGCGTGGCCGTGGTGCTGGCCACGTGTCTGGTCGTGGCCGCCGGGGAGTGGACCGGCTTCGCTCCGCTCCGGGACGGGATGGGCGCGCTGCTCGCCGCGGGCGCCGGGGTCGCCGTCCTGGGGCTGATCGCCGACCTGTGGCGGCTCAAGACGTGGTTCCTCGTCCTCGGTACGGCGGTGGCGGCGGCCTTCGTCGTGCCGTACGGCGACACCGGCACGCTCGCGGGGATCGCGGCCGTCGGCTGGATCGCGTGCGTGGCGCTCGCCTTCCGGGCCCTCGACCACGCCGACGGGGTGGCCGGCACCGTCGGTGTCGTCACCGCCTTCGGGGTCGGGGCGTGCGCCGCAGCCGAGGTGATGGACGGACTGTCGGTGCTGCTCAGCGTGCTGGCTGCCGCGCTCACCGGGTTCCTGATGCACAACTGGCCACCCGCGCGCGTGGCGCTCGGCGGCTGCGGCTCGCTCTTCGCCGGGTTCCTGCTCGCCGCGGCGGCCGTGTCCGCGTGTGCGGGGCAGGAGGCGGCCACCGGCGCGGGCGTGCTGTTCGCGCTCACCGCGGTCGCCGTCGCCGACGCCGTCCTCGTCCTGCTGGCACGGCGCGTCGCGCGCCGGCCGCTGCTGCGGGGCGGCCCCGACCATATGGCCCACCGGCTGCGGCGGCTCGGCCTGACCCCCCAAGGAGTGACGATCGTCATCGGCGTCGCGGCCTTCGCGGGGGTGCTCGTCGGCGTGCTCGTGCACTCCGGCTGGGCGGACGCGCCCGCCGTGCTGTGGGTGGGGGGCGTGACCTGCGTCGTCGTCCTGGGGTTGTGGCGGGTGCCGGTGTACGGGCGGGGCGGGGAAGGGCGTTCCGTGGAGGGGCGTTCCGTGGACGGGCGTTTCGCGGAGGGGCGTTTCGCGGAGGGGCGGGGCGGAGAGGCGCGTTCCCGTGAGAGGCGTTCCGGTGAGGGCGCCGTCCGCCGGGCCGTCCGTCGCGCGGGGGACGGCGCCGCGCGCCGCGCGGGAGGCGGCGCCGTACGCCGCGCGAAGGAGGCCGCGGTGCCCCGCGCGGGTGAGCCGGGACGTCGTACGGGCGACGCGGAACGTCGTGCGGCGGAGGCGGAGCGGCGTGCGGCGGCGGAGGTGGACGGGAAGGGCCGGCAGCGCTCGCGGCGTCAACCTGTGTCCGCGGTGAATCCCCCTCGCAGCTCGGCGGAATCACCCGTGCGTGCACCCCGCCGCGTGGCATCCTCCCAGGTCGGCGGGCCCTTGCGTGTAAGGAACGGATAAGAGTTGAGCCCTCTCGACTCAGGTCTGTTGACCGAGCGGGGAGCCTCGTGCACACTTGAGTCCGTTCCACTCAAGTCAGCTGGAGGAAGATCACCATGGCACGTGCGGTCGGCATCGACCTGGGCACGACTAACTCCGTCGTCAGCGTTCTGGAGGGCGGCGAGCCCACCGTCATCACCAACGCCGAGGGTGCCAGGACCACGCCGTCCGTCGTCGCCTTCGCCAAGAACGGCGAGGTGCTGGTCGGCGAGGTCGCCAAGCGCCAGGCGGTCACGAACGTGGACCGGACCATCCGCTCGGTGAAGCGCCACATGGGCACCGACTGGAAGATCGAGCTCGACGGGAAGCCCTTCAACCCGCAGCAGATCTCCGCCTTCATCCTGCAGAAGCTCAAGCGGGACGCCGAGGCGTACCTGGGCGAGAAGGTCGCCGACGCGGTCATCACCGTCCCGGCCTACTTCAACGACTCCGAGCGCCAGGCGACCAAGGAAGCCGGCGAGATCGCCGGCCTCAACGTCCTGCGCATCGTCAACGAGCCCACTGCGGCCGCGCTCGCGTACGGCCTCGACAAGGACGACCAGACGATCCTCGTCTTCGACCTCGGTGGCGGCACCTTCGACGTGTCCCTCCTGGAGATCGGCGACGGCGTCGTCGAGGTGAAGGCCACCAACGGCGACAACCACCTCGGCGGCGACGACTGGGACCAGCGCGTCGTCGACTACCTGGTGCAGCAGTTCAAGACCGGTCACGGCGTGGACCTCGCCAAGGACAAGATGGCGCTCCAGCGTCTGCGCGAGGCCGCCGAAAAGGCGAAGATCGAGCTGTCCTCGTCCACCGAGACCTCGATCAACCTGCCCTACATCACGGCGTCCGCCGAAGGCCCGCTGCACCTGGACGAGAAGCTCACCCGCGCCCAGTTCCAGCAGCTGACCGCGGACCTGCTGGAGCGCTGCAAGACGCCGTTCCACAACGTCATCAAGGACGCCGGGATCAACCTCTCCGAGATCGACCACGTCGTTCTCGTCGGCGGTTCGACCCGTATGCCGGCCGTCGCCGAGCTCGTCAAGGAGCTGACCGGCGGCAAGGACGCCAACAAGGGCGTCAACCCGGACGAGGTCGTCGCCATCGGCGCCTCGCTCCAGGCCGGTGTCCTCAAGGGCGAGGTCAAGGACGTCCTGCTCCTCGACGTCACCCCGCTGTCCCTCGGCATCGAGACCAAGGGCGGCATCATGACCAAGCTGATCGAGCGCAACACCACGATCCCGACGAAGCGCTCCGAGATCTTCACGACGGCCGAGGACAACCAGCCGTCCGTGCAGATCCAGGTCTACCAGGGCGAGCGTGAGATCGCGGCCTACAACAAGAAGCTCGGGATGTTCGAGCTGACCGGTCTGCCGCCGGCGCCGCGCGGCGTCCCGCAGATCGAGGTCTCCTTCGACATCGACGCCAACGGCATCATGCACGTGACCGCGAAGGACCTGGGCACGGGCAAGGAGCAGAAGATGACCGTCACCGGCGGCTCCTCGCTGCCGAAGGACGAGGTCGACCGCATGCGCCAGGAGGCGGAGCAGTACGCGGACGAGGACCACCGCCGCCGCGAGGCCGCCGAGGCCCGCAACCAGGGCGAGCAGCTCGTCTACCAGACCGAGAAGTTCCTCAAGGACAACGAGGACAAGGTCCCCGGCGAGATCAAGACCGAGGTCGAGGAAGCCGTCGGCGAGCTGAAGGAGAAGCTCAAGGGCGAGGACACCGCCGAGATCCGCACGGCCACGGAGAAGGTCGCCGCCGTCTCGCAGAAGCTCGGTCAGGCCATGTACGCCGACGCCCAGGCCGCGCAGGCCGCGGGCGGTCCCGAGGGCGCCGCGGCCGGCGGCGCCAAGGCGGCCGACGACGACGTCGTCGACGCCGAGATCGTGGACGACGAGCGCAAGGACGGTGCCGCGTGACGGAGGAGACCCCGGGCTTCGACGAGAAGCCCGACGTCCCCTCCGGCGCCACCCCCGACGACGCCGAGCCGAAGGCCGACTCCCCCGCTGCGGCGGAGGGGGCGGCCCCGGCCGGGGACGCGAACCAGACCGCCGGTCTGGTGGCCCAGCTGGACCAGGTGCGCACCGCGCTCGGAGAGCGCACCGCGGACCTCCAGCGGCTCCAGGCCGAGTACCAGAACTACCGCCGCCGGGTCGAACGCGACCGGATCGCGGTCAAGGAGATCGCCATCGCGAACCTCCTGACCGAGCTCCTGCCCGTGCTCGACGACATCGGCCGCGCGCGGGAGCACGGCGAACTCGTCGGCGGCTTCAAGTCGGTCGCCGAGTCGCTGGAGACCGTCGCGGCGAAGATGGGCCTCCAGCAGTTCGGCAAGGAGGGCGAGCCCTTCGACCCGACGATCCACGAGGCCCTGATGCACAGCTACGCGCCGGACGTCACCGAGACGACCTGCGTGGCGATTCTCCAGCCCGGGTACCGGATCGGCGAACGCACCATCCGCCCCGCGCGCGTGGCGGTCGCCGAACCGCAGCCCGGCGCCCAGACGGTCAAGGCCGAGGACGCCGAGACGGCCGACGACAAGGAGAGCGGTGGCCCGGACGAGGGCTGAGCTTGAACCGATGAGGAAGGAGGGACGTCGAGGATGAGCACCAAGGACTTCATCGAGAAGGACTACTACAAGGTCCTCGGCGTCCCCAAGGACGCCACCGAGGCCGAGATCAAGAAGGCGTACCGGAAGCTCGCCCGCGAGTACCACCCGGACGCCAACAAGGGGAACGCCAAGGCGGAGGATCGCTTCAAGGAGATCTCCGAGGCGAACGACGTCCTCGGCGACCCCAAGAAGCGCAAGGAGTACGACGAGGCGCGCGCCCTCTTCGGCAACGGCGGCTTCCGCCCGGGGCCGGGCGCGGGCGGCGGCTCCTTCAACTTCGACCTGGGCGACCTCTTCGGGGGCGCCCAGGGCGGCGGCCAGGGCGGCGGAGCCGGCGGCTTCGGCGGCGGGCTCGGCGACGTCTTCGGGGGCCTGTTCAACCGCGGCGGCACCACGGGAGCGCGCACCCAGCCCCGGCGCGGGCAGGACATCGACACCGAGGTCACCCTCAGCTTCACCGAGGCGATCGAGGGTGCGACGGTCCCGCTGCGCATGACCTCCCAGTCCCCGTGCAAGGCCTGCTCCGGCACCGGCGACAAGAACGGCACACCGCGCGTGTGCCCGACCTGCGTCGGCACCGGCCAGGTGGCGCGGGGCTCGGGCGGCGGCTTCTCCCTCACCGACCCCTGCCCCGACTGCAAGGGCCGCGGGCTGATCGCCGAGCACCCCTGCATGGAGTGCTCGGGCAGCGGTCGCGCCAAGTCCTCCCGCACGATGCAGGTCCGCATCCCCGCGGGCGTCACCGACGGGCAGCGCATCCGGCTGCGCGGCAAGGGCGCCCCCGGCGAGCGCGGCGGCCCGGCGGGCGACCTGTACGTCGTCGTCCATGTCGACGCCCACCCGGTCTTCGGCCGCAAGGGCGACAACCTGTCGGTGACCGTGCCGGTGACGTTCACGGAGGCGGCTCTCGGCGGCGACATCAAGGTGCCCACGCTGGGCGGCCCTTCGCTGACCCTGAAGCTCCCGCCCGGCACGCCCAACGGGCGCACCATGCGCGCGCGGGGCAAGGGCGCGGTCCGCAAGGACGGCACCCGCGGTGACCTTCTGGTCACCGTGGAGGTGAGTGTCCCGAAGGACCTCTCGGGGAAGGCTCGTGACGCGCTGGAGGCGTACCGCGAGGCGACCGAGGGCGAGGACCCGCGCGCGGAGCTGTTCGAGGCGGCGAAGGGAGCATGAGAGGCATGGACGGCCGTCGACGCAACCCGTATGAACTGACCGAGGAAACCCCGGTCTACGTCATCTCGGTGGCGGCCCAGCTCTCCGGCCTGCACCCGCAGACGCTGCGCCAGTACGACCGCCTGGGCCTGGTCTCTCCCGACCGCACGCCCGGCCGGGGCCGGCGCTACTCGGCCCGCGACATCGAACTGCTGCGCACCGTCCAGCAGTTGTCGCAGGACGAGGGCATCAACCTGGCCGGCATCAAGCGGATCATCGAGCTGGAGAACCAGGTGGCCGCGCTCCAGTCCCGGGTGGCGGAACTCCAGTCCGCCCTGGACGGCGCCGCGGCGGCGATGCAGCAACGGGAGGCGGCGGTGCACGCCTCGTACCGACGCGATCTGGTGCCGTACCAGGAGGTACAGCAGACGAGCGCGCTGGTGGTGTGGCGACCCAAACGCCAGCAACAGGCCGACTGAAAGGGCCGGGAGGCATGACGCCTCCCGGCCTTTTCGCTGTTCGAGCGGCGCTTCGGACAGCGCTACCGCGGCCCACCGCCCGGGTGCTGCCCCGGCCAGTTCGGAGACGGCCCCTGGACCCAGCCGTTCGGCGGCTGCTCGGAGGGCGGCGGCGCGGACTGCTGCTGGGGCCAGCCCCAGGTACGTCCGTCTGCCGCGGGGCGGGCCTCGGACCCGGAGGACGGCCACCCGGGCTGCTGAGGAGCTGCCGGCTGGGGCGGCGGCGCGTACCCGGGCTGGGGCGGTGGTGCGTACGCCGGCTGGGTCACCGGTGCGTGCGGCGAGTGCGTCTGCGCCGCGGGTGCCGTCGTCGCAGGGGCTGACGCCTGCGCCGGCAGCTGCGGCTGGGCCGACAGCGCGAACTGCGGCAGAGGGCTCATGCTCACCCGGTCGAGCAGCACGATGTTCGGGTTGCAGTCGCCGGCGTGCACCGACACGGAGCCGCCGGGCTGCCGTTCCACCACCAGGACGCTGAACTCGGCGAGCGCCTGAAGCTGTGTGGGCTCGACGGCGTACTCGTACACGCGCTGTCGCCCGGTCGCCAGACTGGTGCTGTCGCTGTCGCCCGTGGTGTGGGTCGTGGACTCGTTGGTGGTGTACGTGACGCTGGTGGAGGTGCCCGTCGTCTCGCTGTAGCTGCCACCGGAGCTGGTGGAGCTGGACGACGAGAACGGATTGGCGCCGCCCTGGTAGCTGGTGGAGCTGCTGCTGCCCCAGTTGTGTCCGCGGGTGACGGACTCGTTGTACGTCGTGCCCCTGCTGACGGACGAGCCGATCGTCTTGGCGACCGAGGTGTTGACGGTCCTGCCCTCGGTGTCCGTCAGCGAGTGCATGACGAAGGAGTGGTGTCGGCCGAGGAAGTCGGCCGCGACATTGGCTTCCTGGTGGTTGCCGAGTCGCATGAACGCCACCGTGCCGCCGCCGATCATCTGCTCGGCGGCGTCCCGCAAGTGCGGGTGCAGCACGGTGAGATGGGCGCCGCGGCGCTCGCAGACCTGCGCCATGTGCTCAAGATGCCGCCGCTGCATGCCCTGTTCGCCGAGCGCCACGACCACCGACGGCGCGGTCTCCTGGAAGGAGGACAGCCGCCGCATCACGCTCTGCACCGCCAGGTCCGCCAGCAGTTCCGTGCCGGCCGACATCGCGCCGAAGTCCAGGGCGAGGCAGGTGAGGTAGCCCGGTCCGCGCTCCCCGCGGGCGGTGCCGAGCTGCTCCAAGGGGTGCACGAACGACGACAGGCGGAAGAGACTGTCCCGTACGTGGTCCTTGTTCTTGTCGTTGAGCAGGTCGTCCGCGATGCGGTTGCGTTCATCCCGGCTGAGGGCCTTGGTGTCGTCGGTTTCGCCCAGCAGGACGCGCAGGCCCGCGCCCAGCCGGGCCAGGGAGACGTCATCGCCGAGCGCCCCGCACAGCTGGGTGAGGATCCGGGTGTCGACCGCCCGCTCGGCCCGGCCGGCCTCCGGATTGTCGCCGTGCGCCGCCTCCACCAGGGCGTGCACCAGTTCCTGGGGTGCGAGACCGCCGACGATGCCGCTCTCCGCCATCCGGCTGGGCAGCAGCTGCACGTCGACGGGCACCCCGGCGGCCTCGGCGAGGACGGACAGTTCCCGGCACACCAGGGCCTGGGTCAGATCGACGACGATCAGCGGACGTTCGCGCAGCGTGGACGTGCCGAAGACCGTGAGGAAGCCCTCGCGGCCCCGCTGGCTGCCGCCGAACACGTCCAGGCGGCGGGTGTCCGTGCCCACCGGCAGCGCGCCCCATGCGTCCAGACCGCCGACCCACTGCGTCTGCTGGGTCTCGTGGTGCTGCCGGCGCTGCTGCCACACCTGCCAGGACGACTGGAACCGCTGCTCCAGGTCGCTCTGCCGGGTCGTCAGGTCTCCTGTGGCCACGGTGTGCCGCCGTGAGGCCAGGGAGATCCGGATCAGGGCGACGCCGATCGCCGCCACACCGGCGACCACCATGACGGTGCCCGCGAAGAAGCTCAGCAAGAGGCAGACGGCCGCGACACCGCCGCCGATCTTGAGGGAGGAGTTCCGGCTGTCCTCGCGGTCGAGCCGGGCGGCCTCCGCGCGGTTCGTGTACCCGACCGCCACCTGCTCGCGCTGGGGCTCCGGTTCGACGAACGGCTGACGCAGCGACTCGGGGTCGCGGTAGGCCCAGCCGATACGCCGGCCGGAATCGAAGAGACGCAGGTAGCGGCCGAGCCGGCCGGCTTCGGTGCTGTCGACAGTCATGGGTGAGGGGCCCCCGGCCGGTCAGGAGACGAAGGTCTCGAGCGCGCGGATGCGCTGGTGGAGCGGCGGATGCGTGGACATGAGCCGGGCGACCGGACTCGCCTTGCGGGCGGCGTCGTCATGCCCCTCCGCCTGCCAGCCGGTGAACAACTCGATCATCAAGGGGCCGTACCCGAGCCGGCCGGCGAACCGGTCGGCGCGCAGTTCGCTCTGCCGTCCGGACCAGGCGAGCAGGAACGGAATCGTGTAGAGGGCGACGGCGGGCGGGAAGGCGAGGAAGGTCGCCACGGCGAGGGAGCCGAAGATCAGGACGAAGACGCCGACAGCCAGACAGGAGAGCTCGGCGGTGAAGTAGAAGAGGAAGCGCAGCACGAACTTCACGACGGTCATCAGCATGCGGACCGGTACGGCGTACCAGTGGCCGAGCAGCAGGGCCCAGGAGTGACCGCCGACGTGATGTCCCAGCTCATGGGCGAGCACGGCCGACAGGTGCTGCGGCGGCTGCCGCATCGCTCCGCGCGTCACGCCGACGAGGTGCCCGGCGGCGGCGGAGGCGTTGAGCTCGTCGGTGTCCTCCATCCACAGTTCGTACCGCGAGCCGTCGACTCCCGCCCGCCGGGTGACGTCGTCCCAGAGGGGCTGGAGCGCGGCCAGTTCGGCGCCGGTGGGCCGGCGCATCTTGAACAGCAGTCGTGCGAGGCCGCGTTCGGTGGGCCGGTGGAAGACCAGTGCGCCCGAGGCGAGCCAGGCGATGACGAAGGCGGTGTCGAGACCGCTCGGCATCATGCGGGAGATCAGCCAGATCACCAGCAGACTGCCCAGGAAGAGCGGCAGGTTGAGAAGCAGGCTGACCACCGACGTGACGTCCGCGCCGCGACGCACCTGCGGGCTCGCGCCGGCATCCGGGACCACCACGAACTGCGGCTGCTGCTGCTGCGGTTGCGTCAACGGGGGTGCCTGCGGCGGCGCTTGCTGCGGATACTGCGGCGGCGCGAACGACTGCTGCGGTCCGTAGGCGGGCTGCTGCGGCGCGAAGGCCGGCTGTCCGGGCTGGAACTGGGCCTGCTGGGGCGCGGTTTGATACGGCGGCTGCTGGGGCGGCGGTCCGGCCTGGTGGGGTGGTTGCTGGTACGCCGGCTGCGGGGGCGGCGGCGCGCCGTACGGCTGCTGCGGCGGTCCGGCTTGGTACGGCGGCTGGGGCTGTCCGGCTTGGTACGGCGGCTGCGTCGGAGGCGCGCCCTGGTACGGCGGCTGCTGCGGAGGCGCCGGCTGGTACGGAGGCTGTACCGGAGGTGCGCCCTGATAAGGCGGCTGGGACGGCGGTGAGGCAGGCGGCGCCGCATGGGGCGCCTGATGCGGCGGCCCTGGCGGGTACGCGGGGGCCTGCGGCGGGCCGGCCTGATGGTTGGGGTCGCCGGGGCCGCCGTAAGGATTCTGCGGCTGGCGCGGGTCGACGGGATAGGTCATATGAGTTCGCCCTGAGAGACATGAGCACCGTGAAGGCGCTCAAATGTGGACAGGTGAGAAATGACCGTCCCGAGGGCGGCAGAAAAGACGCCTCTGATGATTGAACTCGCCCCCGTACCCGCCGAAGCGGGTGTCAGTCATTGATCAGCAGCCGGAACATGGTGCATGAATCGGCATCCCAAGTCCACCTGGTAGTGGGAAAGTCGACGTTACAGTTGCAAGGCTTGGCCCCGCTCCGTGGTGCCTCTAGGGTGGGGCGCAAGATCGACAACGGGGGAGACGTTGCGAACCACCTTGCTCGCGCCGGAGCTTGCCCAAGCCGAGGACGCCGCCCAGTTCTTCATGCCGTCGCGCAGATCGTCACCACGGACGGAATCACACGTTCCCCGGAGCGAACTCCGCGACTGGGCAAGGGATTTCAAGCGTCCCGGGCGGGCTGACGCCGACCCCGCTCCCAGCGCGCCCGCGGGGCGCGGCCCGGAACGGTCCGGGCAGGCATGACGGACGCCTCACCCGGCGCGACCTGGCAGCGGTTCGCCAGCCTTGAGACCTCGTTGCTGCGCGAGGTCCCGCGCCAACGCCCCACTGAGGACCGGCCCGTCGGCAGCGAGGACGAGTTGCGGGCGCAGCGCCTCGCCGCCCTCGTCGCCGCCCACCATGCGCCGCACCCCCACGATCCGGCCGGCGGCGCGGTGGCGGTCGGCTGGGCGCGCCGCACGGCGGACGGTCCGCTGGACGTCGTCATCGGAGGCGGGGCCCTGCACGGCGGCCGCACGGACGAGGACGGCGGTGCCACCGCCCTGCTGCGGCTGCCCGCGGGGGCGCGGGGACAGCGGCAGCAGCAGGGTGCGGCAGCCGCCCTGATGGCCGCGTTCCCCTGCTGGAGCGCGGTCGCCGGGGTGACCGACGGACTGCTCGTCGACGACGAGCCGAGGACCGCGAACCCCGCGGGCGCCGTACAGCGGCCCACGCTGGAGGACTGTCTCCTCGGCGTCTGGCAGGAGCCGTTCGCCTGGCTCGCCTTCGCCGAACCGGTGCCGGCCGCCGAACTCGACGAGCTCACCGGCGACGTGGCCGACGAACGGCGCAGAGCGCAGACCAAGGCCGAGGGGTCACCCGAGTACGCCATCGCCGCGGCCAGGCTGGAGCGCAGGCACAGGGAACTGGCCAAGGCGGCGGCCACCGGGCTGTGGCGCATACGGCTGCTGGCAGGCGGGCGCACCCCCGAGGAGGCGACCCGGGTCGCCTCCCTGCTGTGCGCATCGGCGGACCTGGAGGGACTGCCGTACGCGCTCCGTCCGACCGGGCGGGTCGGCGACCTTCCCACGGCGCTCGGCGGCGTCCTGCCCGCGCCCGAGGAGTACCCCTTCCACGCCGGTTCGGACCTCCTGGCGGCTCTCGCCCGGCCCCCGGCGCGGGAGATACCCGGCGTCCGGTTCGCTCTGCGGCCGGAGTTCGACGTCACGCCCGAGACCGCCGGCCGTCCGGCGCCGGCCGGAGCCCCTCCGGTCCGGCTCGGCTCGGTCCTCGACCGCAACCGCAGCCCCGTCGGCGACCTCGAACTGACCCGCTCCACCCTCAACCGGCACACCTTCGTGTGCGGAGCGACCGGCGGCGGCAAGTCGCAGACCGTGCGCGGGCTGCTGGAGGCGGCCACACACGTGGGCATACCGTGGCTGGTGGTCGAGCCGGCGAAGGCCGAGTACCGGTTCATGTCCGCGCGGTTGGGCGACACGAGCGAAGTCGTGGTGCTCAAGCCCGGCGACCCGGACGCCCTGCCGGCCGGTTTGAACCCGCTGGAGCCGTCGGCGTACGCGAACGGGGAGCGCTTCCCGCTCCAGACCCACCTCGACATGGTGCGGGCACTCTTCCTGGCCTCCTTCGACCCGCAGGAGCCGTTTCCGCAGGTGCTGAGCGCCGCGCTGACCCGGTGCTACGAGGACCTGGGCTGGGACCTCACACTCGGGGAGCCGACGTTCCCGGGCGTCGAGCCGCGCTATCCGACCCTCGAGGACCTGGAGCACACGGCGCTCCAGGTCGTCTCGGACATCGGCTACGGCAAGGAGGTCGCCGACAACGTCCAGGGCTTCATCAAGATCCGCCTGGCCAGCCTGCGGCTCGGCACGACGGGACGCTTCCTGGAAGGCGGCCGACCGCTCGACTTCGGTGAACTCCTGCGCCGCAACGTCGTCTTCGAGATCGAGGACGTGGGCGACGACAAGGACAAGGCGTTCCTGATGGGCACCATCCTCATCCGGCTCGTCGAGTACCTCCGCATGGAGCAGCGCGTAACCCGGCAACTCTCCTTCCCTCTACGCCATTTGAGCGTTTTCGAAGAGGCGCACCGGCTGCTGCGCCGGGCGGAGGAGGGCGGCGCGAGCGCGCACGCGGTCGAGATGTTCGCGGGACTTCTGGCCGAGATCCGGGCGTACGGCGAGGGCCTGGTCATCGCCGACCAGATCCCGAGCAAGCTGCTCCCGGACGTCATCAAGAACACCGCGGCCAAGGTCGTCCACCGGCTGCCGGCGCAGGACGACCGTGAGGCGGTCGGCGCGACGATGAACATCACGGCCGCGCAGTCCGAGTACCTGGTCACCCTGCGTCCGGGTGAGGCGGCCGTCTTCACGGACGGCATGGACTATCCGCTGCTGGTGCGGATGCGGGACGGGACGGATCGGGAGGACACGGGGGCCGTCCGGCCGGCGTCCGCGGCTGCCTTGACGGGCGCCCGCAGCTCCGCGTGCGGCGCGGACTGTTCGACGGCTCCGTGCACCCTGCGTGAACTGCGCAGGGCCCAGCGGCTGACGGAACGCACCGAACTGCGCGTCACGCTGTGGGCGGAGATGGCGGTGGCGGCCCATCTGCTGGGCTGGACGACTCCGCTGCCGGGCGAGGAGATGCGCCGCGATCTGGAGCCGTACCGGGGCCGCCTCCTCGACTGCGCGATCGGCCAGGCCGCCGACCGCGCCGTCCACAGCCGCGTCGGCGCCCCCGACGACCCGGTCGGCCTGGCCGGACACGTCGCCGCGATGATGCGCGCCCAACTCGACGGCCACGACCCGTGCCCGGTGGCCGAACCACGGTTCAGGGCGCGCAAGGGGACGAAGACGCGGGTGTACTACCACGGGCGGTACGAGCCGTCGGTGTTGGAGGGGGTGGTGGGGTGCCCTGATGCCTCGGAGGAGTGGGCCAAGCGCTTCTCCCAGACCTTGTCGTGCTTCGACCGCAAGATCCGGAAGCCTGTCGTGCCCGAGTCGCCCACTGGGGGTTGAGATTGAACGAGTTGACCACCGCGGAGGCGCAATCCGAGGCGGCGTCGGACCACAGGATCTCGGCTCCCGAGTTCCCCGACTCCAAGGACACGCGAGCGGAGCCCGAGGCGCCTGAGGAGCATCAGGGGGTCGAAGAGGCCGAGGAGCACGGGGATGTCGGGGATCCCGAGGAACCTCAGGAATTCCAGGAAGCCGAGAAGCCCGAAAGGCAAGTGGAGCTCGAAGGGCAGGAGGAACCTGAGGAGCCCGGCGTTCGGGGGGAACACGGCGGTTCGGCGGACGCCTCAGGCGACAGAAGTCATCGCGGCTATGCCGAGGGTGTTGAGCCCGCCGAGCCCGCCGAGCCCGCTGAAGTTGCTGCGTCCGCCGAGCCTGCTGCTGAACCCCCAGAATCCCCAGAACCCGCTGAACCCACAGAGCTGGAAGAGGCCGAGGAAGCGGTCACGGCGTCCGCGGACGACGTTCTGGTGCGGGGAGAGTTTCTGGATCGGGTGAAGAGCGTATTCGGTGGCGGTGGCGCCGACCGGGTGCGGGAGATTTCAGACTCCGTCGACAAACCTGATTTCCAGGTACCCGAGAAGATGTACCCACCAGACCGCTACGGCACCCCGTTGGACCGGCCGGACGGCACACGGACACCTCTTTTCGAGGGGGTGCCGACGCGGGAACAGAGCAAGCAGGGCGAGCTCGGGGACTGCGGTGTCATCGCGACGCTCGGCGCAGTCGCGGGACATCGTCCACAGGACATTATGAACTGCGTCAAGGAGAACGAGGACGGCACCTACGAAGTGCTCTTCCATGAGGCGAAGAGTGTGGGCGTCGGCAGATATGAGCCGACGGGGAACGTCGTCAGACTGACGGTGACCGCTGATCTCCCTGTGCACGACGAGATACCCGACAGACCCGCCTTCGCCGACTCGGTGGACACGGGGGCGGCCTGGGCTCCCATCCTCGAGAAAGCGGTCGCCGGAGTCGACCAGACGTGGTCCGAGGAGCGCGGCGCGTCATGGAAGATGACCCACAACCGGCCGGATGAGCTGCGCGCCGGCTACGTACGGTTGGACGACGGCACCAAGTCGGGCGAACGCGCGGAACTGATGGTGCAGTTGACCGGCCAGCCGGCCGAGACGTGGGATCTGCCCACGGGCTATGACTACGAAGGTCGTAGTGTCAGGCGACAGGTCATGGACCACTTCGCCGAACAGCTCGACGCCGGCTGTCCCATCGTGGTCGGCACGCGGAAACCGTCGAAGGAGGAGATACCGCTGCCGAAGGATCTCATCGGCGGCCATGCCTATGAGGTGACTGAAGTGGACGACCGGGGGTTCATCCACTTGCGGAACCCCCACAACAGGGACCATCCGCAGCCGTTGACCTTCAAGGAATTCAAAGACAGCTGTCTTCCCCTCTACACCACACTGGATCCGAAATGAGCACTCGGGAAATCGCCCTCACGCCCAACGCACAGGCCAACCGGGACATCGGTAGCTTCAGCGTCATCCACGTCTATGCCCCTGCGGGCCAGGCACCGACGGTCAGGCTTTCCGTCGGTGCCGGAGGTACGGACACGCGTCACTCCCTGGTGCCCGGCGACGTTTTCCCTGTTCGAGATCAGGAATGGAAGCTCGACCGGATCGAGAATCTCGATTCACCGACGGGCGACTGGACGGTGGTACTCGCTCGGGTCAAGTGACCTTCTGTCTGCCTCAGTTCAGTTGTTCCGTTGCTCCGTCCGGGTGGACCAGGAGGCGGATTGCGCCGCCGTAGCGGTTGTCGGTGACTGTGGCGGGGGTGGGGGCGCCCAGTTGTTGGGCGCGTTGCTGGAGGATCGCGAGGATGACCTCCTGGATGTCGCCGTAGGGCGGTGCGGTGATGGGGACGCCGTCGATCAGACCGGCGTTGGGGGAGAAGACGTGCACCTGGGCGTCCGTCGCTGCCGGGGGCGGGGGCGGGGTGGTCGGTTCGGTCATCGGGGTTCCGGGTTCCTTCCGGCTCAGGCGCTCTTGGCCTGGTCCTGCTCCGGCGGGGCGGGCAGGTTCGGCAGGGTGGGCAGAGCGTTGTCGGGGACGTCGACGGTGCGAGCGTACGTGCCCCGGGCGAGGCGTTGAAGGCGGCCCGACTTGACCATGGAGGAAAGGACGTTGCTGATCGTCTTCGAGGGGTCGCCGTAGACGCCGGGCGGCAGGGCGCGCAGGACGTCGCGGGCGGAGAAGGGGCCGGGGAAGGTGGAGACGGCCGTCTCGACGGCGGCGCGGATGCTGGGCGCGGTGGCCGGGCGGCGGGGCGTGGGCGCGGCGGGGGTGGCCGACGCCGTGGCGGCGCCGGCGTCGAGGCCGGTGCCGGGCGGCGGCAGGTGGTCGTGGAGGTGGCGCAGGGCGGTGCGCAGGGGCTCCAGGTGGGTTTCGTCGGCGTCCTCGGTGGCCGCCAGCATCGTCGCGACCTTCTCGATGTTCGTGACGGAGGCGGCCAGTTCGCGCAGCAGGGGTTCGAGGAAGTCGCGGCGCAGCGCCGCCACCGGGTCGGTGGCCGCGAGTTCGACGGAGACCGAGCCGGTGAGGGTGCGCAAGGGGGCGGGGAGCGCCGGGCCTTCGGGGCCTTCGGGGTCGTCCGCCGGGTCGTGGGGGGCCAGTTCCTCGACGGCGTTCCGTACGGCGCGTACGTCCCGCAGCAGTTCGGGGGTGACGTCGCCGCCGGGGACGCTCGTCAGCATCGTGGCGAGCTGTTCGAGGCTGGTGAGGGCGGGCAGCGCGGAGCGGATCAGCGGGCCGAGCAGGGTCTGTCGTACGGCCTGGGCGGGATCCTCGTACGAGAAGGCGATCCGTTGCCCGGACTCGGCCGCTGCCATGTCCTGTGTCCTGCTTTCGAGTTGGGGGGTCGGGGGCGGGGTGTGTCTGTGGGGTCCCGGTGTGCCGGTGTGCTCGTGCAACGGGGACGGGATTCCGGTCAGGTGGCGGCGCAACGCACGTCGCTGAGCTGCGAGTTGTTCCTGGCGGATGTCGAACGCGTCGAGTACGGCGGCGATTTCGGGCCAGCCGTGCTCGGCGGGGTGGCGGGCCGTCGAGCCGGCGGTGCGGGAGCGCAGGCGCAGCAGCCGGCGGGAGGGGTCGCCGGCGCCGTCGGCCGCCGGGTGGACGGGGAGGTCGCCGGCGGCGTCGCCGATGCCGAGCGTGCGGCGGATCCAGCGGCGGTCCTCGAGGGTGGTCGCCGCCGCGTAGCCGTACGGCTCGGCGTGGACGACGGCGTCCTCAAGGCATTCCGCCCACAACGGGCAGGAGGCGCACAGGTCGCGGGCGGTTCGCAGCAGGACGAGGTGCTGGCGGCGCAGTTCGGGCGAGTCGTCGGGCGGATCGGTCGGCGCCTCCAGCAGAGGGTGCTGGAACACGTCCGGGCGGCGCTGGCAGGGCAGGGCGGCGTCGGATGTGTGCGCCCCCCGTGCCGGCCCGCGCGGTGGACGCGCGGGCAGCGCCGTATGGCTGGCCATACGCATGTGTGTAGTCCCCCGTGGTAATGCCTGATCCGGGTGGACTGTAGTTCGATCCGTCAACCCCGTGCAACGCATCTGCAAAGCACGTACGGATCTGGCACAGTGACGAGACCAAACGTTCACACGGTCCTCAACTGTCCGCCGAGTCAGGGGCGTTGCGTCGGCGGAGGTGGGCGAAGGCCCGGCGGACACGGGTCGAAACCGCTTTCGCGCCGTTGCCGCGGGCCGCCAGCACGCCGAGGACACCGAGGAAACCGAGCGGTACGCCCGCTTCCGGGACGAACATTCCGACGGCGGACGCGATGACGAGGATCACATCCGCGAGGCATACGGTCACGCCGCGCCGGCCCGGGTGCTGCTTCACCATCCAGGCGCCGAGGAGGGCCATCCCGGCGAGCGCCCAGTAGCCGAAGGCGGCCTGGCCGGTGACGACCGTGCTCGTGCTCATCCGGGCCGAGTCGCCCACCGCGGAGAAGTAGCCGGTGAAGGCGGCGGTGAGGACCGTCGCACCGAGGGCGAGGAGCAGCTGCGCACGGTGCCGGAGCAGCCAGAGGACCCCGCCGAGGGCGAGCAGGACGCAGACGGTGACGAAGCTGGAGCCGCTCTGCGAGGCGATGGCGAAGAGGGTGTAGGCGGCGGCCAGGGCGAAGACGAGGCGGGGGAGGAGGCGGGTGGCCCAGGGGTCGGATTTGTCCTGGTGGAGGAGACGGCGGACGAGGTGGGCCCGGCTCTCGGAGGGGGGAGCGGTCCGCTGCGTGGTCCTCCTCTTCGTGCTCATCCCAGCCCCGTGCCGGTGGCTTGCTTGCCGAGGTCGGGGGAGGGCGGGGCCTTCGACTCGGCGGGAGCGGTGGAGGCGGGCGTCGCGACGACCGGCTTGGGGGTGAAACCGAGCTGCCACACCGGGGGCGCGGCCGGCTCGGGGGTGTTCTGGGTTTCGGCTTCGGCGGCGGCGGTTGTCGCGGGGGCGGCTGCTTCGGCGGCCGGCTTTGCCGGGGTGGCTGCTTCGGTGGCGGGTGTAGCTGGGGTGGCTGCTTCGGTGGCGGGTGTCGCTGGGGTGGCTGCTTCGGCGGTCGGCTGAGCAGTCGTCTCCGCTGCCTGCGCGGTCTCCTGCTCCGCCCTCTTGCGGGCCGCGCGTTCGGCGCGTTCGGCCGTCACCGCGGCGAACTCCGTTTCCAGGGCCGCCTGGCGCTGTGCCGGGTCCTGGGTCGGGTAGACGGCGGGGTCGACGAAGTGCGCCTGGGTGGGGTCGTTGAACTGGAGGACGGCGCGGGCCGCGTCGGTGCCGAGTTCGGCGCGCGTCTGCTGCGGCCAGGCCTGCGGGGCCTCGTAGGCGAAGTGGATGTTGTCCAGGCCTACGTCTGTGTTGGCGTGGAGGGTGGGGAGTTCGCGGTTGTAGAGGATCGAGCGGGTGTCGGCGTACTGGGCGAAGACGGCGACGGGGCCCTTGGCCGCGGTGGCGTAGGTCTCGGAGATGTCACCCCAGCACTGGCGGGTCCAGTCGATGGTGAAGCCTTCCTTGGCTCCGCCGAGAGCCTCCAGGACCTCCGTCTCCCAGAGGTACATCCCGTTCAGCCTGCGGCCTGCCGCCGACGTTTCGAGCGTCTGGGCGGTGCCCGACTCCCGCTGGTTCTGAATCTCGGCCCAGGCCTCGGCGATGTACCGGTTGTCCAGCCACGCGTTCGGCGCGCGTTCGTCGTTGATACCGAAAGACCAGAACGCGCTCGTGGGGTTTGCGCCCTCCGGGGGGCGGACGCCCTCCTGGTCTTTGGTCAGCGCTTCGATGTACTGCTTGACATGCAGGCCTTGTGCCGCGGCTTCCTCACGCAGTTCGTCGGCGATCGCTTCGGCCCCTTCCGGAGTTCGCGCCTTCGCCGCCCGCTCCGCCTCCTCCTTCGCGAGACGGAGCGCGAGTCGTTCGACTTCCTCGGGTATGCGGGGAGCGCTCACAGTTCTCCGGTCTCCAGGGGTCGGGGATAGAACTTCACGGCCATGTTCGCGGCGCCGGGGAAGCGCCCCTGCGCGGTCCCCGAAGCCAGAGTGATCGTCATGACGGCGAGCGGACCGCCGCCTTCCCGCCGCATCCAGTAGGCCAACCGGTAGGGGTTCTTCCGCGTGAGCCGGAATTCGCGTGAGCCCAGGGGGTGCGTGCCGAGCGACTCGGGGAAGTCGTCGGCCTCCCAGGTTCCTTCCCACGCCGGTTCCCCGAGGACGGAGCAGACGGCGGTCAGGTACACCGGCCACGCCTGGTCCGCCGCTTCCAGGACGGCGGGGTTGTCCTCGACGGCCTCGGCACCGGCCCCCCAGATCCAGTGGCTGAGGTTGTCGACGGGAGCCCAGCTGCCGCCGGAGGCGTTGAGGTCGAGCTCGCCGCCCGTGTCGGTCCGCACCTGAAGCACCCGTTCGAAGCTGAGCGGAGTCCAACCGAACTGGGCGCACCACATGTCCAGGCCCTTGCCCGGGTACGGCGGGCCGGCCCAGACGGTCGGCCAGTCCACGTCGGTCAGTCCGCGCAGCTCGGTGACCAGTTCCTGCGGGGTCCGGTCCTGCGGACCTGAAGTGAGTCCCATGATCAGTTCCTCTGGTTCCTCGTCGTCACAACAGCCAGCCGGGGCCTTCGTCCCGAGCGTCGGCCGGCCCATGGCAGGCGAGAGAGATCGTCGCACTGCCCGGCCCCCAGCCCGCCGCCGTGCCCGGCGAGAGGCCCGCCCTCAGCACGAACAGCGGAGCTCCCGGGGTGCGGAAGGACCAGACGGCCAGGCGGTACGGATCACGGTGTTCCCGGCGCCACTCGGCGTCCCCCCAGTGCGCGGGGCCGGGTGGGTCCGGAAAGCCGGGCGTGTCCCATTCGCCGCTCCAGGTGGGGACGCTCAGGACCGCCTTGACGGCGTCCAGGTACGCGGGCCACTTCGCCGCGGCCAGCGAGGACACGGCCTCGTTCTCGGACGCCGAGGCGGCTCGCACCGACCACAGGACGTGCTCGACCCGCGTCACCGGACGGCCAGGTGCGGCTGAGGCCAGGTGCAAGCGGCCGCCCAGCTCCGTACGGACCCGCAGCCCCGCCTCGAACCACAGCGGCCGCCACCCGAACCCCGCGCACCAGCGCCCCCGCTTCTCCTCGTCCTGCGGGACGCCGGCCCACACCGTGGGCCAGTCCACGCCGATGAGCCGCTCGAGTTCCGCGACCAGTTGGCCGGGGGTGCGGTCGGCGGTCAGGGCGGGCATCGTGGGCTCCTCAGGAGGTGTGGGCGGGGTGGGCTAGACGCGGCCGCTGGGGCCTCGGGGGTCCCGTGGGGGGCCGGTCGGGGGCGTCTGCTGCCGGGGCGGGGCCGGTGGGGCCGGCGGCCGGGGGGCGGACGGCGGTTCGGGGGCAGGAGCGGGGCGGGGGCGCGGGGGCTGCGGCGCCGGGGCCGGGGCCGGCACCGCGGCGGGGGCAGTGGCGGGGGCGGGGGCAGCGGCAGCGGTGGGCGCCGGGCGGGGCTCCGTGGAGGGTGTCGGCTGCGGGGGCGGGGCGGTCGTGGAACCGCTCACGCGGCGGCCGCGCTTCGGCGACGGCTGCTGCTCCTGCGCCTCCTCCGCCTGCTCCTTCTCCCGCAGCTTCTGCTCGTGCGTGATCTTCGCCGTCCCGGCCTGACGGTTCGCCGTCTGCCGCTGCTCGCGCTTGGACTGCCCGATCCAGCCCCACTCCTGCAACTTGGCGCGGCCCTTGCCGCCGGCGACGACCCGGTCCACCGTCCAGGCGGTGCCCCTGGCGGTGGAACTCGCGACGCGGCCCGTGGTCTTGGCCGCGCCCGCGGCGACGCCCGGGGCCATGGCCAGCGCCTTCGCTCCGGTCGCGTTCGCCGCGTCCCGGACGCCGAGGAGGTCCTCGCCGCCCGCGACCTGCGGGGTGAAGTTCCCGGCGAGGAGCTTCTTCAGCATCATCACGATGGCGACGGTGACCAGGAGCAGCATCAGCAGCTGCGTACCGAGGGCGATCTTGGCCGGAAGGATCATCTGGTACAGGACGAGCAGGACGGTAAGGATCACGCCGAAGCCCGCGCGCAGCACGAAACTGTGGATGAACGTCTCCAGCCAGCTCTTCATCAGCTTCTGCTGGGAGGGGTGGATGCCGATCGTGGCCACCAGGGGCAGCAGGATGACCAGGATCAGCGTGACCGCGTGCCAGAGCAGGGTCAGGGCACTGAGGACGACGACCATCAGGCCGACGATGAGCGCGGCGATGAGGGAGTAGAAGGCGAGCCCCACCCGGCCGCCGGCGCTCTTGCCCGCCCAGTCGTTGAAGGCGACCGGATAGACGTGCATGTCCGGGACGTCGTCGCCCTTGTCCTTGCCGCCCGCGATCTGCTGCCGGATGGGGATCCAGTCGTTCTTGAACTTGTCGAGGTTCTTGCCGCTGAACGCGTCTTTGTTGGTCTTGGACTGTGCGACGAGCTGGATCACCCGCAGGTCCTCGCAGCGGGCTCCCTTGCCCCACTCGCACGTCTTGTTGTTCTCGGCGGGCAGGCAGACGCCGTTCCTGACCTCGCCGCCGCCCTCCTTCTTGAAGATGCAGTTCTTGCCCGGGTCGCCGAACTGGCCCAGCGCCCAGGGCCGGAAGACGAGCGTGTCGTACATGGCGCAGCTGGAGATGCGCAGGCCGCGGTTGTAGGCGCCCTTGTCCAGGTCGCACGGGGACTGCGTCTCACCCGAGACCCCGGCGAGGACCGTCTCCGTCAGGGCGGAGTTCGCCCGCGCGATGTAGGAGTCGGAGGTGCTCACGAACTTGTCGTAGTTGCCGCCGGTCAGGAACGCCGTGACGGCGACGATCGTCAGCGCGGACCAGGAGACGCCGGCCCACACCTCGCGCATGTCGCCCTTGCGCCACTTGGTGAACACCCACAGACCCACCAGCACGATCATGACCGGCACGGCCGGGCGCAGCACGTTCTCCTTCAACGTCGTCACGACGCTGTCGCGGCCCTCGTACAGGCCCGCGAGCGGGCTGGGGTTGGACGCGGACTCCTTGATGGAGATGGCGGCCCGCGTGAAGATCTTCGTGCCGTTGAGGACGGAGTCGGCGACGCCGTTGTTGACGTAGGACATCACCGAGCAGTCGTCGGCGCCGCTGCCCACGTTGCCGTTGTCCTCGGAGGCGTCGCCCCGGCCCTTGAAGGTCTGCGACCAGTTCATGCCGCGCATGCCGTCCAGCTCGTACATCGTGTACTTGTCCGGGCTGTCGGGCATCTTCACGGCGCCGGTGGTCGTCCCGGAGTCGTCCATGAGCGTCGTGGACTTCTTGGTGTCCCTGTCCCACTGCATGACGGCGGCGAACACGGACTCGCCGTTCGTGCCGGGCGTGTCCATCTGGTAGCTGTCGTCGCCGGTGAAGTCGCAGGAGAAGCCCGCGTACGCCGGGGTAGGCATGGCCAGGGTCAGGGCCGTCAGGGTCAGCGCCACGAAGAGGAGGGCGCGGACGGCCGTGCCTGCCCTGGTGAGGGCGCGGCGCAGCGCTGTGCGCGAGGGCATCTGTATTCCCTTCGGGGAACGCGGGTGCGGGCAGAGGGACGAACGGGGTGTCGGGGTCAGTCGGCGAAGTAGTCGCTCAGCACGCACCCGTCGACGGCTGCGGCCTCCTTGGTGAATCCGCTGGGCGCGGAGAAGTCCGGGTCGCAGGTGAGGAAGCGGAGTTCGGACTTCTGGAGTTCCTGGATCGTCCTGTCGCCGACGGGGACGACGGCGAAGTCCTGGCCGACGAGGAACTTGGAGCCGTCCTTCTTGACGGCGGTCTGGAAGGTCTTCATGTCGGCCACGGAGAGCAGCGCGACGGGCCGGCCGCCCTGGTCCGAGCAGACGCCCCGCTCCTTGATGCCCCAGGAGGGGTCCTCGGCCTCGTCCGAGCCCCAGGCGCTGTCCTGGCTGTCGTGGCCGGCGTCGTACTTGTCGCCCGTCGTCAGGTCCAGGCAGGCGGTGTACTTGTTGAGGTAGTACGCGATGGACGCCATGTCGGCGGCCTCGGGCAGGGTGCTCGTGGCGCCCTGGCCGCTGCTGCTGGTGCTGTTGCCGCCGCCGGCGGTGCTCTTGCCGTCGCCGGCCGTGCCGCCGTCGTCCTCGCTCCCGCACCCGACCGCCGTCGTCAACGCGACGAGGGTGGCGGCTGTCGCGAAGGCTCGCTTGGTTCGCATGGTGTCCGTCCTCTGTGCTGATGGGGTGGCCGGGTCGGCCGTCACACGGGCTGGGCGGCCGGTTCCGGTTCGAGGGCCGGTGCCGGGTCCTCCTCCGCCTCCTGGAGGAATGTCCAGTCCCACACGCTCAGCGGGGGGTTGACGCCCTGGCGGGCCGGGCGGGTGGTGCCGTTGGTGTCCGTGGCGGCGAGGATCTCCTTGAAGACCAGGTCGACGGCGACCGTGCCCACGCGCTTGTCGGCGTCGCGCTGGAGGCAGACGCCCGTGCGCAGGTCCTGGAGCGCGGCGATGACCTTCGGGTCGTCCTCGGGGCGGCCGAGCAGCGGGGCCACCAGCGACGCCTCCTGGGCCGACTTCTGCTTGAAGGCGAAGACGGTGTGGATCTGGTTGGCGCCGCCGCTGCGGGCCTCGGAGTCCTCGATCTGGACCAGGTCGATGGCCTGCTGGGTGATGAGGACCGTCACGGCCAGGTAGGAGCGGCCCTGCTTCAGGGCGCGGCGCATCAGGTCGCGGCCGGACTCCGTCGCCGTGACGACGTACGCCTCGTCGACGAAGAGCGCCTTGGGGCGCAGACCGACCTGGCCGGTCACCGGGTTCTTCTCGTAGCCGACGTCCAGCATCTGGCTGCCCAGTTCGACGACCGCCATCAGGGCCGTCGCCGCGAGGCGTTCGGCGGGGTTCCAGTTGCGCGGGTCGGAGGCCGCCGGCGACTGGAAGCCGCGCAGGGTGATGACGGTACGGCGCTTGCGCATGCTGGACAGCGGCTGCGGGCGCTCGGCGAAGGACAGCCGGGCGTAGGGCAGCGTGCGCAGCTCCGTGAGGAGCATCTGCGCGAGCTTGAGGTCCTTCTGCGCCTCGCGGTCGCCGGACGCGATCGCGTGGTCGTACGCCGCGACGACCTCGTCCACCACCTGCCACAACGTCGGCCGCGGTACGGCGAGTTCGGCGTCGCGGGCGGTGTGGCCCTGCTCCACGGCCTGGCGGATCGCGGAGTTGTAGCGGCCGATGACCGTCGCCATCGCCTCGATCACGGGGAGGCGTACGCGCTGGTAGTCCTCGTCGCCGAGGAAGCCGCGCAGCATCGACTCGGCGAGCAGGCGGCCCGCCGGGACGTCCCGGGCGATCACCCACGGGTCCAGGACGCCCGCCTGGCCCTTCAGGAGGTCGACGACCTCCGTCTCGGCCCAGAACTCCGGGTTCACCGGCTGGAATCGGCTCTCCGGCGTGCCGAGGACGCCGGACTCCGCGTCGCCCGCGAACGCCGGGTCGTTCACCTGGGCGCCGAAGGCCAGGTAGTAGCACAGCTGGGCGAAGTCGGTCTTGGGGTCGATGACCAGGCAGCGGACGCCCGCCTCCGACTCCTCGTAGAACTTCTGGAGGGCCAGGGAGGACTTGCCGCCGCCGGACGCGCCGACGATGGCGAGGCCGCCGCCGTCGTTGCGGGCGGGGCCCACGTGCAGCGAGTAGTGGACCGGCATCTTGCCCGCCCAGCCGACCAGGTTGCCGACCCAGCCCAGACGCTTGCCGGAGCGGGTCTCCGGGTTGTCGCCCAACTCGGTCCCGGCGGTGGGCAGTCCGGCGCCCAGCTGCTCCACCTCCTGGAGGCGCAGATACGGCGCGATCGGCAACTTGGGAGCGTCACCCGGAAGTTGCGACTGGAGCAGCCGCCACTGCTGGCGGGTCGGGCGCAGCAGCGTGACCTTCAGGTCCTGCTTGAACTGCATTTCCAGGACCCGTCGCCTGCGCTCCAACTCCCGTACGTCCGGGGCCGAGATGGTGAAGCGGATCTGCGCCTCCATGCCCGGCATCTTGTGCTCCTCGATGTCGTCGACGAGCTCCTGGGCGCGGGTGACCTGGCTGGCCAGCTTGGTGTCGGGGGTGCGGCCGGAGTTGGCCATGTCGTTCATCTCGTCGACGAGGTTGCCGCGGATCTTGTCGGCGCGGTCCTTGAACCTGAGATACGGCACGAGCGTGAACCGCATGTCGATCTCGACCGGGAACTCGACGTGCTGGGCGGCGTAGCGGGCCCATGCCGTGGACTGCCGGAAGCGGGTCTCGGCGGGCCAGTTGGCGGCGACGAGGGTGGTGGTGTAGCTGGTCTGCTGCTCGCCGGTGACCTCGTCGTACTGGTGCAGCACGATGTGCGTCTTGCGGTTCTCGCCGGAGAAGTCGACGACCAGGTCGAACTGGTCGGGGCCCCAGGCGCGCGAGCCGAGCACCGGCTCCGGCGGCACCGGGAGGTCGCCGTGCAGCGGCTTGCGGATCAGCCAGACCAGTTCCTCGCGGGTGAGCGGGGAGCCCTTGAGGCCCTCCAGGCTCTCGTGCACCTCCAGGGCGACCTGCGCCCACTCGGCGACGACGTGCGGGGCCAGGTGCTCGTCGGCGACGCCGGTCGCGGTGGCGGCGGCCTGGTCGGCGGCGCCGCGCACGCCATGGAGCAGTCCGGGCTCGTCGTACGGCTCGTCGTCCTGGGCCAGGACACCGGAGCCGCCGCTCGCGCGCTTCAGCGAACCGAGCTTCACCAGCAGGATGTTGCGCTCCCGCTTGGCGCCGATGCGCTCCTGGTACTCGGCCTTGCGCAGGTTGTACGCCTTGTAGTTCTCCGTCGGGTCCCAGGCGACCGCGTTCAGCTCCTCCGCCCAGGTCAGCGCGGTGATCGGCTGGTACACCTTGCGGTAGTGGCACTCGACGCCCCGGTCGCCGCGGGCCAGGTTGAGCAGACCGCGGGCCGGGCCCTCGGCCATCGCCTGGAGCTCGCCGGCGTTCAGGTACTCGTCGATGGCGTTGGGCAGGACGAGACCGGTCCACACCGAGTCGCCGTGCACGAAGATCATGTCGTCGGCGTAGCGGTAGGGGAGGCGGAGGTCCTCGCGGCGGGTGGCGGCCGAGGAGCCGGACCCGCCCGACCGCCTGGCGCGGGAAGCGGACGAACCCTTGCCGCCGCCCTGACCGTTCTTCTTGCTCGACGTGGCGGCCATGATCATGGCGACCACGAAGAAGGCGGCCGCCCCGCCCAGAAGGATCAACATGAACATGGAGGACTCATCCTGCGGTAGTCGGTGGTCGACGTAAGGGAGTGGTGGCGGGTGCGGGGGCGGGTGCGGTGGCGGGTGCGGAAGCGGTGGGCGGTGGCGGAAGCGGTGGGTCAGCGCCTGGACGCGGCGAACGCGCTGCCGCGCTCGGCGGCGGCCCGGCGGGCGGCGTCGTAGCGGGCCTGCCAGCGCGGCGAGCCGGGGGTCCAGAGGATGACCTGCCAGTGCAGCTCCTCCGGTTCCTGGTCGGCGGCGAGGCCCTGGAGCCGCTTGGGCTGGAACCACCAGTCGGTCCACACCACCAGCTGCTGGCTCAGGGTGAGCGCCGAGGGCAGCGGCCGTCCCCAGACGAAGTAGACGGCGAACGGCGGGCCGAAGTAGAGGACCGACGTCCACATCGACATGGCGAGGAAGGGGAGGAACGCCGAGAGGGTGAACAGGGCGATGAGCCAGACGAGGCCGAAGCCGAACGCCGCTCCCAGCGCCGGCAGCAGCAGACCGGGCAGCGGGATGTTGCCCCAGTTCCAGATGCGCTTGGGGCGGTTGACCAGGTCGGTGTGGTCGTAGGCGACCAGCTGCTCCGGTGCCTCCTGACTCATGTCTGCTGAACTCCCCTCTGGCAAATAATCAATGACGGATCGTCAACTAAACGACTAGAAACCCTAGTTGTTGCCGCCGCCGATCTGGCCGCCGAGGTCGATGAGCAGTCCGGCGAGGCCGGTGGCGCCGCCGATGATCAGGGCGGCGAGCGCGATCATGCCGAAGCCCTGGAAGGCCTCGCGCATGCCGTCGCCGCGCTTCATCGACAGGAGCATGCGGATGCCGAGGATGAGCAGGGCGATGACGGCGACCATGGTGCCGGCGTTGCGGAGGATCGTCTCGATCTCTCCGAACATGTCCTCCATGGTGGTGGCGGCCAGATACACGGTGATTCCTCTCGGGTGGTGAAGCGGTGGTGGTCGGTGGTCAGGGCTTGCCGGGCTTCTTGGCCGGGGCCGACGGGGAGGTGGCGGGGGCCGCGGGGGCGGAGGCGGAGGCCGAAGGGGCCGTGCCTGCGCCGGAGGGGGCGCCCGAGGGGGCGGCGGAGCCCGTTCCCGTTCCCGCGCCCGTGTCGTCGCTGTCGGCCCGGCCGCCCTGCGCGTCGAGCACGCCACCGCGGATGTCCTTGATGAACCAGCCCTGCGCCGTGTTGACCACCGTCATCCGGTAGGCGCGGCGCACCGTCCGGGCCTTCGGGTCGCCCCAGTCGACGACCACGCGCACCTGCACGGCCTGTCCCGCCGGGTACGTGTACGGGTCGGTGTTCCGCACGTTCGCCGGGACCAGCGCCACGACGTCGTTGACCGTCGGGGCGGCCAGCCGGCCGGAGAGGCCGGAGGTCGCGGCGAGCGTCGCGTCGGGTGTGGTGAAGCGGGCCATGGCGGTCTTGTCGGACGCGCCCCAGGCGACGAAGTAGCCCGGCAGGACCTGCTGTTGGAGCTGCCGGGACAGAGCGTCGTCGACGATCTCGTCGTCCTGGTCGATCTCGGGCACGTCCGCGCGGGCCGGCAGCGGCATCTGGCCGACGTCGCCTGCGACGCGCATGCCGTCGCCGGTCCTGAGGTCCTTCACGTAGACCGGGACGGTGAGCGTGGTGAGCTCGCCGTCCTGCGTGCGGACCTGGATCCCGATGTACCGGCCGTGGTCGCCGTACTCGGGAAGCTTCTCGGAGGTGCCGTCCCAGGCGGCGGAGACGGCCGTGCTGGTGCCTTGGCCGCTCCAGCCGCACTCGGCGTCGACGCCGGAGGAGGCGTAGCGGGCGAGGTTCTCGCGGCGGGTGGACGCGGTCTCCGGGGAGAACGTCATGCACAGCAGCGCGTACTGCTCCGCGAAGGTCGCCGCCTGCTGGGTCGGGAACTCGCTCAGCCGGTAGCGGTCCGCGTCCGCGGCGTCCAGGCCCGCGGTGGAGGGGCCGGACGACTTGCCGATCACCAGGCCCATCACACCGCAGGAGCCGAGCGCGAAGACGCAGGTGGTGATGAGGAGGGTGGCGCGCAGGGCCACGTGCGTACGCCTCCCGCCACTGCCGCTGCCGCCGCCGGAGGCGCGGGCGCGGGAGCCGGGGCGGGGCACGTCGAAATCGCGGGGCGGGGCGGGCGCGTGGGACGCCGGGGAGGTGGGGGAGCCTGCGGCGGGGACGGGGTGGCCGGCGGCCGGGGCGGTGGGGCTGCTCGCGGGCGTCGGGGTGCTCGTGGCGGGGGGCTGGTGGGTGTGCCGGGGCGCCGGCTGGGCCGCCGGTGCGGCCGTCGTGGCGGTCGTTGCGGTGGTGGCGGGCGTCGGCACGGTCACCACCACCGGCGCCGAGGCCGTCGCGCCGCCCCGCTTGCGCTGCTCCTTCTCGGCCTTCTTCTGCTCGTACGCGGCCTTGCGCTCCGCCCGCTCCCGCTCGCGCTTGTCCTTCTTCGACTCGCCCTGGGGGCGGGTCTCGCGCGGCGGCAACGACGGTACGGCGGCCTGCCCGGCGCGGGGGGCGTTGCGCACCCAGGCGGCGGCGACCTGGGCGCGGGCCGCGTCGGTGGGGAGCTGCTGGGGGTGGGACGGCTGCGGGGCGTCGGGCTGCTGGCCCTGGGCCGGGGGCTGCTGGCCTTGGGCCTGCCACGCCTGCTGGTGTCCCGCTTGCGGCTGCTGCGGCTGCTGCGGCTGCTGCGGCTGCTGGGAAGGACCGAAGGACCCGGGCTGCCCGGAAGGCTGGCCTCCGCCGACCGCGCCAGCAGGGCTGTTGTGGTCTGTCATCGAGTCGGTTACTCCAGCGAGTCGGTTCCCCGTCCGCCTGGGCGGGGCGCGACCGCACCCACGACGGGCCCTGGCCCCAGCCAGGTGCGCTGGCAGTGTGACAAAGTCCCGTCACGCGGCCGTCGCGCTTTTCCCTGCCGGGAGTCGGGGAATTCCCGGCGGGCCTCCGGGAGGAAAGAGGCCGGGAAAAGTGTCAGGGACGCGTCGGGAGAGTGGGGTCGTCGCGCCGGCCCGCCCTCGGCGCACAATGCGCTGGGCGCGTCTGCCCGACGTACCCCGCACCACCCCCCCTGGACCCCACGGACCCGGCGAAGGACGAGAGTTGAGCGACCACTACGGGCAGCCGCACCAGCCCGACCCCGCCACGGGCATCCCCCGACAGCCGCAGCCGGTCGAGCCCGTTCAGCCGGTCGAGCCTGTCCAGCCGGTCGAGCCCGTCCGGTCAGTCGAGCCCGTCCCGCCGGCCGCGCAGGCCGTGCCGCAGACCGAGCAGGTCTTCCAGGCCGAGCAGGTCTGGATCGACGGCTACGAGCCCGGCAACCCCTGGCAGTCGCGCCTGTGCGTGCGGACGCCGTACGGCACCTTCGTCCATCCGCTCACCCCGAACACGATCCCCGAACTCCTGGAGCCGATGGTGCTGGTGGCGCAGGAGCAGCAGGGGCTGCCGGTCGGTTTCGACGAGGAGCCGGGACCGCGGCGGGAGGACGCCGAGGACGACGAGGAGCAGCAGGCTCCCGCCTCCGACATTCACAGCGGCCGCGCCGCGCGGATGACCGGCTGGGCGGTCGTCCACGACCTGTGGGAACGCGAGGATCCGACCGCGCGGATCGTGATGGGCGCGGTGGTCGTGGCGCTGCTGCTGCTCGGCATCTTCCTGACCTGACCGCACGCCGGGTCGTCCCGCCCTCGAGCCCGAACGCCCCCGAAAGCCTGCCCCGACACGCCGCACCCCGCAGGAGCGCACCGATGACCGGCACCGGCGCCGACGCCGTCGTCTCCGAAGAACCGGAGTTCTTCTTCCCGGACGTCTTCGTCTTCGTCTCCGACTACCTGTCCCAGGTGATCCGCCGCAGGGTCAACGGCTCGTCGGCCACCTGGTGCCCGAAGTGGTGGGAGCACCCCGAGGCCGGCGCCCGTCTCTCCGCGCTCTGGCTGGCCTGGGAGCATCTGCGCCAGGACCCGGCGCTCGGCATGTCGACGTGGTGGCTGCACCACGCCGACCCTCACCTGCGCGTACTGATGGACCCGGACATGGGCCCCTTCGCGGCCTGTTCCCCGAAGGACGGCCACACGGCATACCCGTTCGACCCACTGCCGGTGGATCCCCGACCGGAGTGACGCCCCGGCCCGTCGACACGGGCACCGACTTCGTGCCGCCGGCCGGGTACCGGTACGAGCAGATGGTCGACGGCTGCGTCCTCACCGACTGCGTCGACTGAGCCGCCGTCCCCTCCGATCGGCATCTCCCGGGCTCCCGGCGGCTTTTCCCGAACATTCCTCACCGGGAAAACCCGGCCCTCCCTCGCACCCCCTCCCCCTACCGTGTCCCGGTCACCCCGCGCTGCCGGGGACCGGCTCGGAACAAGGGAGGCGCGGGAACGTGGAGTTGCCTGCCGAGAACAAGCGCGCGGGCCTGCTCGCCCTGGCGGTGCTCGGTGTCCTTCTGGTCGCCGTGCTCACCGTGTTCACCGTCTTCGACGGAGACGAGAAGGGCGGCGACGCCGGCGCCGCGACACCCGCCGCCACCAACGGCGCCCAGGCCGCCGGGAACACGGACAGGGACACGGGAGCGGACGCCCGGAGGCCGAGCGGCGGCGCGACCCCGATCGTCCCGCTGGCGGAAGTCGACGAGGCCCACGGCGTCATGGCGGCGTACATGGCCGGCCTCAGCACGTACGACCACACGAGCAAGGCGGCGGCGTGGAGCGATCCGCTGCTGCGGCTCACCACCGGCGACCCGCAGATGAAGCAGGCGACCGTGCTGCCCACCGGCCGGGCCTGGGAGGCCTGCGTGGCCGAGAAGTGCGCGTCGAAGGGCACTGCCACGGTCGTGCGCGACGCGGTGATCTCGGACGACGTCGTCCGCGGCAGCGGCCGTTCGATCTCCAGCGTGGTCGACGTGAAGGCCGCGCGCACCGCGAACGGCGCGACCGCCACCGAGTCCAACGAATGGCTGGTGACCGTCACGGACCAGAGCGGCCAGTGGGTCGTCTCCGGCTTCGACGTCTTCGGCCTCGGCGACGTCGGCGCTTCCGACGAGTCGGGGGAGTGAGCCGGCCATGGTGGCACCCGCCGTGCTGGCGGCCGCTCAGCAGGCCGCGAAAGTCGCCAGGAACGCCAAGCGGGCCCGTCAGGCCGCGGCCGGGGGAGGCGGTCAGGGCGGCGGCAAGGGCAAGGACAAGAACAACCTCAAGCTGTGGCTCATCCTCGGCGGCAGCGGCGGCCTGCTGACCTTCGGCGGCGCTTCCCTGGTGACGGTCCTGCTCATCGGCATGATCGGCGGGGCCGGGAACGGGGCCGTGGCCGCCGGCTGCGGCGACTACGCCGACAACGCCCAAGCCGGGAACACCGGTGACGCCGCGGCCACCAACCCGGTCATGCCGGCCGGCAAGATGTACATGCCGAGCGAGACCGCTCGGAATGAGATTCCGCCCAAGATGATTTTGGCGGCCATGCGTGCCGCCGCCCGCTACGACGGGCTCGACTGGACGCTCATCGCCGGGCAGATGTACCAGGAGACCAAGTACGGCCAGGACAAGTCGGCCGCGCCCGGGGGCAAGAACTCCCTCGGCTACATGGGCATCCTCCAGTTCGGCACGCCGGCCTGGACGGACTACGGCGCCGACGGCAACGGTGACGGCGAGAAGGACCTCTACAACATCGACGACGCCGCCTGGGCCGCCGCGAACTTCCTGCACGCCAAGAAGGCCGAGACCGAGCCCTGGAAGGCGCTGCTGAACTACTCCGGTTCCACCGCCTCCAACACGATCTACCCCCGTGTCGTCCTCACCCAGGCCGCCCGCTACCGCGGCACCCTCACCGGCGACCAGGACCTCATCAAGCGCTGGTACGCGCACCTGAAAGAGACCATCGAGAAGAACCCCGGCTTCCCCACCCTCGGGCAGCAGTCGGACATCCCCGAGCCGGTCGGCAACAACGCCCAGCCCGGCTCCGCCCTCAACATCGCGGCCACCTCGCCCCGTTCGTGGTCGACGCCGCCGCTGGAGGGCGCGGGCAGCACGACGGCCATGGCTCCGGCCGCGTACTCCACGACCGTCCTCGCCCCGACCGCCACCGCCACCGCGTCCGCCTCCGTCCTCGGATCCGCGGACGCCGTCGCACCCGTCTCCTTCCCGCTCGCGCCGCCCGCCACCGGCAAGGACTGGCAGTGGCCCATGAAGGACGGCAGCTACCAGATCGGCACGCCCTACCACAAGAGCGGCAACATGTGGAGCCTCGGCTACCACACCGGCCTCGACCTCGTGGCCGCCAGCGGTGTGCCCATCTACGCCCCCGCCGACGGCAAGGTGATCGTCGCCGGACCGGGCGGCTCGTACGGCAACATGACGCAGCTCCGGCACGCGAACGGCGTCATCACGCTGTTCGCCCACCAGACCTCGATCAAGGTCTCCGTCGGCCAGACCGTCACGCGGGGCCAGCAGATCGGCACGGTCGGCGCGACCGGCAACGTCACCGGTGCCCACCTGCACTGGGAGGTCCGGGTCCCCGGCGTCGACAACCCCTTCGTCGGCGGTCAGGACCAGGGCCCCGGCATGGTCGACCCGCAGGCGTGGATGGCGGGCCGGGTCACCGCCAACCCGGACTACGGCACCGTTCCCGGCTCCGAGGACGACGGCGGGGAAGCCCGGGACGCCCAGTACGCCGAGTGCGCCGAGGGCGGCGGCGGAGCCAACGTCGCCCCCGACGGCGCCGGCGCCTCCGGCGTCCTGCCCGACTCCGACGACCCGGTGATCCGCGCGGTCCTCGGCTGGGCGCAGCGCGGCGTCGGCGTGCCGTACGTGTTCGGCGCGCCGCGGTTGCAGGGCCGCAACCCGACCAGCTTCGACTGCTCCAGCTTCACGCAGTGGGCGTACTACATGGCCAGCGGCGGGAAGATCAACATCGGGACGACGACCCACACCCAGGAGCCGTACCTCAAGAAGTACGAGGTGCCGCTGGCCGAGGCGCAGGCCGGCGACGTGATCTTCTTCCGGCCGGAGGCCGACGGCACGTCCGGCCATGTGGGCCTGGTCTGGGACCCCAAGGGTCACAAGATCATCCACGCGCCGCGTCCCGGCAAGACGGTCGAGTTCAGCAACTGGGACCACCAGGACAAGATCACCGGCGTCTATCGCGTCCCGATCCCGCAGGGCACCAACGCGGTCGAGGGCGACGGCAAGACCGAGGCCGAGGGCGCCTGAGCCGTGCCGCCGACCCCCTGCCCCACCCCACCCCACCCCCAGAAAGGCCAGCCCCGCCGGTGACCGCAGAGCAGCAGAAGAAGCCCCGCGCCGAGGACGACTGGACGCTCGAGATCGTCATCGCCGTCGTGATCGTCCTCCTGTGCGGCGCCGGCGCCTGGCTGGCCGCGAAGGTGGGGGCGTCCTACGCCGACGCGCCCGCGCCGCCGTCGAATCCGCTGTCGTTCCTGGTGGCCGTCGTCAAGGGCGACTACAGCTGGCCGGGTTCGGCGGCCAGCGCGGTCGCCGCCGGGGAGGCCGTGGTGGTCGGCGTCCTGGCGCTGGCCGCGTACCGGGTGCGGGAACGGCTGCGCAACAAGCCCAAGGTGGACGGGGCCGCCCAGCACCTCGCGCGGGGCGAGGAGCTGGGCAAGCTCACCATGAAGGGCGCGGCGGCCACCGCCGAGCGGCTCGGGGTGAAGGCGCGCACGCCCGGCGTGTTCATCGGGCGGTCCGTGAAGGGCCGACAGCCGCTGTTCGGGTCGTACGAGGACATGCACGTCGACATCTGGGGCCCGCGCACCGGCAAGACGACCCGGCGGGCGATCCCGGCGATCCTCGACGGGCCGGGCGCGGTGCTCGTCACCTCCAACAAGCGGGACATCGTGGACGCCACCCGCGGTCCGCGCTCCGCCCGCGGCCCGGTCTGGGTGTTCGACCCGCAGCAGGTCGCCGCCGAGCCGCCGAACTGGTTCTGGAACCCGTTGACCTACGTCACCGACGTCGCCAAGGCCCGCAAGATGGCCGACCACTTCGCGAGCGGGTCGCGGGACGCGAACGCCTCCACCGACGCCTTCTTCGACCCCGCCGGACAGGATCTGCTGGCCAACCTGCTGCTCGCGGCGGCCTGCGGAAAGCTGCCGATCACGCAGATCTACACCTGGCTGTCGAACCCCAAGGACGACACCCCGGAGCGGATCCTGCGCGGCGCCGGGCACACCATGGCAGCCGACGGTCTCGCCGGCGTCATCAGCGCCCCCGACAAGCAGCGCAGCGGCATCTACGGCGTCGCCCAGCAGATGGCGTCCTGCCTGATCAACCCGGAGGTCAACCGCTGGGTGACCCCGTCCGCGGACCCGAACGCGCCGCAGTTCGACCCGCACGCGTTCGTCCGCGGCGGCGGCACCCTGTACTCCCTCTCCCGGGAGGGCCGCGACTCCGCCGGGCCGCTCGTGACCGCGCTCACCGTCGCCGTCGTCGAGGCCGCCGAGGAGTACGCCACCACCCAGCGTGGCGGCCGGCTCCCGCTGCCCCTGGTCGGCGTGCTCGACGAAGCCGCCAACGTGTGCCGCTGGCGCTCCCTGCCCGACCTGTACTCGCACTACGGATCGCGCGGCATCATCCTGATGACGATCCTTCAGTCCTGGGCGCAGGGCATCGAGGTGTGGGGCGAGCGCGGCATGGAGAAGCTGTGGTCGGCCGCGAACGTCCGCGTCTACGGCGGCGGCGTCTCCGACACCCGCTTCCTGGGCGACCTGAGCGAGCTGGCCGGCGAGTTCGAACTGCGCGAGTACCAGACGAGCCGTGAGTCGGAGTTCGGCGGCTGGTCCGGCAACCGCACGGTCAGCGAGTCCACGCGCCGCGAGCGCGTCCTCGGCGTCTCCGACCTCGGCGCGCTGCCCCCGGGCCGGGCCCTGGTGCTGGCTTCCGGCACCAAGCCGGTCCTGGTGGAGACCATTCCGTGGTGGGAGGGCGCGTACGCGGCCGAGGTGCAGGCGTCGCTGAAGCAGTACGACCCCGGGGCGCGTTGAGCCGGGTCCAGCCGGGCCGGCCCGGTTGTGCGTTTCTTTTCCCGTTCGTGAACTCCTGTGGGAACCGGAGTCCGTAAAGACTGTTTGGAGGCGGTTGCGTACGCCCTTCGCTTCGTCTCCATGCGTCTTCACATGCTAAGCGGAGTGTGATGTTGTTACTTCGTTAAGTAGTTCGGCTTGACGCCGACGGCCGCCGCCGCGTTGGCTTTTCAGACACCTGGGTCAGCATGTCGCACCCATGTCCGGAACGCACCTGAAGTGAGCCCCCGAATGCGTCGTATCGCCATAGCCGTGGCCGCCTCCACGCTGTCCCTCTCGCTCGCCGGATGCGGCATGCTGGGCGCGACGGACGAGCCGGGCGAAGCGACACCGACCAAGGGCGACGACGTCACCGTGGGCCTGCTGATGCCGGAGGAGACGAACACCCGCTACGAGCAGTTCGACTACCCCATCATCAAGGCCAAGGTCGCCGAACTCACCAACAACAAGGGCAAGGTCGAGTACGCCAACGCGGCCGCCAAGAGCTCGACCCAGGTCACCCAGATGGAACGGATGATCGAGGACAAGGTCGACATCATCCTGCTGGACGCCGTCGACTCCAAGTCCATCGCGGACACGGTGAAGAAGGCCAAGGAGGCGGGCATCCCCGTCATAGCCTACGACCGGCTGGCCCAGGGCCCGATCGACGCGTACGTCTCCTTCGACAACGAGCTCGTCGGCGAGGTCCAGGGCCGCACCCTGGTGGAGGCGCTGGGCTCGGCCGACCTGAGCGACAAGGTCGTCATGATGAACGGCTCGCCCACCGACCCGAACTCCGCCCAGTTCAAGCAGGGCGCGATGTCGGAGCTCAGCGGCCGGGTGACGATCCCCGCGTCCGCGTCCTTCGACACCAAGGACTGGAGCCCGGTCGAGGCCGAGGCCAACATGACCAAGGCGATCGCTGCGATCGGCGCGAGCAAGATCTCCGCCGTCTACTCCGCCAACGACGCCATGGCCGGCGCCATCATCAAGGCCCTGAAGAAGGCGGGCGTCAGCGACAGCGAGATGCCCCCGATCACCGGCCAGGACGCGGAACTGTCCGCGGTGCAGCGGATCGTCAGCGGCGAGCAGTACATGAGCGTCTACAAGCCCTACCCGCAGATGGCCGCCGCCGCCGCGGAGATGGCCATCGCCAAGGCCCGCGGCCGGGACATCCAGTTCGAGTCGCTGACCCGCGACGAGGTCGACAGCCCCACCGACAAGGGCATCCGGGCCAACCTGGTCACCGTGGTCGCGCTGACCAAGAGCAACATCAAGGACACCGTCATCGCGGACGGCATCTACAAGGTGTCCGACATCTGCACCGCCGAGTACAAGACGCCCTGCCAGGCGATCGGCCTGCGGTAGTCGGTCTCAGGTGGTCGGCCTGCGGTAGTCGGTCTGAGGTAGTCGGCCGGACGTCCGTAAGGGCTTGAGGAGTCCGAGGGGGCACGCGTATCGCGTGCCCCCTCTCGTTGTTGCAACGCGAGCGGCGGAGGCCGGGAGAAACCCGTGGATAGGGGTGGTTTTCCACGGCCCCGGCGGGGGGAGACGTGTTGCGGAGCCGGTCCGGGCCGCGCATAGTTGCGCTGCGGAACACGCGGACTGCGGGGGGTGGGATGGACGATGGCCGGGCACGGGGCGCAGGACCATCCACACGGCGCCGACCGACTGTGCGAGGCCGGGGACCGCGTCTACTCGCGGGCCGTGCGCCGGGGCCGGGTGCCCCGCCGTGACGCCGAGCCGGTGCCCTGTCTGCTGGAGCTCGCCCTGCTCCACCCGGACCCCGACGACATGGACTGGCTGGTGCCGACCTCCCCGCAGGAGGTCATGACCCGGCTGCTGCACGGCCTGTACGACGAGGTGAGCGCGAGCCGGCGGCGGATGGGCTCGGCGGTCGCCGCCTTCGAGTGGTACGCGGGCCTGGGCGGGCCGGCCCCGTCCGCCGCCGTCGCCGAGGGCGCGGCGATCCGCGTCCTGGACGGCGACGCCCGCATCCAGGCGGCCCTGGACCAGGCGACGGAGGCGTGCACCACGGAGGTGCTGACCGTCCAGCCGGGCGGCATCCGGCGCGAGCACGAACTGTCCGAGGGACTGCACCGGGCGCTCGCCCTGCGCGGGCGGGGCGTGCGGATGCGCGACCTGTACACCCATGTCGCCCGGCACGGCCAAGGCCTCCTGAACTACCTGGAGTTGATGGGCGAGGCGGTGGAGGCGCGCACGCTCGACGAGGTCATCGACCGGCTGATCCTCTTCGACCGCACGGTCGCCTTCATCCCCGCCAACACCGACCGCACGATGGCGCTGGAGCTGCGCCACCCGGCGCTGATCGCCTACCTGGTCACCGTCTTCGAACGGCTGTGGCGGCTGGCGATCCCGCTGACCGCGCCGCTGCCCGACACCCGCATCGAGGGCATATCCCACCGCGAGCAGTCCATCGCGGCGCTCCTCGCGGAGGGGCATCAGGACGCGGTGATCGCGGAGCGGCTCGGCATCAGCGTCCGCACCTGCCGGGCGCACATCGCCCGCCTCTCGGAGACCCTGGGCGCGGCGAGCCGCACCCAACTGGGCGTGCGGATAGCCCAGGTGGGCCTGGACGGACCGCTCGGCGAGACGACGACCCCCGTCGGCGTCCCCGGTGGCCCGAGTGCCCCCGGTGGCCCGAGTGCCCCCGCTGCTCCGGGCGCTCCGGGCGTTCCCGGCCAAGGGTCCCCGACCGCCCGGTGAGAAAGCCGGGCCGCGTCCGGCTCCCGCTCGGTTCTGCCGCTCGGTTCTCCGACTCAGTTCTCCCGCTCCAGGATCCCCGACTGCGCTATGAGGAAGCCGAGTTGGGCGCGGCTTCCACTGCCGAGGATCGCCGCGAGCTTCGCGATGTGGGCGCGGCAGGTGCGTACGTTCATGCCGAGGCGGCGGGCGATGGCCTCGTCGACATGGCCCTCGACGAGGAGCTTGGCGATGGAGTGCTGGATGTCCGTGATGCCGCCGGGGGCCGTCTCGTAGGGGGCGCCGGCGCTGAGCGGGACCGAGCGGGCCCACATGAACTCGAAGACCTTCACCAGGTAGCGGACCAGGCCCGAGTGGCGCAGCTCCAGGGCGACCTGCTGGTCGTCGCGGGCCGGGATGAAGGCGACGGTCTCGTCGCAGACGATGAGCCGCTCCACCACCTCGTCGATCGTGCGGTACTCGACCTTGCCGTTGGCCAACTGGGCCACGTAGCCGAGCTTTTCGGGGCTGTAGCGGGCGGTGTGCTGGTACAGGGTGCGGATGCGCACACCGCGTTCGATCATGGGGCGGTCGCGTTCGAGACCCAGGGCGAGGCTGCGCTCGGAGAAGCGGTCGTCGCTGGGCTGGATGGTGAGCATCTCCGAACGGCACTGCGCCGTGGCGAGGTTGAGGGCCGCGTTGATGCGGGCGGGGCCCTCCAGCACGGTGATCGAGTGGTCGGTCGTCGTCGACTGGGCGCTCAGCGCGAGGAACGGCTCGAAGACGTCAGCGAGTTCGACGGACAGCCGGCGGCGTTCGGTGATCTCCTTCTCGATGGGGTGCAGCCGCTGGGCGAGGGCGACGCCCGGTGGAACCGGACGCAGCCAGTCGGCGTCGTCCGGGTCGGGGAGGAGAAGGGCGAGGTCCACCAGACAGGGTGCGGACTCCGCGTCCACCCGGGCGACCCTCCCCGTGCGCAGGGCGTTGGCGTAAAGTCGGCCACCTTCCTCGCACAGTTGGGTCACCGCATGGGGATGCGTTGCTTTAGTCTGATTTGCCACGAAATCTCCACCCCCCAGGGTCCTGAACATGCAGGAACATGATGCATCGATCCTGTGGTCATGACGTGCCCGAATGAGCCATCGTCTTTACCGACGGGGGAAGAGGAGACTTTCAAGTGAGGACGAGGCCGACCATGTGCCACAGAATGCTTCGCTCGGTGCTTGTTGCCGCCCTCTCCGCCGTGGTGGCCTTCGGGGTGCTGAGCGGCCATTCCGACGCGAAGGACGGGGTGTCGGCGGACAGCCACTGGCCGTCGTCCGTCGAGTCCGTGACGCTGGCGGACAGTCACTGGCCGGTGGTCGTCGTCGACGGCCCCGAACCCGAGGCCCCGACCTCCGGCGCGGCGGACGGATCCGGAGCCTGATGTGACCACTCCACCCGACGACCGCTCCTTCCGCCGCGAGATGGCCACGGCCTACCGCTCCGGCTGGCACTTCATCGACCTGGTCACCGCCATCCCCCACAGCGGTGACTCCCTGATGGTGGCCGTGTTCGGAGAGCCGGTCGTGGTGACGCGGGACGAGGAGGGCGACGTACGGGCGTACAAGTGCCTGCGGCGGCCCCGGGGGGCGCCGCAGCCCGTGAGGTGTGCCATCCGGTACGGAATGATCTTCGTGAACCTGGACCAGCGCGACCACCAGCTGGCGGAGCCGGCGAGTCCGGCGGCCCCCAGGACCATCTCAGCCACCCCCCGCAGTGCCTGACGCGATTCCCCCGTCGTAACAGATCGCCTCAGGTGCTTCCCCCCGCAGCGGCGTCACCGTGACCTGAACACGGTGACGCCGCTGCAGTTTGCGCCGACATTTCCGGACTCGTGACCTCCCGCCCAGCGGCTGAAAACCGCCCCTGTCCGACGGGTGGACGGCCCTCGCGCCGACCCGTTCCCGGGGTCCGCTCAGCCCCGGCCCATGGCACGTGTCAGGTGGATCTCGATCACCGCGCGCGTGGGGTTCGGGCGCGGGGGATGCCCGTAGCGCTGCTCGTAGCGGTGCTCCGCCTCCGCGACCCGGTCCGGGTCCGTGTGGGCGAAGGCGACGCCCTCCAGGGTGGCCCAGCGGCGGCCGTCGACCTGGCAGACGGCGACCCGGGCGCCCTCGGGCCCCGCCGTCAGCACGTTTCGCACCTTTCTGCTCGCCCGGTCGGCGATCACCCGAGCCAGACGGGCCTCAGGGTCGTATGTCACTCCGACCGGAACGACGTGCGGGGAGCCGTCCGGACGTGGTGTGGTCAGGGTGCACACATGCCGTTCACGCCAGAAGGCGAGGTACGGCGCGTCGGGAGAGCCCGGGTTCTGGGGGTATGCGGCCATGGAGCGGAACTTAGCGGCTCCGGAGCGCCCCACCGTACCTTGAGTGGAATAGACTCAACTTTGTGTACGTTGTGTGAGTCAGTGCTGTGTGAGTGAGTGCCGACGGCTGACGCAAGGAGGAGACAGCGAACGTGGACGCCGAGCTGACCAACCGGAGCCGGGACGCCATCCAGGCGGCCGGCAACGGGGCCCTGTCCGGGGGCCACCCCGACCTGACCCCCGCGCATCTGCTCCTGGCCCTTCTGGAAGGCCAGGACAACGAGAACATCGTCGATCTGCTCGCCGCCGTGGACGCCGACCAGGCCGCCGTACGGGCCGACGCGGAGAAGGTGCTGGGCTCGCTGCCCAGCGTGGCCGGCTCCACCGTCGCGCCGCCGCAGCCCAACCGCGAGCTGCTCGCGGTGATCGCCGACGCGCAGGCGCGGGCCAAGGAGCTCGGGGACGAGTACCTGTCGACCGAGCACCTGCTCATCGGGATCGCCGCCAAGGGCGGCCAGGCCGCCGACGTGCTCGTCCGGCACGGCGCCGCCCCGAAGAAGCTGCTGGACGCCTTCCGCAAGGCCCGCGGCAACCGCCGGGTGACCACCGCCGACCCCGAGGGGCAGTACAAGGCGCTGGAGAAGTTCGGCACGGACTTCACCGCCGCCGCGCGGGACGGCAAGCTCGACCCCGTCATCGGGCGCGACACCGAGATCCGGCGCGTGGTGCAGGTGCTCTCCCGCCGCACCAAGAACAACCCCGTCCTCATCGGCGAGCCCGGCGTCGGCAAGACCGCCGTCGTCGAGGGTCTCGCCCAGCGGATCGTGAAGGGCGACGTGCCCGAGTCGCTGAAGGACAAGCGGCTCGTCGCGCTCGACCTGGGCGCGATGGTGGCCGGCGCGAAGTACCGCGGCGAGTTCGAGGAGCGGCTGAAGACCGTCCTGGCCGAGATCAAGCAGTCGGACGGGCAGATCATCACCTTCATCGACGAGCTGCACACCGTCGTGGGCGCCGGCGCGGGCGGCGACTCCGCCATGGACGCGGGCAACATGCTCAAGCCCATGCTGGCCCGCGGCGAGCTGCGCATGGTCGGCGCGACCACCCTCGACGAGTACCGCGAGCGCATCGAGAAGGACCCGGCGCTGGAGCGCCGCTTCCAGCAGGTGCTGGTGGCGGAGCCGACCGTCGAGGACACCATCGCCATCCTGCGCGGGCTCAAGGGCCGCTACGAGGCCCACCACAAGGTGCAGATCGCCGACAGCGCGCTGGTCGCCGCCGCCACCCTCTCCGACCGGTACATCACCTCCCGCTTCCTCCCCGACAAGGCCATCGACCTCGTCGACGAGGCCGCCTCCCGGCTGCGCATGGAGATCGACTCGTCCCCCGTCGAGATCGACGAACTCCAGCGCTCCGTCGACCGGTTGAAGATGGAGGAGATGGCGCTAGCCAAGGAGACCGACGCCGCCTCCCGTGAGCGCCTGGACAAGCTGCGCCGCGATCTCGCCGACAAGGAAGAGGAGTTGCGCGGCCTCACCGCCCGCTGGGAGAAGGAGAAGCAGTCCCTCAACCGGGTCGGCGAGCTGAAGGAGAAGCTCGACGAACTGCGCGGCCAAGCCGAACGCGCCCAGCGCGACGGCGACTTCGACACCGCCAGCAAGCTGCTCTACGGCGAGATCCCCACCCTGGAACGCGACCTGGAGGCCGCCTCCGAGGCCGAGGAGGAGGCTGCCAAGGACACCATGGTCAAGGACGAGGTCGGCTCCGACGACATCGCCGACGTCGTCGCCTCCTGGACCGGCATCCCGGCCGGCCGGCTGCTGGAGGGCGAGACGCAGAAGCTGCTGCGCATGGAGGACGAGCTCGGCCGGCGCCTCATCGGCCAGACCGAGGCCGTGCGCGCGGTCAGCGACGCCGTGCGCCGCTCCCGCGCCGGGATCGCCGACCCCGACCGGCCCACCGGTTCCTTCCTCTTCCTCGGCCCGACCGGCGTCGGCAAGACCGAACTGGCCAAGGCGCTCGCCGACTTCCTCTTCGACGACGAGCGGGCCATGGTCCGCATCGACATGTCGGAGTACAGCGAGAAGCACAGCGTCGCCCGCCTGGTCGGCGCCCCGCCCGGCTACGTCGGCTACGAGGAGGGCGGACAGCTCACGGAGGCGGTACGCCGCCGGCCGTACAGCGTCGTCCTGCTCGACGAGGTGGAGAAGGCCCACCCGGAGGTCTTCGACATCCTGCTCCAGGTGCTCGACGACGGCCGGCTGACCGACGGCCAGGGCCGCACGGTCGACTTCCGCAACGCCATCCTGGTGCTGACCTCCAACCTGGGCAGCCAGTTCCTGGTCGACCCGGTCACCAGCGAGGCGGAGAAGAAGGAACAGGTCCTGGAGGTCGTCCGCACCTCCTTCAAGCCGGAGTTCCTCAACCGGCTCGACGACCTGGTCGTCTTCTCGGCCCTGTCGAAGGACGAGCTGAGCCGGATCGCCCGGCTCCAGATCGACCGGCTGGCCCGGCGGCTCGCCGAACGCCGGCTCACCCTGGAGATCACCGACGCGGCCCTGACCTGGCTCGCCGACGAGGGCAACGACCCGGCGTACGGCGCCCGGCCGCTGCGCCGACTGGTCCAGACGGCCATCGGGGACCGCCTCGCCAAGGAGATCCTGTCCGGCGAGGTCAAGGACGGCGACACGGTCCGCGTGGACGCCTTCGGCGAGGGCCTGATCGTGGGCCCGGCGACGGCGACGGCGACGGCGACGGCGGAGGCCGGGACGCCGGACTCCGGGACGGCGGATCCCGGGACGGGCGGCCCCGCGAAGACGCTCTGACCCCTGCTTCCGGGTACCCGGGAACGTCCCGCTTTCTGGGTACTCGGCAGGTTCGACGGCCGGATCCTGTCAGCCCACGGCATACAGACCGAGCCGGGGTTGCCATTCCCCGCCCCTCCTGGGGGAGGATGGCGGGATCCGTACGAAGGGAAAATCACGGTGAGCATCGACCCGTCCTCGATTCCGAACTTCGGGGGCCAGCCCGAGCCGCAGCCTGAGGGACCGGCCGGCCCCGTCGTCCCGGATCAGGACCTGGTGAAGCAGCTCCTCGACCAGATGGAGCTCAAGTACGTCATCGACGACGAGGGCGACCTCGCGGCGCCGTGGGAGGAGTTCCGCACGTACTTCATGTTCCGCGGTGAAGCGGAACAGGCGGTCTACTCGGTGCGGACCTTCTACGACCGCCCGCACAAGATCGACGACAAGCAGCAGCTGCTGGAGTCGATCGACGACTGGAACCGCCGCACCCTGTGGCCCAAGGTCTACACCCACACCCACGACGACGGCACCGTCCGCCTCATCGGCGAGGCGCAGCTGCTGATCGGCGCCGGCGTGAACATCGAGCTGTTCGTCTCCTCGACGGTGAGCTGGGTGCGGGCCGCCATCGAGTTCGACAAGTGGCTCGTGGAGCAGCTGGGCCTCGAGCAGGAGGTCAACGACGCGGAGAAGCCCGAGGAGGGCGACGAGTAGCACCCGGCGACACGAGAGCCCGGCCAGGGCCGCGCCCCACAGGGACGCGCGCCACTGCCGGGCTCTCGCCGTTCCCGCACCGTCCCCGCGCTACTCCGGCAGCCCTGACACCCCTGACAGCCCTGCCAGCCGCTTCACCGCCTCCTCCAGCACGCCCGTCTGCTTGCAGAACGCGAACCGCACGAACGGCGCGCCCGCCTCGCGGTGGTCGTAGAACACGGCGTTCGGGATGGCCACCACCCCGGCGCGCTCGGGCAGCGAGCGGCAGAAGGCGAAACCGTCGCTCTCGCCGAGGGGGCGGATGTCGGTGGTGACGAAGTACGTGCCCGCCGGCCGGTAGACCGTGAAGCCCGCCGCGGCCGGCCCCGCCGACAGCAGGTCCCGCTTGGCCAGCATGTCCGCGCGGAACCCGTCGAAGTAGGCGTCGGGCAGCGCCAGCGCCTCGGCGATCGCGTACTGGAAGGGGCCCGACGCCACGTACGTGAGGTACTGCTTCGCCGAGCGCACCGCCGTGACCAGCGCGGGCGCCGCCGTCACCCAGGTGACTCCTCGTTGGCCTACCTGTTCCTGTGTGGTGCGACCAGGCCCCGCTGCGGACCTCCGGCACCGGCGGTGAGCGGGCGGCACAACCTGTCCGGACCGGTCTCCGGGCCCTACCGCAGGGCTCGGTGACGCGGCACTGCCCGTCGTATCCTGACCACACACGGGAAGGAGCCGTCCATGAGCGTCGACGCGATCGTGCACACCGAGTTCCCCAAGGGATACACGGTCCTGTTCGGAGCTGACGGAAAGGTGATCATGACTCCGCAGAGCTTCGAGCACTCCAGCACGATCAAGTCGATGCAGTACGACACGATCGTGTCCCTCGGACGCCATGCGAAGACCGCCTCCGACGTCTACATCGACTTCCCCGCCGACGAGAACTCCGCCCCGGATCTCGTGATCCTTCGCGAGGACGCCCGCCGGGAAGGCAAGCGCTACGGCTTCGAGGACGTCCTGCTGATCTCCGAGGTCGTCTCGACCTCCTCCGCGCGCAAGGACTACGACGACTGCACGGCCAAGTACGGTCGCTACGGCATCCCGATCTACCTGGTCGTCGACCCGTACGCCCAGGAAGTCGTCCTCCACACCCAGCCGACCGCCACCGGTTACATCGCGGCACACACCCACAAGTACGGGACGGGCAAACTCCCCATCCCCCTGGCCGACGGCCGCACCTTCACCCTCGACCTCGACGAGCTCCCGCGCCCGGAGCCCGAGGCAGACGCCCGCTGACGAAGCTCCCGGCGCGGCCAGTCCCCTGCCGTGAGGCCGTACGACGAAGTCCGGTTCCTCGCGAGGAGGTTCGAAGCCGCGGTGGCTGTGGGTGACAACCACCATGTCCGGCCCCTGAGGCCGATAGCGTGGAGCGGCAAGGACTGCTGCTGACAGGGTGGACGAATTTCATGCGGATGCGATTCGAACCCGAGGCCGAGGAAGAGTTCGAGGCGGCGTGCGGGCTGCTGGTGGACCGCCTCGTCCGGTGGGCCGGGGAGCAGGGGCTGCCGGTGGACGGGTTCACGGCTGAGACGGCACTGGACTACCGGCACCGGGCGACTGCCGACGGCCGACTGGGGTTGTGGGAGTCGCGCCATGTGGAGGAGCTCCTCCTCTCCTGGCTTCCCCAGCAGGTCACCGAGCTTCCCGGCGAGGAACGCGCCGACGCCCCGGGCACACTGGGCACGCTGCTGCGCTTTCTGCACGCCGCGCAGTTGGCGGACCCGCGCGGCCCCTCACTGCAGGATTCCCTTGGTGCGGTCGACAGGGTCGCGGACCGGCATCCGGCGGTGATGACGGACCGCACTCGCTGGGGACTGGCGAAGTTCTGGGCGATGACGGCCGCGGAGCAGGGCGTGGACGTCCAGGACGGGGCGGCGTTTCAGCGCTTCGCGGACCGGGCGCAGCGCGGGGCGGTCGCCTACGATCAGCAGGCTCTCGCCGCGATCATGGAACGGCGGCTGACCGGCCGCGCGCTGTCCGGCGTGGCCCGGGCCGAGCCGCAACTGCCCGTGATGCTTCCCCCGGACGACGAACTGCGCCGACGGGCCGAGGCGTCGACGACCGTGGCGCGGTTGCGCGGACTCACCGAATGGGCGGGGCAGGGCCGCCGACCGGTGACGGCGACGGGACGGCTGCGGATGGCGGAGGCCCGTGAGCTGGTGGACATACTCGGCACCGGCGACAAGATCGAGGGGGTGCGCTCTTCGGCCGACCTGCCGCGGCTGGGACTGCTGGTGGAGTGGGCGAAGAAGGCGCGCCTGGTCCGGGTGGTCAAGGGGCGGTTGTACGCGGTGGCCAAGGCCCGGCCGGTGCTGGCCGACCCGCTCCAGCTGTGGCTGCGCGCCTTCGACGCGTGCTTCGAACTGCGGCAGGCTCTGATCGGGGCGCACAGCGGCTGGCACGTCGAGTCGATGCTCTTCGACGTCTACGAGGACGTCCTGGACGATGTGCTGAACACGCTCTACAGCCTGCCGTACCCGATGCCCTGGCCGCGGCTGCGCGACACGGTACACCTGGCCTGTCGGGCCTCCTTCCAGCTCGACGCCGGGTCGGACCCTCAGCACCGGATGTGGTTCGAGCACGCCGACCGGGACCTGCGCGCGGTGCTCGACCTGCTGGACGACCTGGGCGCGATCGAGCGTGACCGTGGGATGGCCGATCCGGTGTTCCTCGACATCGATCTCTCCGATGCTGGTCCCGAGCTGCCCGCGGACATGCCGCCGGAGCTCGCGGAGCTGCTGGGCGGCGCGGGGGCGGCAACGGACCCGGCGGCGCGGGAGCGTGCCGATGCCCGGCGAGAGGAGCTGACCGCCGGGCCGGTCGAGCTCATCCGTCTCACCGAACTCGGTACCCGGGCCGTACGACAGCGGTTGCTGGCGGCCGGCAGGGACGCACCGGTGGTCGGTGAACTGGCCCAGGCGTCGGCGGCCGGCCTGCTGGGGGTGCTGGCCGAGGACTACGACCCGGACACCGCCCGCACGGAGCTGGCCGACTGGATCACGGCCCGTGGCGAGCGGGAAGGTGCCCTGCGGCAACTGACCGACGCCGTAAGGACCATGACCTTCCGCACGCGTGCGCAGGCGATGCTCGACGTGTTGTCGGTGGCGTTGGACGGTGAGGGGGAAGGGCTGCTGCGCACGCTGCGGCGAGACACACAGCTGGCGCCGCTGGCGCTGAACGCGCTGGCGCACCGTGAATTGCTGTCCCCCGAGGACATGACCGACGCCGAGCAGCTGCTGGTGCTCGCCGAGAGCCTGCTTCAGCTCGTGGAGTTGGCGGGCGGCGGGGACGGCGCCGAGGAGATGCTGCGTGCCCAGGGTCCCCAGGCCAGGGACGCGGTTGCCGCCGCGTTGGGCTCCGCCCACCCGGACCGGGCCGGACTCGACGAGCTCGGGCAGCTGGCGGCCCGGGCACTGGGTACCCACGGCGCCCGCGTCGGCCGCGCCCGGAAGGCTCGGCGCTCCGCAGGCAAGAGCGGCCGCAAGCGTCGCCGCTGACCGGGTGACACCGCATGGTCTCCCGGGCGCCGGGCAGAGGGAAACCGATGGTGCCGGCGTGATACGTCCTTGGTGACGCGTTACCGGCGGGGCCGTGGCTGAGGGATGGGTCGAGGACGGGCTGCGGGCCCTGCGTGGTGCGCTCCACGCGCAGGACGGGGTGACGCTGCTTGCGGCGTTGCGTCGGGGACCCGTGCGTGAGGTGCTGCAGCTGGCCGGCGAGGGTGTGGCCGGGACCGCGGCACAGGGCCTGCCGGGGGCTGCGGGGATGGCGGCCCTGTTTCTCGGCGCGCTCCAGGAGCGCGGCTTCCGGGGCGATGAGGAACTGGCGGATCGGTTGCGTGCGGCCGCGGGAGACGCGGCGGTCCCCTTCCTGCGCCCGCTCGCGGTCGATCTGGAGATGCTCGCCATGCTGCTGGAGGGCGACCCGGCCGAGTCCGGTGGCCGGGTCGATCTGTCCACCGGGGAGTGCCGGCCTGCGTTCACCGATGAGCTGGGGCCTGGGCCCGAGGCTGAGGAGGACGACGATCCCGAGCGATGGCTGTACGTTCCGGCTCTGGGGTCCCGGGCCGGTTACCGGGACATAGAGCTGTTCATCGAAGAGGTCGGGGACGCCGCCCTTGCCGACCGGCTGCGGATCGCCATCGGCGGGCGGGGTGCCCTCCGGCGCTTCAAGGACGTCCTCGCCGGTGACGAGCACTCCTGGCGCCGGTACCACCGGTTCCGCGATGAGCGACAGCGCGGCAGGGCCCGCGCCTGGCTGGCCGAGGAGGGCTACCGCCCGCTTTCCGGCTCGTGGCAACCAGGCCGTGTGGCCGGTACAGATGCTGGTACGTCTGTTGTCGTCAGGGGGCCAGCGTCTTGAGTCGGGAGGCCGCCTCCTCCAGCACACCTGTCCGCTTGCAGAACGCGAAGCGAACGAAGGGCGCACCCTGCTCGCGGTGGTCGTAAAAGACCGCGTTGGGGATCGCGACCACCCCGCAGCGCTCCGGCAGTGAACGGCAGAAGGCGAAACCGTCGCTCTCGCCGAGGGGGCGGATGTCGGTGGTGACGAAGTACGTGCCCGCCGGGCGGTAGACCGCGAAGCCCGCCGCGGCCAGCCCCGCCGACAGCAGGTCCCGCTTGGCCAGCATGTCCGCGCGGAACCCGTCGAAGTAGGCGTCGGGCAGCGCCAGCGCCTCGGCGATCGCGTACTGGAAGGGGCCCGACGCCACGTACGTGAGGTACTGCTTCGCCGAGCGCACCGCCGTGACCAGCGCGGGCGCCGCCGTCACCCAGCCGACCTTCCAGCCGGTGAACGAGAACGTCTTGCCGGCGCTGCCGATGGTGACCGTCCGCTCCCGCATCCCCGGCAGCGTCGCCAGCGGCACGTGCTCGGCGTCGTCGAAGACCAGGTGCTCGTACACCTCGTCCGTGACGACCAGCAGGTCCCGCTCCACCGCCAGCTCGGCGATCGCCGTCAGCTCCGCCCGGGTGAGGACGGTGCCGGTCGGGTTGTGCGGGGTGTTGACCAGCAGCAGCCGGGTGCGGTCGGTGACGGCGTCGCGCAGCTCGTCCAGGTCCAGGCGGAAACGGGCCCGCTCCGGGTCCGGCCGCAGCGTCACCGGCACCCGCGTGCCGCCCGCCATCGCGATGCAGGCCGCGTAGGAGTCGTAGTACGGCTCCAGCGCGACGACCTCGTCGCCGGGCTCCACCAGCCCCAGCAGGGCGGCCGCGACGGCCTCGGTGGCGCCCGCGGTGACGAGGACCTCGGTGTCCGGGTCGAAGGACAGGCCGTAGCGGCGGCGCTGGTGATCGACGACCGCCGTCCTCAGCTCGGGGACGCCGGGACCCGGCGGGTACTGGTTGCCGCGCCCGTCCCGCAGCGCCCGCACCGCCGCCTCCCGCACCTCCTCGGGTCCGTCCGTGTCCGGGAAGCCCTGCCCGAGGTTGATCGCCCCCGTCCGCACGGCCAGCGCGGACATCTCGGCGAAGATCGTCGTCCCGAACTCGGTGAGACGGCGGTTGAGGAAGGGGCGTGCGGTGGAGGTCATGCCGGTCATCCTGCGTCGAAGCTCTGGACTTCCTCAAGTGTGCTTTGGTCCGTGAGACGGACGGGCATCCCCCGTGCACGCGACGCTCACACGTCGCGCGAGGCGCCCACGGGGGGCCGCTTCGGGGGATTCGAAAGGAGGGTGACGCCATGCTCATCGGTTTCATCCTGACGGCCATCGCCATCCTGCTCGTCGCGTCGCTCGTCGTCTACGCCAGCCACTCCGGCGGCGGGTCGTCGCGGCGGCACACCAGCCGGCCGCGCCGCACCGGGAGCCGCAGCGGCGGCTGGTGGGCCGGCGGCGACAGCGGCGGCTCGTCCTGCGGCTCGTCCTCGGGCAGCTCCTGCGGCGGCGGCTCCTCCTCCTGCGGGGGCGGCGGAGGCGGCGGATGCGGCGGCGGAGGCAGCTGACACGGGGCAGCTGAGCTCCCCCCGGGGGGAGCCGCATCCGGACCGCGGGGCCCGCCCCTGACCCAGGGCGCCCCGCGGTCGCACCATGTCCGGGCCCTTCGACTTCCCGGCCCTTCGACTTCCCGGCCCTGCGACGTCCGAGCCCTTCGGCGTCCGGGCCCTCCGACGATCTTCCGGACGGGGCGCACGGTGGTACGTCTGGGCCGCACGGCGTACGCCGTGGTTGAACAGTTGAGCTGTGGAGCCCTCTAGGGGATGGAAACCCCACGAAGTTGGGTAAAAACGCTGTGGCGGCGCCACCGTTCATGATTCCCTCTAAGTCACCAACGCGGCCCCTCGGACCCCTACGGACGCCCCGCGCGGACGTCCTTCCCAGAACGGGCCGACCGGGCCGACCTCCCGGTGTCAGCCGGGGTGCGCCGGACCTTTCCTCTTCTTTGCGTTCTAGCGGAGCCGAGTCATGCTCACGACCCTGCACACCTCCTACACCGACACGCGCGCGGCCGACCTCGCCTGGGCCCTGGGGCGTGAACCGCTGCCCGCCCTGGCCACCCTCGACCTCGAACTGTCCGGCGCCCAGGTCCAGTTGCGCCTCCTCGGCGCCTCGCACCAGGTGCTCCTCGAGGAGGAGCAGGGTCGTTGTTCGGAGACGGTGGCCTGCATCCCCGGCAGCAGCACCCCGCTGCCGCTCGGCGTGGCCAAGCGACTGGGCGACTGGGAGTACGAATTCGCCGCGCACGTCGAGATGTTGACGCCCAGTCAGTTCACCGCCCGCGCCCAGGAACTGCTGGCCCTGGTCTCCGACCACCCGCACGGTCTGGCCGGCGTCTTCCCCGGCAGCCCGCACGCCTTCACCGCGCTGCTCGCCCAGCGGCACGAGGGCCATGTGCACTGGCGCACCTGGCACGCGTACCCGCAGGACGGGCAGTTGGTGGCGACGAGGACGAGGGTGGGCATGCGGCTGCCGGGGCGCGCGAACGGCCCGTCCGGGAGCGGCGAGGCCCGGCCGCGGACGGCTCAAACCCACGGCGTCTGATCGACGCCGAGTTCCACACGTGTGGGTGACGAAGCGTCCCGGACTCGTGACGTAACGTCGCAGTCGTGATCGAGCCGCACGCCCCAGCCCCGCCCGGCGCCCCGCCCCCGTGGCGCGGCCCCGCGCGGCTCCCCGTCCGGCCGGACACCGGGCGGTTCCTGGTCCTCGCGTGCGTCTTCGTCTGCGCGGCCTGCGGACTGGTGTACGAACTCGAACTCGTCGCGCTCGCCTCGTACTTGATGGGCGACTCGGTCACCCAGGCCTCCGTGGTGCTCTCCGTGATGGTGTTCGCGATGGGCATCGGCTCCCTCGCCGCGAAACGGCTGTGCCGGTCCGCCGCCGCCGGGTTCGCCGCGATCGAGGTGGTGCTCGCGCTGGTGGGCGGGTGCAGTGCCATGGCGCTGTACGCGGTGTTCGCCTGGACGGGTGACTGGGGCGGCCTGTGGGCCGACGGCCCCCGGGTGCTGTTGGTCGCGTTCTCCCTCGCCATCGGGCTGCTCATCGGCGCGGAGGTCCCGCTGCTGATGGAGTTGATCCAGCGCATCCGCCGCCAGGACGCGGGGGGAGCGGTCGCCGACCTGTTCGCCGCGGACTACGTCGGCGCGCTCGTCGGCGGGCTCGCCTTCCCCTTCCTCCTGCTGCCCCTCTTCGGCCAGTTGACCAGCTCGCTGCTGACCGGCGCGGTCAACGTGGTCGCCGGGGGCGCGCTCGTCCTCGGCCTGTTCCGCCGCGACCTCAGCCGGCGCGCCCGCTGGCTCCTCGTCGTCGCCAACGTCACCGTCCTCGGCGTGCTCGCCTCCGCCGCCGTCCTCGTCGGCGACTTCGAGCGGGCCGCACGGCACGCGGTGTACGGCGACGACGTGCGGGTGGCCGTGCAGACCGGCGTCCAGGAGGTCGTCCTCACCGGCGACGCCGACGGGAGCCCCCTGGGCCTCTACCTCGACGGCCGGCTCCGGGGCGGCGGCCCCGAGGCGCGCCGGTACCACGAGGCCCTGGTCCACCCCGCGATGCACGGCCCGCACCGCCGGGTGCTGATCCTCGGCGGCGGCGACGGGCTGGCCGCCCGTGAGGTCCTCGCCCATCCCGGCGTCCACCGCGTCGACGTCGTCGAGCTCGACGCCCGGCTGATCCGGCTCGCCCGCACCGATCCGGCGCTCGCCCGCCTCAACGAGCACGCCTGGGACGATCCGCGCGTCCATGTCACCGTCGCCGACGCCTTCGGCCGGCTGCGGGAGATCCCGTCCGCCGCGTACGACGTGGTCCTCGCCGACCTGCCCGATCCGGGCATCACCGCGAGCACGAAGCTGTACTCCCAGGAGTTCTACGGCCTCGCCCGCCGCGTCCTGCGCCCCGGCGGCCGCCTCGCCGTCCACGCCGGCCCGGTCGCCGCCCGCCCCCGCGCCTTCTGGACGGTGGAGACGACCCTCCGCGCGGCGGGCCTGCGCACGGCCCCCTACCGAGCCGACGGCGACTGGGGCTTCGTCCTGGCGGCGACGGCCCACCACCCACCCCTCCACCTGACCGGGGGCGAGCGGGAGCTGGGGGGGCGGGTGGAGGGGCTGCCGGCCTCGACGTTGGTGCATCCGCGGTATTGAGGGGCGGGGAGGGGCGGTGAGGCAGTGAGGGCGTTCGGTGGCGGGGGCGTCACCGCGACGAGCCGTGCGGGTAGGGACGATCGTGGACGACTTGTGGCAGAGGGGAGGTGCGGTGCCGCACCCCTGGGTAGGCTCCGCATCTATGGAGCAAGAGGTGTTCGTTCCGGTTCCGGCCGAGCGGCTGAGGGGGGCCCTCGCCGACCCCGAGCAGGTGGCCCGGGCGGTTCCCGGGCTCCAGCAGGACGCCGGCACCGAGCCCGTCGCCGGCCGGCTGAAGCTGCGCGTCGCCGGCCACACCATCACCTACCGGGGCGCCCTGCGCGTCACCGCGCGCGAGGACGGCGCGTACGCCGTGGAGGGCGACGCCACCGAGGCCCGCGGGACCGGCACCGTCAAGATCGCGCTCACGGTGCGCGTCAGGGAGACGGAGGGCGGCACCGCGCTCCTCTTCGAGGGCACCGCGTCGGCGGAGGGCCGGATCGCGGAACTCCCGGCGGACGCGGTGGACTCGGCCGCCGCCCGCCTGCTGAACCGCTTCGCGGAGAACCTGGGGGAGGGGGCGGCGGAGACACCGGAGCCGCCCGCGCGGGAGACCCCTGAAGAGGAGCCCCCCGCTCCGGCCGCCGCCCCCGGCACCGTCTTCGAGACAGAGGTCCCCCCTCCGGGCCTGGAGGACGAGACGCGCGACGCCGTTGCCGACGACGCCGAGACCGACGGCGTCGACGATCTCCCGGACCCCGGCGTGCCCCCCGCCGAAGCCGCGCACGCGCGCCGCACGATGATCGGGCGCAGCGCCGAGGAGGTCGACCACGCCCCGCCGCGCGGGCGCTACGCACCGGTCCCGGCCCCGGAGACCGTCGCCGGCAACAACACCCTGCGCTGGGCGGCCCCGGCCGCCGCCTTCGTCGTCGCATCGGCGATCGTCGTAGGCAGGGCCCTACGCCGCCGCCGCTGAACCGCCACGCCGGGCGCACCCGCGCTGAGATCGCCCCCGGTGGACGGCCGCGGCAGGCTCGCGTTCAAGCGGTCGATGTCCGTGAACCGTCGCGTCGGGCGTACCCGCGCTGCGGTCGACCCCGGTGGACCCGTCGCGTCGGGCAGCCCTGTGCCGAAGTCGCCGCCGGTGGATGACCACGTCGGGAACACGCCAAGGCCTGTCCACGGTGGTGGTTCTTTCGGCGGCGGGTTCTTGATCGCCTCGGTAGGGTCGTGGCGTGAGCGACGAAGAGATCACGCTGACCGCGGGCGACGCGGAGGCGACCGTGCGGCCCGGTAACGGCGGACGGGTCACAGGACTGCGCGTCGGCGGCGTGGAACTGCTGCGGCAGGGCGAGCGGTTCGGCTGCTTCCCGATGGTGCCCTGGTGCGGGCGGATCCGGGACGGCCGGTTCCGGGACGGCGCGCACGTCCACCAGATGCCGCTGAACTCCCCGCCGCACGCCATCCACGGCACCGTCCGCGACGGCGCCTGGCGGGTGGCCCGCAGCTCGGCCGACGAGGCGGTCCTGACGTACGACCTGGTGGAGCCCTGGCCCTACCCCGGCCGGGTCACGCAGATCGTCGCGCTGACCGAGGAGGCGCTGACGCTGTCCATGGCGGTGGAGACGTACGGCTCGTCCTTCCCCGCGCAGATCGGCTGGCACCCCTGGTTCAACCGCCACCTCAGCGACGACGGACCGTCGGTGCAGCTGGCTTTCGACCCGGCCTGGCAGGAGCAGCGCGGCGACGACCACCTCCCCACCGGCGAGCGCGTCGAGCCGAAGCCGGGCCCCTGGGACGACTGCTTCGGCATGCCCGGCGGCGTGGACGTGACCCTCACGTGGCCGGGGCGGCTCCGGCTGGAGGTGACCAGCCCCGAGCGGTGGGTCGTCGTCTACGACGAGCAGGAGGCGGCCGTGTGCGTGGAACCGCAGACCGGCCCGCCGGACGGGCTGAACTCCCACCCGCGGCTGGTCACGCCCCTGGACCCGCTGGAGACCAGCACGACCTGGCGCTGGACCCGCCTCTGAGCAGCGCCTCTAAGCTGTTCGGCATGACGGACACACGTGGCGCGCTGCTGCGACAGATCAAGGACAAGGCCGTGGTGCACGGCAAGGTGACCCTGTCGTCGGGTCTGGAGGCCGACTACTACGTCGACCTGCGCCGGATCACCCTCGACGGGGAGGCCGCGCCGCTCGTCGGGCAGGTCCTGCTGGACCTGACGGCGGAGCTGGACTTCGACGCCGTCGGCGGCCTGACCATGGGCGCCGACCCGGTCGCCGCCGCGATGCTGCACGCCGCCGCCGCGCGCGGCCGCAGGCTGGACGCCTTCGTGGTGCGCAAGGCGGCCAAGGCGCACGGACTCCAGCGGCGCGTCGAGGGCCCGGAGATCAAGGGCCGCCGGGTGCTGGTCGTCGAGGACACCTCCACCACCGGCGGCTCGCCGCTCACCGCCGTCGAGGCCGTGCGCGAGGCGGGCGCCGAGGTCGTGGGCGTCGCGACGATCGTGGACCGGGCGACCGGCGCCGCAGAGAAGATCCAGGAGGGCGCGGGCGTGCCCTACCTGTACGCGTACGCCAAGGACGAGCTGGGCCTGGACTGACCGGCGGGCGGACACCCGCTGGAGCATCGGGCCATGTCTGGAAAGATGGGGACGACGATGACGTCGCACCCCAGGTCTAGGTCAGGGCCGTAAGAACGCAGAACGCCAACCCGCACACCCAAGGAGCGGACGAATGCCCATCGCAACCCCCGAGGTCTACAACGAGATGCTCGACCGGGCGAAGGCAGGCAAGTTCGCCTACCCGGCCATCAACGTCACCTCGACCCAGACCCTGCACGCGGCACTGCGCGGCTTCGCGGAGGCGGAGAGCGACGGCATCATCCAGATCTCCACGGGTGGCGCCGAGTTCCTGGGCGGCCAGTACAGCAAGGACATGGTGACGGGCGCGGTCGCGCTCGCGGAGTTCGCGCACATCGTCGCCGAGAAGTACCCGGTCACGGTGGCCCTGCACACCGACCACTGCCCGAAGGACAAGCTCGACGGGTACGTACGGCCGCTGCTCGCGATCTCCCAGAAGCGCGTCGAGGCGGGTCTCGGCCCGCTGTTCCAGTCGCACATGTGGGACGGCTCCGCCGAGACCCTCTCCGACAACCTGACCATCGCGCAGGAGCTGCTGGAGAAGGCCCGCGCCGCGAAGATCATCCTCGAGGTGGAGATCACGCCGACCGGCGGCGAGGAGGACGGCGTCTCGCACGAGATCAACGACTCCCTGTACACGACGGCCGAGGACGCGATCCGCACCGCCGAGGCGCTCGGCCTGGGCGAGAAGGGCCGCTACCTGCTGGCCGCGTCCTTCGGCAACGTCCACGGCGTGTACAAGCCGGGCAACGTCGTCCTCCGCCCCGACCTGCTGAAGGAGCTGAACGAGGGCGTCGCCGCCAAGTTCGGCCGGCCGGCCGGCTCGCAGCCGTTCGACTTCGTCTTCCACGGCGGCTCCGGCTCCACGGCGGAGGAGATCGCGACCGCGCTGGAGAACGGCGTCGTCAAGATGAACATCGACACGGACACGCAGTACGCCTTCACGCGTCCCGTCGCGGCCCACATGTTCAAGAACTACGACGGCGTCCTGAAGGTCGACGGCGAGGTCGGCGACAAGAAGACCTACGACCCGCGGACCTGGGGCAAGCTGGCCGAGGCGAGCATGGCGGCGCGCGTCGTCGAGGCGACGCAGAACCTGCGCTCGGCGGGGACGAAGATCAAGTAAGCGCTCTCCCCCGCAGCGGCTCATCGAGGGCCCGGCGCCCGTGCTCCCGCACGGCGTCGGGCCCTCGTGTGTCCGGAAGCCGCCGTCCGTGAGCCGTCCCTGACGCAATACCGGGGAGCGGGATGTCAGGGGCATGCTCTACGCTGCGGATCACCGCGCCCCGGTCCGGGGCGGCGGTATCCGCGTCCCCGTCTGGGGCGCGAAGGACCAATGGGGGGTCTCTTCATCGTGCGTAAGCGCACTCTCTCGGCCGCGACGGCGCTCGCGGTCCTCTTCAGCTCCGCGGCACTGGTCGTGGGCACCGCGGGCTCGGCGACGGCGGACAGCAGCAAGGTCCTGCCGCTGAGGTCCACGGGCGACGTCGTGGTGGACGGCGTCCACAAGAAGATCTTCGTCAGCGACCCGTACCTCGGCAAGGTCGTCGCCACCGACTACGAGGGCAGGGTGCTGGGCTCCGTCACCGGCCTGCCCGGTGTCACCGGCCTCGCGCTCTCCGCCGACTCGGGCCGCCTGTACGCCGCCGTCCCGGGTGCCGACGCGGTCGTGGCCCTGGACACCGCGGCGGTCACCGAGCAGGCCCGGTACGCGACCGGCGAGGGCACCGACCCGCGCTACGTCGCCCTCGCCGGCGGCAAGGTCTGGTTCGGCTACGGCGGCGACTACGACGGCGCGATCGGCTCGGTCGACGTGACCGGCGCCGAGCCGGTGGTCGCCCTGGACCAGGACGCCGACACCGAGTACTCGGGCGCCCCGCGCCTGGTCTCCTCGCCCGCGAACCCGAACGTCATCGCGGCCGCCAGCTCCTCCTACCACCGGTTCGCCGTAGCGACGTACGACGTGACGACGGGCGCCGCGGCCCGCACCGCGCTCAACACCACCGCCTGGTCCGGCATCACCAACGATCTCGCCTACACGCCGGACGGCAACCGCCTCATCACGGCGAACGCCGGCAACGTGCACCACGTCTTTCAGACCTCGGACCTCGCCGAGGTGGGCACCTACCCGAGCGATCACAGCGGCGCGGCCGTGGCCGTCGCCACCGACGGCACCGTCGCGGTGGGCTCCGGCTCGGTGTACCGGGACGACGTCTTCGTCTACCGGCCCGGCGAGACGAAGTCCGTGCGCACGTACGACTTCCCGAACACCAGCAGCAGCAGCGGCGGGGACTCACTCGTCGACGGCGGTCTGGCCTGGGAGCCCGGCGGCGGCCGGCTCTTCGCGGTGACCAACAACTCCGACACCAATCCGCGTCTCCAGGTCCTGGACGAGCCGACCAAGTCCGCGCCGACGGTCACCGTCAAGGCGCCGGCGACGGCCCAGCGCGCCAAGCCGCTCACCGTCTCCGGCACGGTCGCCGCGACGCTGGCGCTGCCCGCCGGCACGCCGCTCACCGTGACCCGGTTCGACGTCGAGGCCCCGCAGGGCAAGGCGCTCGGCGTGAAGAAGCTCGGCGCGAACGGGGCGTTCTCGTTCACGGACACCCCGACGGCCTCCGGGAACGTCACCTACAAGGTGGCGTACGCCGGGGACGCCCAGCACTCGGCCGCCTCCGGGACCGCGCTGGTCAAGGTCGCCCACGCCAAGACCGCGCTGACCCTGGACCGCAACGGCCTCACGGTCAACTACGCCACGACGGTGACGTACACGGCCACCCTCGGCCCGACCTACAAGAACCGTGTCGTGGAGATCTGGGCCGACCCGTGGGGCCCGGAGCCGAAGCGGCTGCTCAAGCGCGGTGCCGTCAACGCCAAGGGCAAGCTGACGGCGTCGATGTGGATGAGCCGTGACACCACGGTCACCGCGGTCTTCGCCGGCGACGCCCGCTACGGCTGGGCCCAGGCCACGTCCGGCGTGCGCACGCGCGCGGGCGTGTCGACCTCGCTCTCGCGCCACTACAAGTGGACGAAGTTCGGCAACACCTGGTACCAGACCTACCGCCAGACGGCCGACCCGCTCATCACCACCTGGCACAACGCCTACCCGGGCCGGCACACCCGCCTGGACTTCCAGGTCTTCGTCCAGGGCGCCTGGTACTCGGGCGGCGACCCCGAGTACTTCCCGCTGGGCAGCGACGGCAAGTCGCTCGTCACCCTCGACGGCGACGGCGCGGCCGGCTACCGCTTCCGCGTCCGCTCGGCGTACATCGACGGCTACAACGGCGACAACGTGAACGCCACGGTGTACGGCCCGTGGAAGTACTTCAACTTCACGCGCTGAGCGAGGCGCGCGAGGTGAACGGGGGCGCCGGGTGAACGGGCCGCGCGAGGTGAACGGGCCGAGCGGGGCGGTCCGACTGCCCGGCTGAACCCCGCGAGCGCTGTCCTGTCGAGCCCGGTGTCCCTCTCGGGGCACCGGGCTCGATCGGTCGTGGGGTGCCGGGCGGCTCTGCGGGGTGGGGGCGGTGACAGACTGGAAGCCATGTCCATTCACGAGAACCTCCTCGGGGGCCCGCCCCCGACCCACCTCCCCGACGACCCCGGCCCGCGCGAGCTCCTCGCGAACGGCACGCCCCCGGCCGACGTCGCCGCCCAGTACCCCACGTCCTCCCTGGCCTGGGCCCAGCTCGCGGACGACGCGTTCGAGCGGGGCAGCGTCGTCGAGTCGTACGCGTACGCCCGTACGGGCTACCACCGCGGCCTGGACAGCCTGCGCCGCAACGGCTGGAAGGGCCACGGCCCGGTCCCCTGGGAGCACGAACCCAACCGCGGCTTCCTGCGCGCCCTGCACGCCCTCGCCCGCGCCGCGGGAGCGATCGGCGAGCAGGAGGAGTACGAGCGCTGCACGCAGTTCCTGAAGGACTCCTCGCCGGCGGCGGCCCAGACGCTGGGTTAGCCCTCGCGGACGGACGAGACGTCGAGAGCCCCCGGGCCCGCCTGGTGTGATCAGGCGGGCCTTGCGTTTTCGGGTGACGATTGCGGAGGATGCCCGTGGGGACCGGGGCCACCGTGTCGACAACGGCAGGGGCGGACCGCTACCCGGAGTACACAACAGGAGACAGCGATGTCCCAGGAGGCTCAAGAGGCTTTCGAGCCCGAGACCCCGCATCTCGACTTCGCAGGCACGACGCCGTACGAGGACTACGTCAAGGCGGACGTGCTCACCCACCTCCAGCACACCCTCTCCGACGATCCCGGAGAGATGGTCTTCCTGGTCACGACCCAGGTGATGGAGCTGTGGTTCACGGTGATCGTCCACGAGTGGGAGACGGCGTCGCACGCCCTGCGCTCCGACGACGTCCCGACGGCGGTCGCCGCCCTGAAGCGCTCCGTACGGGAGCTGGAGGCGCTGAACGCGTCCTGGAAGCCGCTCGGGCAGCTCACCCCGGCCCAGTTCAACGCGTACCGCTCCGCCCTCGGCGAGGGCTCCGGCTTCCAGTCGGCGATGTACCGGCGGATGGAGTTCCTGCTCGGCGAGAAGTCCGCGTCCATGCTGGTCCCGCACCGCGGCGCGCCCCGCGTCCACGACGAGCTGGAGAAGGCCCTGCACGAGCCCAGCCTCTACGACGAGGTGCTGCGGCTCCTCGCGCGGCGCGGGCACGCGATTCCGGAGGCCGTCGCGACACGTGACGTCTCACGGCGGTACGAGCCGTCGCCGGAGGTCGAGGCGGTGTGGACCGCCCTGTACTCGGGCGACGAGAGCGACGAACTCGCCCGTCTCGGCGAGGCGTTGACCGACGTCGCCGAACTGGTGTGGCGCTGGCGCAACGACCACCTCGTCGCCACCCGCCGCGCGATGGGCGCGAAGGCCGGCACGGGCGGTTCGGCCGGCGTGGCCTGGCTGGAGAAGCGCGCACGGAAGAACGTCTTCCCGGAGCTGTGGACGGCGAGGTCCCATGTCTGAGCTCGCCATGTCCGAACTCGCCTCCAGAGCGAGGAAGTTGGACGCCGAAGACGAACTGGCCCACAAGCGGGCGGAGTTCCTGCTCGACGGGGACGTGTACCTCGACGGCAACTCGCTGGGCGCGCTGCCCGCGTCCGTCCCCGGGCGGCTGGACGACGTCGTCCGCCGCGAGTGGGGCGAACTGCGCATCCGCTCCTGGGGAGAGAGCGGCTGGTGGACGGCGCCGGAGCGGATCGGCGACCGCATCGCCCCGCTGGTGGGCGCGGCGCCCGGCCAGATCGTCGTGGGCGACTCGACAAGTGTCAACGTCTTCAAGGCACTTGTGGCTGCGGTACGCATGAGCGCCGGCGCGAGCGCGGAACGGGACGAGATCCTCGTCGACGCGACGACGTTCCCCACGGACGGCTACATAGCCGAGTCGGCGGCCCGGATGACCGGCTGCCGACTGCGCCCCGTCACCCCGGCCGAGGTCCCGGCGGCCCTGTCGGACCGGACGACGGCGGTGCTGCTGAACCACGTCGACTACCGCACCGGGCGGCTGCACGACCTGCCGTCGCTCACCGCCGCCGTGCACGCGGCGGGCGCGATCGCCGTCTGGGACCTGTGCCACAGCGCGGGCGCGCTGCCGGTGGGCCTCGACGAGCACGGGGTGGACCTCGCGGTCGGCTGCACCTACAAGTACCTGAACGGCGGCCCGGGTTCACCGGCGTACCTGTACGTCCGGCGGGACCTCCAGGACCGCTTCGACTCCCCGCTCCCCGGCTGGAACTCGCACGCCGAGCCGTTCGGCATGCGCCCGGCCTACGAACCGGCCCCGGGCGCCCTGCGCGGGCGCGTCGGCACCCCCGACATCCTCTCGATGCTGGCCCTGGAGTCGGCCCTGGAGGTGTGGGAGGGCGTCACGATCGACATGGTCAGGACCAAGTCGCTGGCGCTGACGGACTTCTTCCTGGAATGCGTGGCGGAGTACGTCCCCGAGGGCCGAGTGGAGTCCCTGACCCCGCTCCGCCACGAGGAACGAGGCAGCCAGGTGTCCCTGCGCTGCGAAGACGCCGAGACGGTCATGAACCGCCTCATCGCCCAGGGCGTGACAGGCGACTTCCGCCACCCCGACACCCTCCGCTTCGGCTTCACCCCGCTGTACGTCACATACACGGACGCGGAACGAGCGGCACGGGTGCTGGGGGAACTGCTGAGCTGACAGGGCGGCGCTCCCCTGCGTTCGCGACGCGGTGCGTGCTCCACCCACCGCCGCTGCGGGCAGTCGTGCCGCTGGAACGGCACGGGTGGGCGCAGCGGCACCCGCCCGCGCGGCGAGCGGCCCCACCCCCACGGCCACCCAACCGTCTCAGCTGGGGCGGTGGTGCTGCTGGGGGTGCCGGCTCAACCCCCGCCGCCTGCGGACGGCCCCCCTTCTCCAGCGGCGGATGGCCCCCCGCCTCCAGCGGCGGATGGCCCCCCGCCTCCAGCGGCGGACGGTCGCGCCGCCCCGCTCGCCCTCCACCCATCGCCGCTGCGGGCGGGCGTCCACCTGCCGCCGCTGCGGGCGGGCGTCCACCCGCCGTCGCTGCGGGCAGTCGTGCCGCTGGGGCGGCACGGGTGGGCGCAGCGGCACCCCGCGAGCGCGGCGAGCGACCCCGCCCCACGGCCACCCACCCGCAGGGCCACCGACCCCCACGGCCAGCCAACCCCCACGCCCGCAAAAACCCACCGCCCCCAACCCCACCGCACAGACACCCCCCGTACACCCACCAGAACGCACCGTGCCGAACCCGCCGGACATAACAACCTCCTTGGTACACACGGACAGGCCAACCCCCAGCCACCCCGTCAGCCCAAGAATCAGCAGAACCGTTCACCCCTCACCGAGCGTGACAACCCCGTGTCCGCGCACGTCACGGGCCTGATACCGTCCCCGCCAACGGCCGAATCCCCACCTGGTCCGCCACATCCGTTCCGTCAAATACGTTTTGTTGCTGAGAGGTTGGAGCATGCCGGACGACGTCGTCGCAGCCCGGGCCGCCGCCGAGGAGGAGTCGGCCTTCTCGCACCCGGCGGTCGACCCCGACGCCACCGCCTCCTACGGCGACCACCCCGACCAGGTGATCGACTTCTACACACCGCGAGGCGAGACAGCCGAGGCCGGCTCGGCCCCGCTGGTGGTCGTCCTCCACGGCGGCGCATGGCGGGCCCCGTACGACCGACGGCACATCACCCCCTTCGCGGACCACCTGGCCCGGCGCGGCTTCGCCGTGGCCAACGTGGAATACCGCCGAGGACAGACCCCGTCACCGGACACCGCCCAGGCCCCGTCACCCCCGATCGCCGGCCGCTGGCCCGACACCTTCGACGACATCGCCGCCGCCCTGGACGCCCTCCCCGCCCTCGCTCGCCAGGCGGTCCCGCAGGCCGACCAGCGCCGCACGGTCCTCACGGGGCACTCGGCCGGCGGCCACCTCGCCCTGTGGGCGGCGGCCCGGCATGTGCTGCCCGCCGACGCCCCCTGGCGCATCGCCGGCCCCGCCCCGCTGCGAGGCGTGGTCGCGCTCGCCCCGATCGCGGACTTCGAGGTCGCCGAGAAGCTGGACGTCTGCGGAAATGCGTCCCTCCAACTCCTCGGCGGAGAAGAGCACTTCACGGAGCGGCGGCCGTACGCCGACCCCTCGCTCCTGCTCCCGACCGGCATCGCGACGACCCTCGTCCAGGGCCGCACGGACCTGGTCGTCCCGCAGGCGGTCGCCGAGGCGTACGCGGACGCGGCGGCGAAGGCGGGGGAGATGGTGGGACTGACCCTGCTGGAGGACGTGGGCCACTTCCCCCTGATCGACCCGCTGGCGGACGCGTGCGCGGTGGTGGCGGAGGAGATCGCCCAACTGGCGTGGTGACGAGGGACGAGGGACGAGGGACGAGCGGCGAGAGGCGAGAAGCGCGAGGCGCGAGGCGAGAAGCGAGAGGCGAGAGGCGTAAAACCGACCCCGGTCATACCCGTAGTACCTGAGAGCTACGCCGCAGAAGAGTTCTGCGGCGGGACGCGAACGACGACCACCGCTCCGTAACTTCCCATCCTGTGACGCCCGATGCCCGGGCGGACGGGACGGGAGGGGCAGGGCAGTGAAGGCGCACGCAGGACACGACACGGCACCCGGCACAGAACCGGGGGACTCGGCACCCGGCAAGACGCCGCGCACGAAACCCACCCACCCCGAAACCCGAGCCCGTCCCCACCCCCTGCGAAGCGCCCGCACCCGGCGCTGCGTCCGCGCCCTGCTCGCCGTGCTCATCACGGCCGCCGTGGCGGTCCCCCTCTCGGCCGCGGCCCGCCCACGCATCCCCGCCCCACCACCGGCCGACCTCGCCCCGGTGACGGCCGGGACGCTGACGAAGGCGTACGCAGCCAACCGGGCCAACGCGGAGCTGGCGTCACGGATGGCAGAGGCGCACGGAGACCGCCGCCGCGCCGCGGCGGACCACGCGCTGGCCGACCCGTCCCGCAGCCTCCTGGCCTTCGACGGCCGAGGCGCCGGCCGCGCGACAGAGGTCTTCGGGGACCTCGTGGCAGCGGACACGGTGGCGATCCTGATACCGGGCTCGGACACCTCCCTGGACACCTACGGCCGCTTCCACAGAGCAGCGGACGCCCTGCACCGCAGCCTCACGCGGAACGCCCCCGCCGAAAGACGCACTGCGGTGATCGCCTGGCTCGGCTACACCACGCCCCGCACGGTCAGCACCACGGCGGCCACGACGGAGAGGGCGGAAGAAGCGGCCCCGGTACTACGGGAGTTCGTCGCCGACCTGCGCACCATCACGGGCCCGGCCGCTCACGTCACTCTCCTCTGCCACTCGTACGGCTCGGTCGTGTGCGGCCGAGCGGCAGCCGGCCTGGACGTGGAGGACCTGGTCCTGCTCGGCAGCCCGGGGACGGGAGCGGACTCGGCCGAGGACTTGGGCACCCGCGCGCGGGTCTGGGCGGCACGGGGTGCCGACGACTGGGTGGCGGAGGTCCCGCACACGGAGATCGACCTGTTCGGCACAACGCTGGGCTTCGGCACCGACCCGATGTCCCCGACCTTCGGCGCCCACGTCTTCCCAGCGGGCCCAGGAGGCCACAGCGACTACTTCAAGCCCCACTCCCAATCCCTGACAAACATCACCCGAATCACCCTGAACCAAGAAGGGGAGGTGCCCCATGACTAACCCCCACCACCCAACCCCTAATCCTGCACGGGCAGCCGCCCCCGTACCGGCAGCCGCCGACGGCGCCGAGCCCCCACAGGGGCCACCCGCACCCGAACTTGCACTCACCCCCACCCCCCGCTCCCCCCTCCACCGCGCAGCCACCCACCTCCACACCACCACCCCACCCGAAAGAGACCGAGCCACAGACGCCCTACGAGCCATCGCCATCCTCGGCGTGATCCTGGGCCACTGGCTCGTGACCGCCCTCGTCGCCCACCCCGACGGAACGGTCCGCGCAGCGAGCCCCCTCGCATCCATGCCCTGGCTGGCCCCCGTCTCCTGGACGTTCCAGACCCTCGCCGTCTTCTTCATGGTCGGCGGCCACGTCGCGACAAAGAGCGCCACCACCTCCCGCGCCCGAGGCGAAAGCTACGGCAGATGGCTGAGCAACCGCCTCTCCCGCCTCTTCACCCCGGTCGCAGCCCTGCTCGCACTGTGGACGGCGACAGCCCTCGCCCTCGCCCTGGGCGGCGCATCCCCCCTCACCGTCCACACGGTGCTGAAGCTGGCCCTGTCCCCCCTCTGGTTCCTGCTGGTCTTCGCCGTCCTGACCGCGGCGACGCCGATCCTCTCCCGGCTGAACGCGCTGTGGCCGCTGGCCGTCGTCCTCCATGTGGACCTCGTACGCTTCGGCCTCGGCGGCCCCGCCTGGCTCGGCTGGGTGAACGTGGCGGCCGGCTGGCTGGTGCCGTACACCCTGGGCGCCGCCTGGACGCGCGGCGAGCTGGAACGCCCGCGCGCCGGCTGGGCCTTGCTCATCGGCGGCGCGGCCACGACGGCGGTGCTCGTCGGATGGGCGGGCTACCCGGCGTCGATGGTGGGCGTCCCCGGCGCGGCGGTGTCCAACCTCAACCCGCCCACACTGGCCGCCGTCACCTTCGGCCTCGCCCAGTGCGGCCTGGCCCTCCTGCTGCGCGCCCCCCTGCGCCGGGCGATGGAAAGGCCCCTGGCCTGGGCGGCCGTGGCCCTGGTGAACCTCTCCGCGATGACGCTCTTCCTCTGGCACCAGACGGCCCTCATGGCGACCACCGCGACCGCCCTCCTGGCGGGCCCCCTCCCCGGTCTGCACACGGCCCCCGACGCCCCCGGCTGGATTGCGGTCCGCCTCCTCTGGCTGCCGGTCTTCGCCCTCGGCCTCACCGTCTGCTGCGCGGCGTTCCACGGCTTCGAGAAGAAGACCGGCCGGGCCGGAGGCCGCGGGTCCCGGGTGGTCCGGGTCCAGTACGGCACGGAGACGACACGAGCGAAGGCGGCCCGGAATGCCTAGGGTTGAGCCCGTGACCGGCGAGGAAACCACCAAATCGACCAACCGCGCCGATCGAGACGCCCACACCGACGACGCCGACCACACCCACCCCGACCACACCCACGCCGCCCGCGTAACCCTCCCCACCCGCACTCCCACCCCCACCGTCCCCCGCAGGACCCTCCCTCGCCGCCTCCGCACCGCACTCCGCGCAACTCGCTCCCGCACCCGCCCCCGCTCCCGCACCACCCCACCGCGCTGGCGCACCCCCCGCTGGCTGCGTCTGCCGGGATACGTGGTGTGGTGCTGGATCGCCCTGGGCATCGCCCTGGCCGGCACCGAGCAGTTGGGCCGCTACGGTCTGGGCAAGGAGCTGGAGGTGGTGGCCGGGTTCGCGCAGGGCGCGGCCGTCGTCCTCGCGCTGTGGCGTCCGGTCCCGGCCTGGGCGCTGTCCCTGGCCGGCACCGTCGTGGCGGCGGTGGCCGCCCGGCCGACCCTCCAGGGCCACCCGCTCCCCGGGCCCGCGTGGCCCTGGACCACTCCCGAAGTCCTGGCCCACGCACTGGTGTTCCTGCTCCTGGCGCTCCGGGTGCGCACACGCCTCTCCTTCGCGATGCTGGTCGCCACGGGGGTGACGACCTGGGTGGTGCAGGGCCTGATCGGGGGGGCCACCTACACCTCGACGGGCATGGTCGCCGTCGCGATCTTCGCGGCGGTCGTCCTCGTCGGCAGCGCGTTCCGGGGTCTCGGCGAGGCCCGCAGCCAACTCGTCGAGCAGGAGACCATCACCGCCGAGGAACGCGCCCGCCGCACCCTGCTGGAGGAGCGCAACCGCATCGCCCGCGAGCTGCACGACGTCGTCGCCCACCACATGTCGGTGATCTCCATCCAGGCGCAGGTGGCCCCCCACCTCGTGGAGAACCCGTCCGACGAGCTCAAGGAGAACCTCGCCGGCATCCGGCACAACGCGCTCGAGGCGCTCGCCGAACTGCGCCGGGTCCTCGGCGTGCTGCGCTCGGAGAACCCCGAGGACCCCTACGGCCTCGGCGCGGCCGGCACCGGCTCCGCCCCGGACACCCCGCAGCCCACGCTGGACCGTCTCGACGCCCTGCTGGACAACACCCGGGCCGCCGGGCTGCGGGTGGTCGCGGAGACGGAGGGCGAGGCGCCGCCGTATCCGCCGGGCGTGCAGCTGTCGGCGTACCGGATGGTGCAGGAGGCGCTCAGCAACGCCCTGCGGCACGCGCCCGGGTCGACCGTGCACGTACGGATCAACCACGATGCGCGCGGTCTGCACCTGGAGGTCGTCAACTCCCGTCCGAGCGGCCCGGTACGGCCTTCCCCCGGCGCCGGGCACGGTCTGCTCGGCATGCGGGAGCGGGCCGCGATGCTCGGCGGCCATGTCACCGCGCACCCGACGCTGCACGGCGGGTTCATGGTCTCGGCCTTCCTCCCGAAGGACGGCACCGCGCCCCCGCCCGCGGACACCGTCGAGCCGTCCGGCGATCTCGAACTGCGCTTTCCCGACCCGCACCCGACGACGCCCGGGTTCCGGGTCGAACTCCCGGCGCCGCCGGCGAGACCGTCGTCCGGGCCGCCCACCCCGACAGGAGACGACACCCCATGACGAGCGGCACCATCCGCGTACTGATCGCCGACGACCAGGAGATGGTCCGGCAGGGCTTCACCGTGCTGCTCAACGCCCAGCCCGGCATCGAGGTCGTCGGGCAGGCGATCCACGGCCAGGACGCCGTCGCCAAGGTCGCCGAGCTGTCCCCGGACGTCGTCCTGATGGACATCCGCATGCCGGACCACAACGGGATCGAGGCCACCGAACGCATCACTCTCACGACCCCCGAGATCAAGGTGCTGGTGCTCACCACCTTCGACCTCGACGAGTACGTGTACGACGCGCTGCGCGCCGGCGCGTCCGGGTTCCTGCTGAAGGACGCCTCCGCCGACCAGCTCGCGGAGGCGATCCGCATCGTGGCGGCCGGTGACGCCCTGCTGGCGCCCGGCGTCACCCGCAAGCTGATCGCCGAGTTCTCCCGGCTGAACGACTCCCCCCGCGCCCCGCTGAAGGAGCGCGTCGGGGCCCTCACCGAACGGGAGACGGAGGTCCTCAGCCTCATCGCGCAGGGCCTGTCCAACGCGGAGATCGCCGCCCACCTCTGTGTCGCCGAGCAGACGGTGAAGACGCACGTGGGCCGCATCCTGCTGAAACTCGGCCTGCGCGACCGCACCCAGGCCGCGGTGTTCGCCTACGAGTCGGGGCTCGTCCGCCCCTCCGGATACTGACCCCGCCCGGCCCCCGGCCCGACCTCCCGGCCCGATCCCCGGCCCGATCCCCGGCCCGGCCCCGCCCCGCCTCGGCCCCACCGCCGCCGACCTGCGAGGACCCCTCCCACCACCCGTAGTACTTGAGAGGGATCCCGGAGAACCCCCCTCACTGGTGACGACCGCGACCCCCGCTCCCGCCTACCGTTTTGTACGTGACCGAGAAGACGCAGACGCCCATGACGCCCCCGGACCGCCGGCCCGGCGCCCATCAGCCGCGCAGCCCGGAGTTCCGCGCGGCCATGGACGCCCTGCGCGGGCTGCGGCAGGACCTGTTCCACGACGCCTTCGCCTACCGCCCGATGCCCCCCAGGGAGCCCGACGGCTTCTTCACCCGCCGGCTGACCGGCCGCGGGCGGGAGCGCGCCGCCTGGCGGTGGCACGCGGTGGTGGTGGCCGTCGCCGCGCTGGCGGCGCTGGTCGCCGGGGTGGACGAGAACGACGGCGTGACGAGCCTGGTGTGCGCGGCGTTCGTCCTGGTCCCGGTGCTGCTGACGCTGGTCCGGCCGGCCGGCGCGTTCTGGCTGTCTCTGGTGTCGACCACACTCGTCGCCGCCATCGGCACGACGTACGGCAGTTGGCCTTGGCTGCCGGGCAGTTTCATATCCCACCTGATGGTGATGGTGATCGTGGCCGTGCGCACCCGGCCGCGCACGGCGGCGTGGATGTGGCTGATGACGGCGGCCTACGGCTTCGTCGCCGAGACCGGCTTCGGCTACGACCACTACGCCACCGACGTCGGGTCCATGCTGGTCCTCTCCGCGTTCGCGCTGCTGGGCGTCTCCCTCTGGCAGATACGCCGGCAGGCGGAGCGGGAGGTGACCGCCCAGCAGACCGTGACCGAGCACGAGCGTTCCCGGCGCACGCTCCTGGAGGAGCGCACCACCATCGCCCGCGAGCTGCACGACGTGGTCGCCCACCACATGTCGGTCGTCGCCATCCAGGCGGAGGCCGCGCCCTACCGGGTGGAGAACCCGCCGCCGGAGCTGGAGAAGGCCTTCGCCACCATCAGGGAGAACGCGGTGGCGGCCCTCACGGAGCTGCGCCGGGTGCTGGGCGTCGTCCGCGCCGAGGACTACGAGGCGCCCGACGCCCCGCAGCCCACGCTCGCCGACCTGGACGGGCTGCTCGCCAATGTGCGGGAGGCCGGCCTCCAGGTGGACAAGGTGGTGACGGGCGCGGCGCGGGAGCTGCCGCCGGGAGTGGAGCTGTCGGCGTACCGCATCGTGCAGGAGGCCCTGAGCAACACCCTGCGGCACGCGCCGGGGGCGGGCGCACGCGTCGAGATCGGCTATGTCCTCGGCGGTCTGGGCCTGCGCATAGTCAACGGCCCGCCGCCGCAGCCGTCCCTGGTGAAGCCCTCGCCCGGCGCGGGGCACGGCATCACGGGGATGCGGGAGCGGGTCTCCATGCTCAACGGTGAGATGACGGCTGAGGCGACGGAGGAAGGCGGCTACGAGGTGACGGTGTTCCTGCCGGTGCCGGCCACGGACGAGGGTGGAGCATGACCATACGGGTACTGATCGCGGACGACCAGATGATGGTCCGCGAGGGCTTCTCCGTCCTGCTGAACGCGATGCCGGACATCGAGGTCGTGGGCGAGGCCGTCAACGGCCGTCAGGCGGTGGACCGGGTCCGGGAGCTGGCCCCGGACGTGGTGCTGATGGACATCCGCATGCCCGAGCTGAACGGCATAGAGGCGACACGGGAGATCGTGGCCGCGGACGGCACGGCGAAGGTGCTGGTCCTGACCACCTTCGACCTCGACGAGTACGTGTACCAGGCCCTGCGGGCGGGAGCCTCCGGCTTCCTCCTCAAGGACGCCTCGGCCCGTCAACTCGCCGACGGGGTGAGGGTGGTGGCGGCCGGCGAGGCGCTCCTCGCGCCCTCGGTCACCAGACGGCTGATCACCGAGTTCTCCAAGCTGGCAGACACCCCGCGGCTGCCGCGCGGCACCCAGGCGTCCTACGGCGACCTGACCGAGCGGGAGACGGAGGTGCTGGTCCTCATAGCCCAGGGGCTGTCGAACGCGGAGATAGCGGAGCGGCTGGTGGTGGCGGAGTCCACGATCAAGACCCATGTGAGCCGGATCCTGGTGAAGCTGGGCCTGCGGGACCGCACCCAGGCAGCGGTGTTCGCCTATGAGGCGCGTCTGGTGACACCGGGATAGCGAGTGGGGGCGAAAGTGCCGGACGGGAGGGGAGACCCCTGGTCAGCGGGGGGTCCCGCGGGCTAGCGTCCGTGCATGGCAGCTGTTTCCGATCTCGTGTTCGACCCCTGGGACCCGGCGTTCGTGGCCGACCCCTACCCGGCCTACGCCGAGCTGCGGGGGCGGGGGCGGGTGATCCACTACGAGCCGACCGACCAGTGGCTGGTGCCGCATCACGCGGATGTGTCGGCGCTGCTGCGGGACCGCCGGCTGGGGCGCGCGTATCAGCACCGGTTCACGCACGAGGACTTCGGGCGGACGGCGCCGCCCGTGGAGCACGAGCCCTTCCACACGCTCAACGACCACGGGATGCTCGACCTGGAGCCGCCGGACCACACGAGGATCCGGCGGCTGGTGTCGAAGGCGTTCACGCCGCGGACCGTGGAGCGGCTCACGCCGTATGTGAGCAAGCTGGCCGGTGAGCTGGTGGACGGGCTGGTGGCGGCGGGCGGCGGCGATCTGCTGACGGACGTGGCCGAGCCGCTGCCGGTGGCCGTGATCGCGGAGATGCTGGGCATCCCGGAGGGCGACCGGGCGCCGCTGAGGCCCTGGTCGGCGGACATCTGCGGGATGTACGAGCTGAACCCCTCGCAGGAGACGGCGGCGAAGGCGGTGCGGGCCTCGGTCGAGTTCTCCGCCTATCTGCGCGAGCTGATCGCCGCCCGCCGCGAGGAGCCCGGCGACGACCTGATCTCCGGGCTGATCGCGGCGCACGACGAGGGCGACCGGCTCACCGAGCAGGAGATGATCTCGACGGCCGTGCTGCTGCTGAACGCCGGGCACGAGGCGACCGTGAATGCCACGGTCAACGGCTGGTGGGCGCTGTTCAGGAACCCCGAGCAGCTGGCCGCCCTGCGCGCGGACCACTCCCTTGTGCCGTCCGCCGTGGAGGAGCTGATGCGCTACGACACCCCGCTCCAGCTGTTCGAGCGGTGGGTGCTGGACGAGATCGAGATCGACGGCACGGTGCTCCCGAGGGGAGCGGAGATCGCGATGCTGTTCGGCTCCGCCAACCACGACCCCGAGGTGTTCGACGCCCCGGACAGGCTCGACCTCGGCCGCGGGGACAACCCGCACATCTCCTTCAGCGCCGGCATCCACTACTGCATCGGGGCCCCGCTGGCCCGGATCGAACTGGCGGCGTCGATGCGGGCGCTGCTGGAGAGGGCCCCGACGCTGCGGCCGACGGCGGAGCCGGTCCGCAAGCCGAACTTCGTGATCCGGGGGCTGGAGGGGCTGAGCGTGGAGCTGGGCTGAACACCCGCGCTCGGGCGGCGGGGCGCGGCTCAGGTCGTCAGGTCCCGTCGCCGCAGCCCGGCCAGGCCCCCGGCGACCAGGGCCGCCGCGATGCCCACGAGGGTCAGCACCGGCGCCCACTCCATGTCCCCGCCGGGCAGCTTGGGCAGATGACCGAACGGGGACAGGTCCAGCACCGTCGGGGGGAGGTCGAGCGCGGGTCCGATCCAGCCGATCAGCAGCACCGCCGCGGCGACGCCCCAGGCGGCCGGGGCGGAGCGGGGGAACAGGCCGTGCAGCAGCACGGCCAGGCCGCCGACCACCCACACCCCGGCGACCTGCACCAGGCAGGCCCCGAGGATCGGTCCGGCTTGCCGGCCGTGGCCCAGGGCGAGGCCGAGTCCGGCGAGCAGCATGATCAGCACGGTGCCGCCGAAGGCGATCAGCAGATGGCCGGCGGCCCAGCGCAGCCGTCCCACCGCGCCCGCCAGCACCGGTTCCGCCCGCCCGGACGTCTCCTCGCCGTGCAGCCGCAGCACCGACGCCACCGCGTACAGCGCGGCGAGCAGGCCCAGCATGCCGATCATGGAGCCGAGGAAGGCGTCCGTGACGCCGGACCGTCCGCCCATCCGCTCCAGGATCTCGCGGGCCCGCTCGTTGTCGCCGACCAGCTCGGCCGCGCCGTCCGCCATCGAGCCGTAGACCACGCCGGTGAGGAGGAAGCCGGCGCTCCAGCCGAGGACGGCGCCCCGTTGCAGCCGCCAGGCCAGCGCGCCGGCCGTGCCGAGACGGCCCGAGGGCGGCCCCGGGCGGGTGGCCAGGAAGCTCATGCCGACGTCACGGCGGCCCGCGAGCCCGTAGGCGAGCGCGGCCTGCGCGGCCACCGCCGCCGCGAACAGCGGCAGCACCCACCACCGTTCGTCCGCGAACGGCCGCAGGTTCTCCAGCCAGCCCAGCGGGGACAGCCACGTCAGCGCCGAGGAGCCGTCGGTCGTCGTCGAGTCGCCCGCCGCGCGCAGCACGAACGCGGCGCCCAGCACCGCCGAGGTCAGGCCGCGGGCGAGCCGTGCGCTCTCGGTGAGCTGCGCGGCGATCGCCGCCGTCGTGGCGAACAGCATGCCGACGGCGGCGAGACCGAGTCCGAGGGCCGCCGCCCCGGCCGCGCCCTGCCCCGCGAGCCCCGCCGTGACCAGCGCCGCGAGGACCGTGTTGGCGACGCCCGCCGCCAGCAGCGCCGACGTCAGCGAGGCCCGTCGGCCCACCGCGCCCGAGGCGATGAGTTCCTGGCGTCCGCTCTCCTCCTCGTCCCGGGTGTGCCGGACGACGATCAGGAGGCTGGTCACGGCCGCGAGCAGGCCCGCGTAGACGCCGACGCGCCAGGCGGTGAGGGCGCCGAGGGAGTCGTCGAAGACGGGGCCGATCAGGGCGCGGAAGGAGGAGTTGGCCGACATCTGCCGCAGCAGGTCGGCGCGTTCGGCGGCCGTGCCGTAGAGGCCCTTGAGCGTGTTCGGCATGGAGAGGACCATCAGGGCGTTCAACCCGACCCACACCGGGATCAGCACCCGGTCGCGGCGGAGCGCGAAGCGCACCAGGGTTCCCGTGCCCGCGAGAGACGGGGAAGCGGTCGTCGTCATCGGGCGGCCGCCGCGTCCAGGTCGTCCTGGTAGTGCCGCAGGAACAGCTCCTCCAGCGTCGGCGGGGTCGAGGTCAGCGACCGCACGCCCGACGCGCTCAACGACCGCAGTACGGCGTCGAGTCGGTCCGTGTCGACCTGGAGGCGGACCCGGCGTCCCTGGACGTCGAGGTCGTGGACGCCGGGCAGGCGCGCCAACCCGTCGGGCGGGCCCGCGAGTTCCGCGGTGACGCTGGTCCGCGTCAGATGGCGCAGCTCGGCGAGCGAGCCGCTCTCCACCGTCCGCCCCTTGCGGATGATGCTGACCCGGTCGCACAGCTCCTCGACCTCGCTCAGGATGTGCGAGGAGAGCAGGACCGTCCGGCCCCGGTCCCGTTCCTCCCGCACGCACCGCTGGAAGACCTCCTCCATCAGCGGGTCCAGACCCGAGGTCGGCTCGTCCAGGATCAGCAGGTCGACGTCCGAGGCGAACGCGGCGACCAGCGCGACCTTCTGTCGGTTGCCCTTCGAGTAGGTGCGGCCCTTCTTGGTCGGGTCCAGCTCGAAGCGCTCGGTCAGCTCGGCGCGCCGCCGCCCGTCCAGGCCGCCGCGCAGCCGTCCCAGCAGGTCGATGACCTCGCCGCCGGACAGGTTCCGCCAGAGCGTCACATCGCCGGGGACGTAGGCGATGCGGCGGTGCGCCTCGACCGCGTCCGCCCACGGGTCGAGGCCGAGGACGCGGGCCGTGCCGGAGTCGGCGCGCAGCAGGCCGAGCAGGACCCGGATGGCGGTGGACTTGCCGGCGCCGTTGGGGCCGAGGAAGCCGTGCACCTCGCCGGCCTCGACCTCCAGGTCGAGGTCGTCCAGCGCGTGGGTGCGGCCGAAGGACTTGTGCAGTCCGGACACCGAGATGGCCTTGGTCATGCTTCAGAACGTACTTTGCCTTCAGAAATTTGTGAAGTTAAGGAACCGTATGAAGCCTGGATAGGATGGGCGCATGACGGAGAAAGACGACGCGGGGCGGGATGTCGGGCGGGACGCGGAGGCCGTGTCGAAGTTCGTCGAGTCCTTCGCCGCGCAGCTCGTCGAGGCCGGGATGCAGCGCATGCCCGCCCGGGTCTTCGCCGCGCTGCTCTCCTCTGACGAGGGCGCGCTGACCTCCGCCGAACTGGGGGAGCAGTTGCGGATCAGCCCGGCCGCGGTGTCCGGCGCGGTGCGCTACCTCGCCCAGCAGCACATGGTCTCCCGCGAGCGCGAGCCCGGCTCACGGCGCGAGCGCTACCGCGTGCACAGCGGCCAGTGGTACGAGGCCCTCACCAACCGCGAGGCCGTCCTCAAGCGCTGGGAGGCGTCCCTGCGCGAGGGCGTCACCAGCCTCGGCGAGGCCACCCCCGCCGGCCGCCGCATCGCGGAGACCCTCGCCTTCTTCGAGTTCATCGACGGCGAGCTCGCCGCCATGATGGAACGCTGGCGCGCCCACCGCGACCGCACCTTCGGCCCCTGACCCTCCCCGGCCCACCGCACCCCGGGTCCCCCCGCTCGCCGCACCCCGGGTCCCCCGCACTCCGGGTCCCCCCGCTCGCCGCACCCCGGGTCCCCCGCACCCCGGGTCCCCCGCACCCCGGGTCCCCCCGCACCCCGGGTCCCCCCGCTCTCCGCACTCCCGGTGCAACCCCGGTACACGACCCCCGCTCACCGCCCCGTCGGCAGCACCAACCCCAGCGCCCCCTCCCGTACCACCCACGTCCGTCTGCGCACCGGGCCCGCCACCGTCGCGTCGGTGCCGTAGCGGAAGTCCGCGCCCGAGACCGTCACCGTGCGGCCGCGGGCCTCCAGCGGGGACGCCTCCGCGCCCACCGACAGCGGGCGCACCTCCACCACCGCCGTGCCGGCGGCGTCCGGGGTCACCGAGACGGCCTCCACCGGCTGGTCCAGGTCGACCAGCGTCACCCCGTCCACCTCCACCCGCAGCCGCGCGGGGCCGGGCGGCGACGCGGCGGGCGCCGGCCGTGACGCAAGCGGGGGCACCAGCGTGCGCACCAGGGACTGGCAGGTGCGCAGCCAGGGGCGCACGCCCCCCGCGCCCCCCGCCTCCGCCGGATCCCCCGGGGAGCCGTAGCCGTCCCAACGCCCGTCACGCCCGTCACGCCAGTTCCGCTCGCCCCACCTGCCCCGCCCGTCTCGTCCGTCCCGCCCGGGAAGCCCCACCGGCGGTATCCGCAGCGCGCCCAACACCACCCCGTCGCTGTCGTCCACCAGCAGGTCCAGCCGCCGTTCCGCCCCGTCCAGCGCGGCCCGCGCCGCCGCCACCGCGCCCGTGGGCACCCCCAGGGCGTGCGCCACGCCCAGCATGCCGCCCACCGGCACCACCGACAGCACGCACTCCGCCAGCTCCCGCTGCCGGTGCAGCAGCGACACCGCCCGCACCAGCGCCCGGTCGTCCCCGACGACCACCGGCCGCCGCGAACCGCGCCGCGCCAGCGCCCGCGCGAACTCCTCCGGCCCCTCCGGCAGACAGACCTTCGCGCTTGCCGCACCCGCGCTGAGCACGTCTTTCGCGATCCGTACGGACTCGCCGTCCGTCCTCCGGGCGACCGGATCGATGATCACCAGCAGCTGGTCCGGCGTCGCGAAAGTCGCCACCTCGGTCCTGCCTCGCTTCCTCGGGTAGCATCTTTGTGCAAGAGCCCCTTGCGCTATTGCGCCAGGGGCTTCGTCTATTCCGGGGCATCCGGGTCCGACGGTGCGCGACCGACGACGGTCGCGCGGCGGCCAGTGACGGTCGCGGTATCGCGGCCGACGACGGTCGTGGTGCACGCGGTCGCACGAGCCTCCGCGTGCGCCCCTGACCTTGGACATGCCCCACCCGGAAGGGGTGTACGCGCGTGCCCGCACTTGTGCTGCTCGGTGCTCAGTGGGGTGACGAAGGCAAGGGGAAGGCGACCGACCTGCTCGGTGGCTCGGTGGACTACGTAGTGCGCTACCAGGGCGGCAACAACGCCGGCCACACGGTCGTCGTGGGCGACCAGAAGTACGCACTCCACCTTCTCCCTTCCGGAATCCTGTCCCCCGGCTGTACGCCGGTCATCGGAAACGGCGTCGTCGTGGACCCGTCGGTCCTGCTCTCCGAGCTGAGCGGTCTGAACGAGCGCGGCGTCGACACGTCGAAGCTGCTGATCAGCGGCAACGCGCACATCATCACCCCGTACAACGTCACTGTCGACAAGGTGACGGAACGCTTCCTCGGAAAGCGCAAGATCGGCACCACCGGCCGCGGCATCGGCCCGACCTACGCCGACAAGATCAACCGTGTCGGCATCCGGGTCCAGGACCTCTACGACGAGTCGATCCTCACCCAGAAGGTGGAGGCGGCGCTCGACGTCAAGAACCAGCTGCTGACCAAGCTGTACAACCGCCGCGCCATCGCCGTCGACCAGGTCGTCGAGGAGCTGCTCGGCTACGCGGACAAGCTCCGGCCGTTCGTCGCGGACACCGTCCTGCTGCTCAACCAGGCGCTGGAGGACGACAAGGTCGTCCTGTTCGAGGGCGGTCAGGGCACGCTCCTCGACATCGACCACGGCACGTATCCCTTCGTCACCTCCTCCAACCCGACCGCCGGCGGCGCCTGCACCGGCGCCGGCGTCGGTCCGACGAAGATCAGCCGGGTCATCGGCATCCTCAAGGCGTACACGACCCGCGTCGGCGCCGGCCCGTTCCCGACCGAGCTGTTCGACGAGGACGGCGAGGCGCTGCGCCGCATCGGCGGCGAGCGGGGCGTCACCACCGGCCGTGACCGCCGCTGCGGCTGGTTCGACGCGGTCATCGCCCGCTACGCGACCCGCGTCAACGGGCTGACGGACTTCTTCCTCACCAAGCTGGACGTCCTGACCGGCTGGGAGCAGATCCCGGTCTGCGTGGCGTACGAGATCGACGGCAAGCGCGTCGAGGAACTCCCGTACTCTCAGTCCGACTTCCACCACGCGAAGCCGGTCTACGAGACCCTGCCGGGCTGGTCCGAGGACATCACCCAGGCGAAGTCCTTCTCCGACCTGCCGAAGAACGCCCAGAACTACGTCAAGGCGCTGGAGGAGATGTCCGGCGCCCCGATCTCCGCGATCGGCGTGGGTCCGGGCCGCGACGAGACGATCGAGATCAACTCCTTCCTCTGATCCTCCGCACGGACGCGGCACCCCGCGTCCGCACCCGCTGACCCGCCTGTGCCCCTGACCGACGACCTCGGTTCAGGGGCACAGGCGCGTCCGCGGCCTGCCGCGCGCATCAGCAGCGGGCCTCCGCCTCAGCCGCGGGCCTCCGCCTCGGCCTCCGTCTTCAGGTCGCGCAGCCACGCGTCCAGGCCCGCACCCAGCGCCGCGGTCGCCGCGGGCACGTCCGCCTCCACCTGGGCGCCAATCCAGGTCTCCTCCGTGTGCACCCGGACGCCGCCCCGCACCTTCTCGTACGTCCACAGATGCACGCCGTCGTCTACGCGCAGCCCCTTCCCGACGGCCGGCCCGCTCCACAGCACGCAGCGTCCGGGCCGCAGCTGACGCACGGTCGAGGCGATCTCCAACGTGGTGGACGGCGCCGGCGTCGTCCACCGGAACCGCGCGCCCTCGCGCAGCGGCCCCGGGTCGAGGCGTTCGGCGGTGAGGACGGCCGGCTGCCAGTCCGGCCAGCGTTCGACGTCGGTCTGGAGCTTCCACACGGTGCTCAGCGGCGCGTCGATCACGATGTCGGCGGCGTAACGGATCCGGGCGGAGGGGTCGACGCCCTCCCCGCGGCAGTCGGCGGCGTGACCGTGCGCGGCCGGGGCGGAAGCGGGGGCCGCGTGGGCGGCCGGGACGCCGGCTCCCAGGGCGACGGCGGTGGCGAGGGCGAGCGAGGTCGTGAGGAGGGCGGCGCGCATACCGGACATGGGGAGGCCTTTCGAGGAGGTGAGGTGTGGTGCGGTGGTGCGGACGTGAGCCGTGCTACGGGTTCAGCACGACCTTCCCGGCCACCGTCCCCGACTCGGCCAGGCGCAGTGCCTCGGCGACGCGCTCCAGCGGGAGCCGGGCCGCGATCCGCGGGGTGACCTCGCCGCGCTGGAGGGCCGCGAAGACCTGGGTGAGGTCGGCGCGCAGCCGGTCGCGGAACCGGTCCTTGGACAGGGCCCGCCCGGCCCAGACGTTGTAGAAGCAGGCCCGGCGGCGGTTGGGCAGCGCGTTCCACAGCCACACCCGGCCGAGCAGCTTGAGCACGGGCGTCTGCTTGGAGCCCTCGGCGTCGCGGGTGGAGGCGCTGCCGTAGGAGACGAGCGTGCCGCCCGGGGCCAGCAGCCGCCAGGAGCCGACGATGCCGGGGCCGCCGACGTGGTCGAAGACGGCGTCCACACCGTCGGGGGCGAGGGCGCGGATCGTGGCGGCGACGTCGGCGGCGCGGTAGTCGACGGGGGTGACGCCCTGTTCGCGCAGCGCCTCGTGATGGCGTACGGACGCGGTGCCGATCACCTTCGCGCCGGCCGCCCGCGCCAGCTGGACCAGGACCGAGCCGACACCGCCGTTGGCGCCGTGCACGACGACGGTCTGCCCGGCGCGGACCCGCGCCTTGCGGTGCAGCATCTGCCAGGCGGTGACGCCGTTGACCACCAGGGTCTCCGCCTCCGCCGCGCCGACGCCCTCGGGCACCGGCACCACGTCCGCCGCGTCGACGACCACATGACTGGCCCAGCCGCCGACCTTGACCAGCGCGGCCACCCGGAGGCCGGCCAGGCCCGGGTCGACGCCCTCGCCGGTCGCCGCGACGACGCCGACGAGGTCGTAGCCGGGCACGAACGGGAACGGCGGCTGGTCGTAGTACCGCCCGCGCCGCATCTGCTGCTCGGCGAAGGAGACGCCGGTGGCCTCCATCCGGATCACCACCTGTCCGCGCCCCGGGGCGGGAACGGCTCCGCGTCGGATCCGGAGGCCCTCGGGCTCGACCTTGCCCGGCAGGACGACCTCGACGAGTCCCTCGGCGTTCATGACGGCCTCCACAGCGCTGGTTCGTTGGTTACTCGGCATCGCGTTCGTTAGAAGTTGTAACGCATGGCGAATGCGAGTGTCAATAACGTCAGTGATAGCCTCTAACCATGGCTGAGGTCGAGAACGCGAAGAGCCCCCGCGAGCGCTACCGGGCCCAGGTGCGCGCGGAGGTCAAGGAGCGGGCGTGGGAGCAGATCGCCGCGGCGGGGGCGTCGGCGCTCTCCCTCAACGCGATCGCCAAGAAGATGGGGATGAGCGGACCGGCGCTCTACCGCTACTTCGCCAGCCGCGACGAACTGATCACCGAACTGATCAGGGACGCGTACCGGAGCCTCGCCGACACCTTCCGCGCCGCAGCCGCGGTCGCCGAGCCCACCGACGTAACCGAACCCACCGACGCAACCGAGCCCGCCGACTCCACCGACCCCGCCCAGCCCCTGGAGCCCGCCCTCGCCACCCTCGCGCACGCCCTGCGCGGCTGGGCCCTCGCCGATCCCCAGCGCTACTTCCTCGTCTACGGCACGCCCGTCCCCGGCTACCACGCCCCCGACGACGTCACCGCGATCGCGTCCGAGATCATGGCGTTCCTGCTCGACGCGTGCGCCGCACTGCCGGCGACCGGTCCCGAATCCCGTCCGGCGACCGGTCCGGCGACGCCGTTCGGTGAGCACCTCGACGCCCACCGGGAATGGGCGGCCGGCCACCCCGCCCCGCCCGCCGCGCTCCACCGCGCGATGGCCTTCTGGACCCGCCTGCACGGCGTCCTGTCCCTGGAACTGGCCGGTCACTTCGACGGCATGGGCTTCGACCCCGCGCTGCTCTTCGCCGCCGAGCTGGACGACCTTCTCGGCATCGCGGGCATATCCTGACGTTTCCCCCGCGTGCGTCGCCCAGGAGAAGGTGATCTCGATGCAGCCGGAGGCGGCCTACTTCGGGCCCCTCCCCGGGCGGCGGACCGCCTTCCTCGTCCTCGACATGCAGGACAGCTCGGAGCTGCCGGCCATGCTGGAGCCGTTCCTCAACCAGCTCAACGCCGATGTCGAGGTGTTCCCCGTCATGGACCCGGCCGATCTCCGGCGGGGGTGAGCCGGGTCAGCTGAAGACGATCATCGACCCCTGCGCCAGGCTCCGCGTCGCCGCCGCGTGCAGCCCGAGCCACACGTGCCGTTCGCGGGCGAAGGGGCTCGGGTCGTACGGCGCCGGCACCGCGGGCTCCTCCAGCTCCGTCGGAGCCGTCGGCGGCTGCGGGGCGGCCGGCGGGTTGGCCGGGTCGATGCCGATCGACGGGGCCACGTACTCCAGCTCCCGCAGCAGGGACTGCGAGGAGCCCAACGGGCCGCCCCCGGCGAGGAGTTCGTCGTTGGACAGGGGCTGCGGGAAGTCGACGGGGACGTACGCGCCCGCGTGGTCGTAGTGCCAGACGAGGTGGGACTGCTGGGCCGTGGACTCGAACATCTCCAGGAGCTGTTCGTAGTCGCCGCCGAGCTCGTCGACCGGGGTCACCGGGAGCCCGCACACCTGGAGCAGATACGCGCGGCGCAGGAAGTGCAGCGCGTCGTAGTCGAAGCCGGCCACCGGGGCGACGTCACCGGACAGGCCCGGCATGTACTGGTACACCGGCACGGGCGGGAGTCCCGACTCGGCGAGCACCTTGTTGTACTGCGCGAGTTCCTCGGCGAACGGATTGTCGGGGGTGTGGCACAACACGTCGACGAGCGGTACCAGCCACAGGTCACAGGCCAAAGAGGGCTCCTCACCTAGCGCGTTCGTCGTCTACTGCCCGGTCTGCGAAGGGTAGTCGGTGCGGCATGCCTCAGCTCCCTCCGTGCAGGTCCCATACCCACACGCCGTCCACCCACCTCCCGGGACGGCCCACCAGCTTCTCCACCGTTTCCCGCAGCACGGCGTCGCGCGGCTGCGGGACGAGCACCAGCGCGCCCGCCCTCCAGTGGGCGAGGTCCCGGCGCGCCTCGGCCCGCGCCCGGTCGTCGATCACCTGGGCGATGCCGGTGTCCCGCACGTCCTTCAGCAGGCTCGCGGTGAAGTTCAGCGGGACGCCGTAGACGCCGCTGCGGTCGCCGTCGCCGTAGGGGCCGTTGAAGTAGCCGCCGGGCATGCGGAAGCCGAGGCCGGCCTCGGTCTGCCAGTGCAGGGCGTCGGCGGCGAGCGGCTCGGGCAGCGGCACGGGGACGAGGGACTCGCCGGGGCGGACGTACGCCTCCCAGGCGCCGCCGGTGAAGAAGGCGGGCGTCGCGGCGCGCGGTGCGGACTTCAGCGGGGCCGGGACGAGGGGCAGCAGCGCGAGGCAGACGGCCAGCAGACCGGCGTACTGCGTGCCCAGGGAGCGGGCCGTGGCCAGCCGGCCGACGGCTAGCGCGAGCAGCATCCCGAGGACGGGCGCGCAGATCATCGCGACGCGGCTCTCGATGACCGACTCCAGGAGCGGGAGGCCGGCCAGCGGGGCCCACGGGCCGGGGATCTCGGTGTCGGTGAACGGGACGTGGACGCGCGGGCCCAGGGAGAGGACGGCGGCGACGACCGCCGTGCAGGCCAGCGCCCTGACGGCGGGTCGCCGCCACAGCCGTACGGTGATGGCGAGGGCGAGCAGGAGCAGGGGCCAGCCGTAGAAGGCGTTCTGCTCGGTGGGGTTGAGGGAGAGGGCGGCGGCGCGGTCGGCGTCGCCCGCGATCAGGGAGCGCTCGGCGAACGTCAGCAGGGCGCGCACGGTGTTGGCGGAGCCGGGGCCGTGGTCGATGTGCGTGTAGCTCTGCGGTCCGGAGAACTGCCAGGACAGCGGGTAGACGACGATCGGCAGGCAGACGGCGGCGGCGGTCGCGAGGCCGCCCAGCAGCGGGCGCGCGGCCCGGCGGGCCACGTCCGGGCGTACGGCCGCGTAGGCGAGGGCGAAGACCAGCATGCCGAGGGCGGCCAGCAGCAGCGTCTCCTCGCCGAGGAAGAGCTGGTAGGCCGCCATCAGGCCGAGGACCACCGCGTCCCGGGTGCGCCGGGGGCCCGCCTCGCACAGGCGCAGGGCCCGGTCGACGATCAGCGGGATCATGAACAGCAGGACGAAGTTGGGGTGCGCGTTGGCGTGGCTGACCATCGGCGGGGCGAAGGCGGCCAGGGTGGCCCCGGCGAAGGCGGCCCCGCGCTGCCGCACGAGCCGGCGCACGATCAGCCAGTACCAGGACGCGGCGGTGGCGGCCAGGCCGAAGGTCATCACCAGGCTGAGCGTGACGGCCGGGCCGAGCAGCAGCGTGACCGGTGTGAGCGGCACCGACAGCCCGAGCATCGCCGTGTTGGCCATCAGGTTCACGCCGTCGGGGACGCCCTGGAGGTCGCTGAAGAGCGGGTTGCGCAGCTGGGCGACGTTGTCGGCGGTCACCGCGAAGAACCATTCCCACTGGGTCTGGTCCTGGAGCGAGTCGGTGAGATAGCGGTGGTCGGGGTCGAAGAAGCGGCCGGAGTACAGCGCGACGGCCATGGTGAGGAAGAGGGCGGCGGCGAACGCGTCGGCGGGTCCGGGCAGCCGGACGCGGATGCGGACGAGGTCGCGCAGCACCCGCGGGTAGTCCAGCGGGCGGACCTTGGAGCCGTGCTGGTGCGACCAGTGCACGGGGACCTCGGCGACCGGCCAGCCCGAGCGCTGGAAGTGCCGGAGCACCTCCACGTCGATCGCCCAGCCGTCCATCCGGGACGCGGCGAACGCGGCGCGCGCCTTGTCGCCGTCGAAGAGCTTGAACCCGCACTGGGTGTCGCGTATCCCGCGCAGGGTGGTCGTGCGTATCAGTAAGTTCCCGGCGGCGCCGAGGAGTTCGCGGACCCGGTGCTGGCGTTCGCCGAGCGTCGCGCCCGGCACGGCACGGGAGCCGACGGCCGCCGCGTGTCCTTCGGCGAGCGCCCGGTCCAGCCGTTCCAACTCCTCGACGGGCGCGGCGAGATCGGCGTCGGTGATCAGGACGCGGCGGCCCCGGCTGGCGGCGACGCCGAGCCGCAGGGCGTGGCCCTTGCCGCGGTTGCGGGGGCTGATGACGAGCCGCAGCCGCGGGTCGCGGCGCAGGGTGACGATCTCGCGGGTGGCGTCGGTGGAGCCGTCGTCCGCGATCACGATCTCCCAGGAGCCCCAGCGGTCGGCGCGCGCGTGGAGGTAGCGGACGACGGCGTCGAGGGTGGGGCCGAGCCGGCGCTCCTCGTTGTAGGCGGGGATGACGACGGAGAGGTCCACCACCTGGTGCCGGTCCCGCCTCCTCACGCCGCCCCGCCCGCTCACGCCCTGCTTGTTCGCGCCCCGCCCGCTCACGCCCGCACCCCGCCGGTCCGCCGCGCCCTCGTCGAGGATGTCCCTGACGTTCATTCCGCCGCCAGGCGTTCGATGAGCGCGATGGAGTGCGCGTAGTACGCGGCGAGGACGGCGCGGGCGGCGTCGGTGTCGCGGGACGCCAGGGCGTCGATCAGTTCGGTGTGGCCGGACCACAGCTGCCCGCGCAGATCGGTCAGCCGGCGCAACTGCTGCACCAGACATACCCAGGACTGCAAGCGCAGCCGGTGCAGGAAGTCGGTGAGGTAGGGATTGCCGAACTGGGCGCTGAGCTCGCGCCAGAAACGCAGGTCGTAGCCGATGAGGACGGTGAGGTCGCCGGCGGCGGCGGCGCGCTGGGCCTCCTCGCCGCGTCGGCGCACCCCGGCGACGGTGGCGGCGGTCTTCGCTTCCTCCAGGTTCTCGAAGCCCTGGCGGCCCCCGTCCAGGGCGAGGAACATGCCCTCGGTGATCAGGGCGCGTGCCTCGATCATGCCGCGGAAGTCCTCGGCGGAGTACTCGTGCACCCGGAAGCCGCGGTGCTGGTCCGCTTCGAGGAGCCCCTGCGCCGACAGGTCGACGAGGGCCTCGCGGACGGGGGTCGCGGAGACGCCGTACTGCTCGGCTATCTCCTTCACCGTGAACTCCTGCCCCGGCTGGAGCCGTCCCGCCAGCACCTCGTCGCGCAGCGCGTCGGCGATCTGCTGCCGCAGGGTGCTGCGGGTCACGGCGCCGTTGCCGCTGCTTGTGGGCATGGTCGGGGGGTCTCCCTCGTCGCGGACGAATGAAAAAGGGTGGCGTGCTCGTGGGTATGTACGAGCACGCCACCTTACGCGTTCGAGGAATTCGAGGTTCTGCTCGCGCGGGGTGCCGGGTCAGGCGTCCTTCGTGTACCGGTCGGCCACCGTGAGGGCCGCGTCCAGGGCCGCGAGGCCCTCCTTCAGCTCGGACTCGCTCGCGTTGCACGGCGGCACGAAGTGGGTCCGGTTCATGTTCACGAACGGCCACACGCCGGCCTTCTTGGCGGCACCGGCGAACGCGAGCATCGGCGCGTTGGCCTCGCCCGCGGCGTTGTACGGCACGAGCGGCTCGCGGGTCTCCCGGTCGCGCACCAGCTCGAGCGCCCAGAACATGCCGGTGCCGCGCACCTCGCCGACGCTGGGGTGGCGCTCGGCCAGCGCCCGCAGTCCCGGCTCCACGACGCTCGCGCCGAGGTTCCGCGCGTTGTCGACGACGCCCTCCTCGGCCATCACATTGATGGTGGCGACGGCGGCGGCGCAGGCCAGCGGGTGCCCGGAGTAGGTCAGGCCGCCGGGGTAGGGCCGCTTGCCGAAGGTCTCCGCGATCGCGCCGGAGATCGCGACGCCGCCCAGCGGCACATAGCCCGAGTTCACGCCCTTGGCGAAGGTCATCAGGTCGGGCGTCACGTCGAACAGGTCGGCCGCGAACCACTCGCCGGTGCGGCCGAACCCGGCCATGACCTCGTCGAGGACGAAGACGATGCCGTACTTGTCGCAGAGCGCGCGCACGCCGGCCAGATAGCCGGGCGGCGGGACCATGATGCCCGCGGTGCCCGGGATCGTCTCCAGGACGATCGCGGCGATCGTGGCCGGCCCCTCGAAGGCGATCGTCGTCTCCAGGTGCTCCAGCGCCCGCGCGCACTCCTGCTCCTCGGTCTCGGCGTAGAAGCGGGAGCGGTAGAGGAACGGGGCCCAGAAGTGCACGACGCCGGCGGAGGCGGTGTCGGAGGCCCAGCGGCGCGGGTCGCCGGTGAGGTTGACGGCCTGCTGGGTGCCGCCGTGGTACGAGCGGTACGCCGAGAGCACCTTGGCGCGGCCGGTGTGCAGCCGGGCCATGCGGACGGCGTGCTCGACGGCGTCGGCGCCGCCGTTGGTGAAGAAGATCTTGTCGAGGTCGCCGGGGGTGCGCTCGGCGATCAGCCGGGCGGCCTCGGAGCGGGCCTCGATCGCGAAGGCGGGCGCGAAGGTGGTGAGCTTCGCGGCCTGCTCCTGGATCGCGGCGACGACCTTGGGGTGCTGGTAGCCGATGTTGGTGTAGACGAGCCCGCTGGTGAGGTCGAGGTAGCGGTTGCCGTCGTAGTCCCAGAAGTAGGACCCCTCGGCGCCGGCCACGGCGAGCGGGTCGATGAGCTCCTGGGCGGACCAGGAGTGGAAGACGTGCGCGCGGTCCGCGGCCTTCACGGCGGCGCCGGTCTGGGGGTGGGGCTGAGGGGTCATGCCCGTGAGGGTAAATGTCCGCGATGCGGAAGCGGTATCGGCGTCCTGTCTGCGGAGTGAGGGTTTCCGCGACAGGTTGTCGGGCGTCGGGGAGACCGCGACGGGGAGAGCGGCCATGCTTGACAGCATGCTGGCAAAAAGGCAGGATACTGTCATCGAGCTGGCCCGACGAGGAGTCAGCAGGCCCGAGGAGGAGCCATGAGCGCCAACACCCGCAAGCCCGTGCACCTCGCCGTCTACGACACCCTCGCCGACTGGGAGACGGGATACGCGACGGCGTCCCTGGCCCGCGCCGGCTACCAGGTGCGTACCGTCGGCGCGACGACCGACCCGGTGACCAGCGTCGGCGGTCTGCGCGTCCAGCCCGATCTGGCGCTGGCCGACCTCCGCCCCGAGGACAGCGCGCTGCTGATCCTCCCGGGCGCCGACCTGTGGGACGCCTCGCAGGACCTCGCCCCCTTCGCCGGCGCCGCCCGCGCCTTCCTGGACGCCGGCACGCCCGTCGCCGCGATCTGCGGGGCCACCGCCGGACTCGCCCGCGAGGGCCTGCTCGACGACCGCGCCCACACCAGCGCCGTCTCCTTCTACCTGGCCGCGACCGGCTACGCCGGCGGCGACCGCTACACCGACGCGGACGCCGTGACCGACCGCGGTCTGATCACCGCGGGCCCCACCGACCCCGTCGCCTTCGCCCGCGAGATCCTCGGACTGCTCGGCGTGTACGAGGGGGAGGTGCTGGACGCCTGGTACCGGCTGTTCCACGACTCCGACGCCGAGGCGTACGCCGTGCTGGAGAAGGCGGCCGCGCGGTGAGGGGTGGGCGTCAGGACCTGCTCAGCCGCAGCGCGCTCGGCGTCTTCCGGCTGAACGGCCAGTTCCTCGCCGTCGCCGAGGAGCTGGCCAGGCCGTCCGGGCTCACCGCCGCCTGGTGGCAGGTGCTCGGGGCGGTGCTCGGCGAACCGCTGCCGGTGTCCGGCATCGCCCGCACGATGGGCATCACCCGGCAGAGCGTGCAGCGCGTCGCCGACCTGCTGGTCGACCGGGGGCTCGCCGAGTACCGGCCCAACCCCGCCCACCGGCGCGCCAAGCTGCTGGCGCCCACGGAGCGGGGGCGGGCCGCGGTGTCCCGCATCGACCCCGGGCACGCGGCGTTCGCCGACCGGCTGGCCGAGGCGTACGGGGAGGCGGAGCTCGCCGAGGCCGTACGCGTCCTGGAACGGCTGTCCGCGGTGCTGGAGGGGCTGGAACCGCCCGTTATGGAACCGTAGACACCGCCGCGCTCGACTCCCCGAATGGCCGGATTATCCTCGGCTCGATCACATCGGTGGGGGAGAGGCGGAGCAGCCATGGAGAAGCTGGGCGCGGGAGATCCGCAGCGCATCGGCGGCTACCGGCTGCTCGCGCGGCTCGGCGCGGGCGGCATGGGCCAGGTGTACCTGGCCCGCTCCGACCGCGGGCGGACCGTCGCGGTGAAGCTGGTCCGGCCGGAACTGGCGGCGCGCGAGGAGTTCCGGGCGCGGTTCCGGCAGGAGGTGCGCAACGCCCAGCGGGTCGGCGGCTTCTGGACCGCGCCCGTCCTCGACGCCGACACCGAGGCCGCCGTGCCCTGGGTCGCCACCGGCTACGTCGCCGGGCCGAGCCTCCAGCAGGTCGTCGGCCACGACCACGGGCCGCTGCCCGAGCGGTCGGTGCGCATCCTCGCCGCCGGGCTCGCCCACGCCCTCACCAACATCCACGCGGCCGGGATCGTCCACCGCGACCTCAAGCCGTCCAACGTGATGGTCACCATAGAGGGGCCGCGCGTCATCGACTTCGGCGTGGCGCGGGCGCTGGAGACGTCGGGCGGCGACGACGGCGGTCTGACCCGGACCGGCGCGGTGATCGGCTCGCCCGGCTTCATGGCCCCCGAGCAGGTGCGCGGCGAGCGGATCACCCCGGCCTGCGACGTGTTCTGCCTCGGCTCCGTCCTCGCCTACGCGGCCACCGGCGCGCTGCCCTTCGGCTCCGTCGACAACGGCGCGCACGCCCTCATGTTCCGCATCGCCGAGGAGGAGCCCGACCTCACGGGCCTGCCCGAGGGCATCGCCGACCTGGTCCGCGGCTGTCTGCGCAAGGACCCGGCGGCCCGCCCCACGCTGGAGTGGATCCTGCGGCGCACCCGCGCCGAGGAGACCGTCGCCGAGGGCCGCTCCCGCGACCCGTGGCTGCCGGGCGCCCTGGTGGCCCAGTTGGGGCGGCACGCGGTGCGGCTGCTGGAGACGGAGGACCCCGAAGGCCTCGCGGCGGACGACGCCGAGGCCGACCCGGAACACTCCGGCCCACGCGGCGGGGGCACCTCGCCGGACCAGGTCACCACCCTGGCCGCACGACACGGCCAGGCCGCCGGGAACATGCCGGGGACGGGCTCGGCGGGGGCCGGAGCGGGGCCGGGTCCGGGACAGGCACCCGGATCAGGCTGGGGACAGGGACAGGGACAGGGACAGGCACAGGGGCCGGGAGCCGGGCTGGGTACCGGCTGGTGGCGCGAACCCGGGCCGGAAGCGGGAACGGAACGGGGATCGAAGCCGGGACCGGAACGGGGACCGGGCACAGGCGGCACCGCCCACGCCCCGGCCGGCGGTTCCGGCGGCCCCGCCCACCCCGCCTACGGCCACCCGCAACAGCACCCCTACCACTCCCACCCCGAACCCGGGCCCGGCCCGGGGGCCGGCTACGGCTACCCCGGCCCGCAGCCGACGCCGTACAACCCGTACGCCGACGGTCCCGGCGCCACCGCGCCCGTCCCGCGGTACGACCCCGTCCCCTACGACGGCGAGGCGTCGGAGCCGCCCGGCCGCAGCCGTCGCGCCGGCGTGCTGCTCGTCGCCGTCGCGGTGGTCGTCGCGCTCGCCGCCGGCGGCTCGGTGTACGCGCTGCTGAACGGCGACGGGACGACGTCCGACGCCCGTCCCGCCACGTCCACGACACCGGCCGCCCGCGACACCGGCGCGGCGTCCCCGACGCGGTCCGCGGAGCCGACGGCGACGCCTTCGCCGTCCCCGACCGAGGAGGCCGGCCCGGTCCCCGAGGCGTTCCTCGGCGCCTGGTCCGCCACCATCGACGACGAGAACGACGCCGACACCCGCCGGCTCACCCTCGCCCAGGGCGAGGTGGGGGAGGACGTCCTGAAGCTGGTCGCCGACGGCGACGGCTACCACTGCGAGTTCACCGCACAGCTCGCCCAAAAGCCTTCGGCGCAAGGCCCGTTGAGGATAGGGCCCTCGACGGTCACCGCCGGCGAGCCGCTCTCCTCCTGCACCCCGGGCGACGCCACCGAGGTCACCCTGCTCCCCGACGGCAGACTGCAACGCCTCAACCCGACCACGGGGGAGAAGCTCACCTACACCCGCCGGTGAACGTCCGGCGAACTTCCGCCGCCGGGCCCGGAATGTCCCCCGGGCCGGACGTACGGTGACCCCAGGATCCGGCCGGCGGCGGGACCGGCGGGAGTGGCGGGGGCGCCCACAGTGGACTGGCTCAACGCGGAGAACCTCGTGGCCGTGGGCACGGCCGTCCTCGGCATCGTCGCGTCCGGCGTCATGGTCTGGTACGAGCGCCGGGTGCCGCGCCGCAAGCGGGTCGGGTACCGGGTGCAGATGGACAACTGGATCGGCGACGACGTCCGGTCCGGCCGCCCCAACCGCCGCATCGGCCTGTTCGACGAGGCCCCCGGCATGGCCGACGCGACCCTCGTCCTGCTCCGCATCGAGAACGACGGCTCCCAGGGCATCGCCCGCGACGACTACACGGGCCCCGAACGCCACGGCCTGACCGTGGTGTTCACCGACCGCACCGTCCGCGGGGTGTCGGTCACCCAGCCGACCGACACCGACCACCTCATGGACCACTTCACCGCGGACCGGGGCTTCGGCTACGAGGACAACACCCTGCGCATCCCGCGCGTCCCGCTCAACCCCCGCGAGCACTTCAAGCTGCTGGTCCTGCTGTCGGGCGGCGACGTCGGCCACGGCATACGCCTCTACGGCGGCATCCGCGACGGCGAGGTGCACCCCAACCGCAGCGCGACCCCGGACGACACCCCGCCGCTGTTCAGCCGCGCGGCCCGGCTGATCTCCGTGATGCTCACGCTCTGCGTCGTCACCCTCGCCACGATCGTCGTCGTCGGCGACGAGACCCCGCCCCCCATCGGCTGCGAACGCGGCACGCTCACCCTCACCGGCTCGACGGCCTTCGCCCCGGTGATCCGCGAGGTGGCGCGGAAGTACGAACGGGACTGCGAGGGCGCCCGCCTCACGGTGGACCCGCACGGCTCGACCGCCGGCATCCGCGAGCTCACCGCGGCCGGCGCGGGGTCGAAGCAGGGCTCCCCGCCCCTGGTGGCCCTCTCCGACGGCCCCAAGCCGCCCGGCCTGGAGGAACTGCGCGAGAACCGGGTGGCGGTGTCCGTGTTCGCCCTCGTCGTCCACGACGCGGTCCGTCTGAAGAACCTCTCCACCGCCGACGTCCGCCGCCTCTACGCCGGGCGGATCACCAACTGGCGTCAGCTGGGCGGCCCGAACCTGCCGGTGATCCTGGTCAGCCGGGACGCCAACTCCGGCACCCGGCAGGTGTTCCAGCGCCGCGTCCTGGGCCGGGGCGAGATCGCCAACTCCTCCGTCGACTGTCTGCACCGGGACGACCCGACGGCCGTCGTCGTCCGCTGCGAGCTCGACTCCACCGACCAGGTGCTGTCGACGGTCGCCGCCACACCCGGCGCGATCGGCTACAGCGAACTCAACGTCGCCGACCGGGCGACCGGCCTGCACCCCCTGAACCTCGACGGCGACTCCCCCTCCGTGGACGCCATCGAGAACGGTACGAGCGACTACCCCTACCGCGAGATCGAGTACGCCTACACCTACGGCCGTCCCCCGGCCGACTCCCTGGCCTCCAGCTTCCTGACCTACCTGACCAGGGGAAACGGCCAGGACGTCATCCGCACCCACGGCCACCTGCCGTGCTGGACCTCAGAGGGCCTGAAACTCTGCGCAAGCGAATCTCTCAGCCCGTCCGGGGGTCCCCCCTCCGGGGGAGTTTGAGGGCGAGGCACTTTCAGGGCCGACCGCCCTACCGAGGCTCAGGCGGCCGCTGCCGAGGCATGTTCGGCCGAGCAGGCGCCCCCGGCGGCAGAGCGAACCGCCCCGGCGCCATCTCCCCCCGCCCCCCGCCGGAGGCGCCCCCCTGGATCCCCACCGGCACCACCCCCGCCCGGAACGACACCATCCACTCCGCCGTCTCCACCCGCACCAGTTCCGTCACGTCCTCGGAGAACCGCCGCAACACCCCGAGACACCGCTCGGCCGCCTCCCCCGCGGTGCCCTCCGCGGGCCCCAGCACCTCCCGCACGCTCTCCGACGCCCAGTCGAACTGGAGCACCTGGAGCCGCCGCTGCACGGCCTGCGCCGTCGCCACGTCCCTCATCCATCCCGACGTCACCCCGAAGAACCGGTCCACCCCGACGCACGCCGCCGCGAACAGCAGCGCGAGATACCCCCAGGGCGCGCCCCCGCCCATCACGCCGGTGAGATCCAGCAGGGGCAGCGAGACCCCGGCCACCGCCCCCGCCGCGGCCCCGCCCCGCAGCACCCGCGCGCCCCGCCGCTTCCACACCCGCTCGGCGAGGTACCAGGACGCCGTCTCCAGGGCGCCCCGCTCCACCCACCGGTACAGCTCGTCGAGCCGCTCGGCGGGCTCGCCCCAGTCCCCGAGCGGGAAGGCCCGCCCGGTCAGATCGCCCGGCCGCGGCCCGGCCGCGCCGTCGCCCCGTCCGTCCTGAGGTGGGCCCTCGGGCTGCATCTCCGGCTGCTGACCCACCGGCACTCCCTACTGATCCCTGCTGATCCCGTGATCCCGGCCCCCTTTCCTACCTCCCAATGGGTGGCGAAGAGGAAGGTTTCGCCACTTTTCCGCCCGGAAGTAGGCCTTGATCAGGTATAGGCCACCCACATGAGTCACTCGAAAGAGTGCTGGGGCGACACCCGCACAGACCACGTAGGCTCGTGCCGAGCGGGAAAATCCCGCCCGAGGACAGCGGGTGAACCCCGCGACAGCCGTACGACACAGGAGCTGATCGTGATTCCCGGTGGTGGCCAGCCCAACATGCAGCAGCTGCTCCAGCAAGCCCAGAAGATGCAGCAGGACCTGGCCCAGGCCCAGGAGGAGCTGGCGAACACGGAGGTCGACGGCCAGGCGGGCGGCGGCCTGGTGAAGGCCACCGTCACCGGCGCCGGCGAACTGCGCGCGCTGAAGATCGACCCGAAGGCGGTGGACCCCGAGGACACCGAGACGCTCGCCGACCTGATCGTCGCCGCCGTGCACGCGGCCAACGAGAACGCGCAGAACCTCCAGCAGCAGAAGCTGGGCCCGCTGGCCCAGGGCCTGGGCGGCGGCAGCGGCATCCCCGGTCTGCCCTTCTGATCCGATCTTCGGGGCCGCACCGCCTTCCTAGGACGGGCGGCGGCCAACTACCGTACGTACTGCAAGGAATCCAGGAAGGACGGCAGTCCGTGTACGAAGGCGTGGTCCAGGACCTCATCGACGAGCTGGGGCGGCTTCCCGGCGTCGGTCCCAAGAGCGCGCAGCGGATCGCCTTCCACATCCTCCAGGCGGAACCGACGGACGTACGGCGTCTCGCGCAGGCCCTGATGGAGGTCAAGGCGAAGGTCCGCTTCTGCGCCGTCTGCGGCAACGTCGCGCAGGAGGAGCACTGCGGCATCTGCCGCGATCCGCGCCGCGACCCCGCCGTCATCTGCGTGGTGGAGGAGCCGAAGGACGTGGTGGCCATCGAGCGGACCCGGGAGTTCCGGGGCCGCTACCACGTCCTGGGCGGCGCGATCAGCCCCATCGAGGGCGTCGGCCCCGACGACCTGCGCATCCGGGAGCTGCTGGCCCGCCTCGCGGACGGCGCGGTCACCGAGCTGATCCTCGCCACCGACCCCAATCTCGAAGGCGAGGCGACGGCCACGTACCTCGCCCGCATGATCAAGCCCATGGGCCTGAAGGTCACCCGCCTGGCCAGCGGCCTCCCGGTGGGCGGCGACCTGGAATACGCGGACGAGGTCACCCTCGGCCGCGCCTTCGAGGGGAGACGACTCCTAGATGTCTGACGCCACGCTGCACGCGACCGACCAGAACCCGGACGACTTCGCGGTCCAGATCGCGGACCAGATCGAGAGCTTCCTGGTCGCGGTCACCGAGGTCGCCAAGGGGGACGAGCCGGCCTCGGCCGTCCCCTTCCTCCTCCTGGAGGTCTCCCAGCTGCTGCTGGCCGGCGGCCGCCTCGGCGCCCACGAGGACATCGTCCCCGACGAGCGCTACGAGCCGGACCCCGGCCCGGAGCCGGACGTCGACGACCTGCGCGAGAACCTCGCCCGTCTCCTGGACCCGGTGGACGTCTACTCCGAGGTCTTCGACCCCTACGAGCCGCGCACGGCCCCCGTCCCGGCCCGGATCTCCGACGACCTCACCGACGTCATCACCGACCTGCGCCACGGCATGGTCCACTACCGCGCCGGCCGCACCACCGAGGCGCTGTGGTGGTGGCAGTTCTCCTACTTCTCCAACTGGGGCTCCACGGCCTCGGCGACCCTGCGCGCCCTGCACTCGATCCTCGCCCACGTCCGCCTCAACCAGCCCCTGGAGGAGCTGGACGGCCTGGACACCGACCAGGGCATCGGCGACGACACGCTGGAGTTCGAGGCGGGCCGCGTGATGGCGGAGGAGATCGGCGACCAACTGGGCCTGCGCGAGGCCCACTAGAGGACCGGGCGTTTTCCGAATTGGAGAAGCGCTGCACGTCCCCTGTACGAGGGCTGGACGGGCCCTGACCCGCCGGACGCGAGTCTTGAGTCATCCCAACAGGCACCAGCCGCACAGGAGTTGAGATGACCCGCAAGACCCGCATACGCGCTGCCCTCGTCACCGCCACCGCCCTCGTCACCGCCGCCACGGTGACCGCCGGGGTCAGCGCGGCGGGATCGGAGAAGTCCGCCAAGTCCGCCAAGCCCTCCAAGAAGGAGATCGCCGCCCTCTTCGACGGCTGGAACGCCTCCCTGCGGACCGGTGACGCGGAGACGGTCGCGGACCGCTACGCCAAGGGCGCGGTGCTGCTGCCCACCGTCTCCAACAAGGTGCGCACCGACCGGGCGGGCATCGTCGACTACTTCGAGCACTTCCTCCAGAACAAGCCGGTCGGCAAGAAGGTCCGGACGATCGTCAGCGTCCTCGACGAGAACTCCGCGATCGACACGGGCGTCTATGCCTTCACCCTCACCGACCCCGCGACCGGCCAGAAGCGCGTCGTCGAGGCCCGCTACACCTACGAGTACGAGAAGGTCGGCGGGCAGTGGAAGATCCTCAACCACCACTCGTCGGCGATGCCCGAGGGCTGATCACCCCGTCCGCGGGGCGGCGCGCAGCGCGATGCGCACGCACAGGCCGCCCCCGGGAGCGTCGGTCAGGGTCACCGTCCCGCCGTCGTCCGTCACCAGCTGTCTGACGACGGCGAGGCCGAGCCCCGATCCGGAGCGCCCGGTCAGGCCCTGACCGCGCCAGAAGCGGTCGAAGGCGCGGGACTTCTCCGCGTCGGACATGCCCGGTCCCTCGTCCGCGACGGACAGGACCACCTCCCTGGCCCCGGCCCCCGGCCCGGTGCGGACGGTGATCGTCCCGCCGTCCGGGGACACCTCCAGGGCGTTCGAGAGCACGTTGTCCAGCACCTGGTCGAGATGGCCGGGGCTGGCCAGCACAAGCGGCCGGTCGTCGGCATCACTCCCCCTGAGCGCGATGGTGACTCCGCGCTCGTCGGCGGCCGGTCTCCACACCGACAGACGCTCGGCCACGATGTCCCGCAGAGGCAGCGGCTCGGCCGCCGTCACCTTGGCCTCGGCGCGGGCCAGCACCAGCAGCCCGTTGACCAGCCGGCTCATCCGCACCACCTCGGCGGTCGCCTGCTCGACGTCCTCCCGGACGAACTCGTCGTCGACGCCGTCCGCGATGTTGTCCAGGGACAGCCGCAGCGCGGTGAGCGGGGTGCGCAGCTGGTGGGAGGCGTCCGCGACGAAGATGCGCTGCGAGGCGACCAGCGTGTCGAGGCGCTCGCCCGCCTGGTTGAGGGTGCGGGCCAGCGTCTGGGTCTCCTGGGGGCCCGTGACGGGGGAGCGGGCCGTCAGATCGCCGTCGCTGAGCTTGCTCGCCATGTCGTTGAGCTGGCGCAGCGGGGCGGTCAGCCGGCGGGCCACCACCGCGCCGAGCAGCGCGGCGACGCCCAGCACGGCCACCGCGAGACCGGCCCGGAAGCCCCAGATCGTCCACAGCCTGTGGGTGAGGCCGGAGGTCGAGTACACGATCCGGACGGCGCCGACGACCTCGCCGCCCTCCTTGGCGGGGACCGTGATCACCAGGGTGCGGCCCCAGATGAAGTCCGACCCCCAGTCGACGGTCTCCGCGCCCCGCTCCAGGGCCTCGGCCAGGGCCGCGTCCCGCTCGGGGCGGGGCAGGTCCGCGGCGCACCGGTCGGTGGCGGTGACCTGCACCTCGTCCTTGGTCTCGGCGGCGTACGCCTTGGCCATCTCCTCCAGCGCCTGGCAGGACGCGGTGTCGGCGTTGCCGAGCAGCAGCGCCATGGTGGTCGCCTCCCGCTCGACGGACACCTCGGTGTCGCCGCGCAGCTGGGCGGTCAGCGTGAACGCCACCGGCAGGGTGAACAGGCCGATGGCGACGGCGACCAGCAGCACATAGCTGCGGATGAGCTGCCTGATCATGACGCCGGGCCGCCTCCGTGCTCCCCGGTCACGATCTCCAGCCGGAAGCCGACGCCGCGCACCGCCTCGATCGTGATCGCCCCGGCGAGCTTGCGGCGCAGGGCGGCCACATGGACGTCCAGCGTCTTGGTCGGCCCGAACCAGTTGGCGTCCCAGACCGCTTCCATGATCTGCTCGCGCGTCATCAGCGCCCCCGGCTCCTCGGTGAGGAAGGACAGCAGGTCGTACTCCTTGGGGGCGAGCGGGACCTCCTCGCCGTCCAGGTGGACGCGGGCCGCCTTGCGGTCGACCGTGAGCCGGGCGCCGTAGCGGTCGGGGCCGGCGGCCTGCGCGGCCCGGGGGCGCGCCCGCCGCATCACGGCCCGTATCCGCGCGATGACCTCGCGGACCCCGAACGGCTTGGAGACGTAGTCGTCGGCGCCCAGCTCCAGCCCGACCACCCGGTCCGTCTCGTCGCTGCGCGCGCTGATCACGATGATCGGCACGTCGCCGCGCCCGCGCAGGGCCTTGCAGACGTCCAGGCCGTCGGTGTCGGGCAGGCCGAGGTCGAGCAGGACGACGTCGTAGGGGCCGGGGTGGGCGAGTGCGGCGGCGCCCGTGCCGACCCACTCGACCTCGAAGCCGTAGCGCTTCAGGCCGCGCCGGAGGGACTCGGCGACCGGCTCGTCGTCTTCCACCAGGAGTACACGCACAGCCGCACGATAGTGCTTGAAATTTAAGTCACAGCTATCAGCTCGGCTTCAGTGGGCAGGGAGAGTCCTGACGAGCGACCGGCCCGCCCCCGCGGTGAGTCTCACCATGCGATACCAGGGGGGCGGAACCCGGCCGCTCGTTAGACTGAGCCGACCCGCAGTACGAGGGCGTATGTGCGGAAAGAGACAAACTGAGCGAGGAGCGCACGTGGGCCTTGTCGTGCAGAAGTACGGAGGCTCCTCCGTAGCCGATGCCGAAGGCATCAAGCGCGTCGCCAAGCGGATCGTGGAAGCCAAGAAGAACGGCCACCAGGTGGTGGCCGTGGTCTCCGCGATGGGCGACACGACGGACGAGCTGATCGATCTCGCAGAGCAGGTTTCCCCGATCCCTGCCGGGCGCGAGCTCGACATGCTGCTGACCGCCGGAGAGCGGATCTCGATGGCTCTGCTGGCCATGGCGATCAAGAACCTGGGCCACTCCGCCCAGAGCTTCACCGGCAGCCAGGCAGGTGTCATCACCGACTCGGTCCACAACAAAGCCCGGATCATCGACGTGACCCCGGGCCGGATCCGTGACTCGCTCGACGAGGGCAACATCGCCATCGTCGCCGGGTTCCAGGGCGTCAGCCAGGACACCAAGGACATCACCACCCTCGGGCGCGGCGGTTCCGACACCACCGCGGTGGCCCTGGCGGCCGCCCTCGACGCCGAGGTGTGCGAGATCTACACCGACGTCGACGGCGTGTTCACCGCCGACCCGCGCGTGGTCAAGAAGGCCCGGAAGATCGACTGGATCGCCTTCGAGGACATGCTCGAACTGGCCGCGTCCGGGTCCAAGGTGCTGCTCCACCGCTGTGTGGAGTACGCGCGCCGCTACAACATCCCGATCCACGTCCGCTCGTCCTTCAGCGGACTCCAGGGCACGTGGGTCAGCAGCGAGCCGATCGAGCAAGGGGACAAGCAGGTGGAGCAGGCCATCATCTCCGGTGTCGCGCACGACACCTCCGAGGCCAAGGTCACGGTCGTCGGCGTGCCGGACAAGCCGGGCGAGGCCGCCGCGATCTTCCGCACGATCTCCGACGCCGAGATCAACATCGACATGATCGTGCAGAACGTGTCCGCCGCCTCCACGGGTCTGACGGACATCTCCTTCACGCTTCCCAAGGCGGAGGGCCGCAAGGCCATCGACGCCCTGGAGAAGAACAAGGCGGGCATCGGCTTCGACTCGCTGCGCTACGACGACCAGATCGGAAAGATCTCCCTCGTCGGCGCCGGCATGAAGACCAACCCGGGCGTCACGGCCGACTTCTTCAAGGCGCTCTCCGACGCGGGGGTCAACATCGAGCTGATCTCGACCTCCGAGATCCGTATCTCGGTGGTCACCCGCGCCGACGACGTGCCGGAGGCCGTGCGCGCCGTGCACAGCGCCTTCGGGCTCGACTCCGACAGCGACGAGGCCGTCGTCTACGGAGGCACCGGACGCTGATGAGGGTCCCCCGCGCGACCGCGCGCCCGACGCTCGCGGTCGTGGGAGCGACCGGCGCCGTGGGCACGGTCATGCTCCAGATCCTGTCCCAGCGCGCCGACGTCTGGGGCGAGATCCGTCTGATCGCCTCGCCGCGCTCGGCCGGCCGCAAGCTGGCCGTGCGCGGCGAACAGGTCGAGGTGGCGGCGCTCACCGAGGAGGCCTTCGACGGCGTCGACGTCGCGATGTTCGACGTGCCGGACGAGGTCGCCGAGCGGTGGGCGCCGGTCGCCGCCGCCAAGGGCGCGGTCGTGGTCGACAACTCCGGGGCCTTCCGGATGGACCCCGAGGTGCCCCTGGTGGTCCCCGAGGTCAACCCGCACGCGGTGCGGGCGAGGCCGCGCGGGATCGTGTCCAACCCCAACTGCACGACCCTGTCGATGATCGTCGCGCTGGGCGCGCTGCACGCCGAGTTCGGGCTGCGCGAGCTGGTGGTGTCGTCGTACCAGGCCGTCAGCGGGGCGGGGCGGGCCGGTGTGGAGACGCTCCGGCAGCAGCTGTCGCTGGTGGCCGGCACGGAGCTGGGGACCAGCCCCGGCGACGTGCGGCGGGCGGTCGGCGACCTCAGGGGGCCGTTCCCCGAGCCGGTGGCGCTGAACGTCGTGCCGTGGGCCGGGTCGCTGCGCGAGGACGGCTGGTCGTCGGAGGAGATGAAGGTGCGGGACGAGTCCCGCAAGATCCTCGGACTGCCGAAGCTGCCCGTCGCGGTGACCTGTGTGCGGGTGCCGGTGATCACCGTGCACTCCCTCACCGTGCACGCCCGCTTCCAGGACGAGGTCACCGTCCAGCACGCCCGGGAGATCCTCGCCACCGCGCCCGGCGTGGTGCTGTGCGACAACCCGGCCGCCGGGGAGTTCCCGACCCCCGCCGACGTCGTCGGCACCGACCCGACCTGGGTGGGCCGGGTGCGCCGGGCGCTGGACGACCCCACGGCCCTGGAGCTCTTCGTGTGCGGGGACAACCTGCGCAAGGGGGCTGCCCTCAACACCGCGCAGATCGCGGAGCTGGTGGCGGCGGAGCTGTCGTGAGGTGTCCGGGAGGCCGGAAAAGTGCTGGCCAGAGCCTGACTGATCGATAGGATTTCCGCGTGCGGATGTGACCCGGTCGACGTCCGGAACACTTGTATCGGGCACCTTTGCCGCTGAGGATGGAAACCGAAGATTTTTCTCCCCGTCCCCCGCAACCGCGCGGAGGGCGGGGAGCGTCTTTGCGGTCACCCTTACGGGTGCGGAGCTGTGTGGCCCTCAGGGGCGTGTAGGTGTGTGTGGTCCCGGCGTGGGGACGCCGTGATCAGGGCGTGGGGACGCCCGTTCATATGGGATATAGGGAAGAGCGGGACACATGAGGGCATGTGAGACGCCGTCCGAGGTGCTGCCGGGTGCGAGACGGATGTACGGGACGCCGACGGGGGCGTCCGCCGCGAGATCCGTTCCGAAAGCCTTGACCGGCGCGTACAACCCCGGAGGGGTCGAGCGTGTCCAACAGGCGTGGCAGAGGTACTCGACTTCCCTGTGGCGGCCCGCGCCGCGGCCCTGCGGCCGCCCCGCGCCGTCCTGCGCCCCCGCATGCCCGGCGGGCCCGGCGGCATGCCGGTGATCGCGCCCATGCCCGCAGCGCGGCCCGCCCGCATCCCCAGCCAGCGTGACGGCGTCGAGTACCCCGGGGCCGTCGACGACGCCGTGGCGGCGGGCACCACCGTCGACCACCTCACCGAGACCTACCGGGCCCACTACCGCTCGCTCCTCGGCCTCGCCGCCCTCCTCCTCGACGACACCGCCTCCTGCGAGGACGTCGTCCAGGAGGCCTTCATCCGCGTCCACTCCGCGCGCAAACGCGTCCGCGACCCGGAGAAGACCCTGGCCTATCTGCGCCAGACGGTCGTCAACCTCTCCCGCTCCGCCCTGCGCCGCCGCATCCTCGGGCTGAAGCTGCTGTCCAAGCCGATGCCGGACATGGCCAGCGCCGAGGAGGGCGCGTACGACCAGCTGGAGCGCGACTCGCTCATCAAGGCGATGAAGGGCCTCCAGCGCCGCCAGCGCGAGGTCCTCGTGCTGCGCTACTTCGCCGACATGACCGAGGCGCAGGTCGCCGAGACCCTCGGGATATCGCTGGGCTCCGTGAAGGCCTACGGCTCCCGCGGCATCGCCGCCCTGCGCATCGCCATGGAGGAGCCGGCGTGAGCGGACAGGGCGAGGGAGACTCACTCGGACGGCGCGAGCCGGACGACGGGACCGGTCGGACGGCCCCGCCGGAGACGCCGGCCCGGCCGGAGAAGTCGGCCCGGCTGGAGAAGCCGGCCCGGCCGCACACGCAACCGCCGAACCAATCGCACGCTGGGAACGGAACCGTGAACCACCACCTCGACGACCAGGGCCCCGACGGGCTCGACTCGGACGAGCTGGCGCTGCGCCGGATGCTCCACCAGGCGGTCCATGAGATGGCACCGCGCGACGGGACGCTGGACCACCTCCGGCGGGCCGTGCCCGTCCGGCGGGCCCGCAAGCGCCAGGCAGCCGTCGGCATGGCCGCCGCCGCCCTCTTCGTCGTCACCGCCGTCCCGGCCGTCCTCCACGTCTCCGACTCCGGCGGCTCCGAGGCCAACCCGGCCATCGCCGGCCAGGCCTCCCAGACCCAGGGCGGCGACGGCGCGAGCAAGGTCCCCGACGGTGGCGCCTCGGGCAAGGCCGAGACCTCCGAAGGCGGCGCCGGCGAGAAGAGCAAGGACGCCACCAAGGGCGCCGACCCGGACAAGAGCCCCGGCAGCGCGACCGGCTCCACCACCGGCGCGGGCCCCTCCTCCTCACTGGCGGCGACCACCCCCGCCTGCACCGCCTCCCAGCTCGGCTCCGCCACCGCGAACGTCGACGCCCCCGACTCGGCGGGCGTCGTCTACGGCGCGTTCCGCGTCGTCAACGTCTCCGACAGCGGCTGCGCCGTCGGCGGGACCGTCTCCGTCACGTTCAGCGCCCAGGGCGCGGCCGACCCCGCGAAGATCAGCGTGTCCGAGCACGTCTCCGGCGGCCAGGCGGCCGGGCTGCCCGATCCCTCGCTCTACCTCTCCCAGCTGGCCCTCGCCCCGGGTTCGGCGTACGACGTGAAGTTCGCCTGGGTCCCCTCCGAGACCTGTCCCACCGCGGGCGGCGGCAACGGGGGCGACAGCGGCGGCGGCACGGCGTCCCCCGTCCCCACCCCCAGCGAGCAGTCCGGCAGCGCCACGAGCGGCACCGGTGACGGCACGACCGCCCAGCTGCTCGTCGAGGACGGCACGGTCGACGGCAGCGTCGTGGTGACGTACACCGCCGAGGGCGGCGGCCCGAGCGTCTCGCAGACGGTGACGAACGCGTGCGCGGGGACGATCTACCGGACGGGCGTGCTGGCGTCGTCCTGAACCTGGACTCGTAGATCCTGCTCCGGCGGGACCAGACCCAGTGCCGCGTCCCGCGCGAACTCCACCTCGCGGCGCAGCAGCCGGAACCACATGAACACCACGAACCCGGCGAACACGAACCACTCGCCGGTGTACCCGAGGTTCTGGAACGCCTTCAGGTCCAGCCCCGTGCCGGCCGGCGCGCTCGCGGGCACCGCCTTCATCCCCGAGTCGGCGGTGTCGAGGGTCACCCAGGCGTCGTACAGGTCGTAGGAGACCAGGTTCACCAGGGAGGCCGCGCTGATCGCGGCGGTCTGCCCGGCCGGCAGGCCCCCGCGCGCGCTCACGCCGTTGTCGCCGGGCGTCTCGGACGCCTGGAGCGCGCCGGTGACGGTGACCTCGCCGGCGGGCGGGGCCGGGGCGCGCGCCGCGTCGGGCGTGCCGGGCAGCCAGCCGCGGACGACGGGCAGCGCCTTGCCGCCGTCGGTCCGCAGCAGCGTCAGCACGTAGAAGCCCTGCTGGTCGTCGAGGTCGCGGTCCGGGACCAGCAGCTGTTCGCCGTACCGGCCGGTCGCGGTGACGCGTTTGCCGGAGGTCGCCTTGTCCACGGGCAGCATCGCGGCCAGCGGGCGCGGCGCCTCCGTCCTGGCCGCGGAGACCTGCGCCTCGGCGCTGCGTTGGTCGTCGACGCGCGCCTCGAACCGGCTGAGCTGCCACGACCCCATGAAGACGCAGAAGGGGATCGCCAACAGCACGAAGACGTTGATCCCCCACCAGCGGGGCGTCAGCAGAAACCGGTACACGCCCTCAACGGTACGGGGCGGGGACGGACGGGCGGCCGTCGGGGCCCCTGTGCGCGCCCTCCGCCCGCCCTCCGCCCGCCCCTCCGCGCCCGCCTTCCGCGCCGAGTTATCCACAGGCTGGGGACCTTGTCGCCCCTTTGTCGTCGTGGACAGGCACTATGGGGCCATGACTGAGAGCAACGGGTCCGCCGCGCCGCAGCGGCACGAGGAGATGCCGGACTGGGAGAGGCGCTTCAGGGCGCCCCGGGTGTCGCTGCCCGACTGGGCCGAGGACGCGCCGGACCGCTCCCTGTTCGTGTCCAACGCGACGGGGACGTACGAGCTGTACGCGTGGGACCGGTCGACGGGCGAGCGCCGCCAGGTGACGAACCGGGCGAACGGCACGACGGACGGCGTGCTCTCCCCGGACGGCGCCTGGATCTGGTGGTTCGACGACAAGGACGGCGACGAGTTCGGCGTCTGGCGCCGCCAGCCCTTCGAGGGCGGCGAGGACGCGTTGGCCGCCCCGGGCCTTGACCCCTCCTACCCGGCGGGCCTGGCCCTGGGCAGGGACGGCCGGACGGCGGTGGTGGGCCGCTCCACGGACGAGGACGGCACGACGATCCACGTCGCGCGCGTGGGCGAGCCGCCCTTCGAGCTGTACCGCCACCGCGAGTCGGCGGGCGTGGGCGACCTCTCCCACGACGGCTCCCTGATCGCGATCGAGCACACCGAGCACGGCGACGCGATGCACTCCGCGCTGCGCGTCCTGCGCCCGGACGGCACGAAGGTCGCCGAGCTGGACGACACGAGGGGCGGCACCGAGGAACTGGGCCTGGAGGTGCTGGGCTTCGCCCCCGTCGACGGCGACACCCGGCTGCTGATCGGCCACCAGCGCAGGGGCCGCTGGGAGCCGATGGTGTGGGACGTGGCGACGGGCGAGGAGACCGACCTCGTCCTGGACCTGCCGGGCGACGTCAGCGCCGAGTGGTATCCCGACGGCTCGGGACTGCTCGTCGCCCACAGCTTCGAGGCCCGCAGTGAACTGTTCCGCTACGACCTGGCGAGCCGTGAGCTGGTGCGGGTGCCGACCCCGCCGGGCACGGTGTCCGGGGCGACGGCCCGGCCCGACGGCAGCGTGGAGTACCTCTGGTCCTCCTCCGCCCAGCCGCCGGCGGTCCGCTCCACCGGCGGCGGGGTGGTCCTCGACCCGCCCGGCCCGAAGTCCCCGGGATCGGTGCCGGTGGAGGACGTGTGGGTGGAGGGCCCCGGCGGCCGTATCCACGCCCTGGTCCAGAAGCCGGCGGGCGCGAGCGGCCCGCTGCCGACCGTGTTCGACATCCACGGCGGCCCCACCTGGCACGACAGCGACTCCTTCGCGGCGGCCCCGGCGGCCTGGGTGGACCACGGCTTCGCGGTGATCCGCGTCAACTACCGCGGCTCGACCGGTTACGGCCGTGCCTGGACCGACGCGCTGAAGCACCGGGTCGGTCTGATCGAGCTGGAGGACATCGCGGCGGTCCGCGAGTGGGCGGTCTCCTCGGGCCTCGCCGACCCGGCCCGTCTGGTCCTCACCGGCGGCTCCTGGGGCGGCTATCTCACCCTGCTCGGTCTCGGCGTCGAGCCCGAGGCGTGGGCGGTCGGCATCGCGGTGGTCCCCGTCGCCGACTACGTGACGGCCTACCACGACGAGATGGAGGCACTGAAGGCCATGGACCGCACGCTCCTGGGCGGCACCCCGGAGGAGGTCCCGGAGCGCTTCGAGGCGTCCTCGCCGCTGACCTACGTCGACCGGGTCAAGGCGCCCGTCTACATCTCGGCCGGCGTCAACGACCCCCGCTGCCCGATCCGCCAGATCGACAACTACGTCAAACGCCTGGAGTCCCGCGGCGCCCCCCACGAGGTCTACCGCTACGACGCGGGCCACGGCTCCCTGGTGGTGGACGAACGCATCAAACAGGTACGCCTGGAACTGGAATTCGCGGAGAGGTACCTGAAGCCTTAGCTGCGGGCAGTCGTGCCGCTGGGGCGATGGGGGTCCCCCCGCTCGAGCGAAGCCGAGAGTGGGGGAGGGTGGGCGCAGCGGCACCCCGGCAGCGCCGGGCTCCGCGACCCACCCCCGGCCCGCACCCACCCCGGTGCACCTACACGCCCGTACCCCTGCCCCGTCGCCCCAGCAGTTCCGCCAGCCCCCTCCGCGTGGCCGCCAGCACCACCCGATCCTCACCCCGCAGCACATAACCCTCCGGCAGATCCCACACCAGCCCCCGCCCTTCCTCCCCCGCGTCCAACGCCAGCACCCGCCAGTACCCCGCCCGAAACGCCTCCCCCACCGTCCTCCCCGCCAACTGCCCGTACCCCCCGACCTCCAGCGCCGCGAACAGCAACACCCGCCGCTCCACCGGAATCGCCCCCAGGATCTGCCGCCCCATCATCGCCCCGGCGAACGACGGGGCGGACAGATGCGACACACTCCGGCTCCGGGTCAGCGCCTGCGGATGCGCGGCCCGCAGCGTGCGGTACACGGCCGTCGCGAAGTCGTCGTCGTACAGCCGCAGCACCACCCGCAGATCGGGCCGCAGCGACCGCGCGTACAACGCGGCCTCCAGATTCGTCGTGTCCGAACTCGTCACCGCGAGCAGCGCGTGCGCCCGGCCGATCTTCGCCGCCTCCAGCACCCCCTCCTGCGTGACGTCCCCCAGCACCACCGGCACCCGCAACCGCCGCGCCTCCGCGACCCCGCGCGCCTCGGGCGTCGCCTCGACGCACACCACGGGTATGCCCAGCTCCCGCAGCCGCGTCAGCACCCGCGTGCCGATCTTCCCCAGCCCGAGCAGCACGACATGCCCGCCCAGCCCGCGGGGCGGCCGCCGCAGCGCCCCCGCCCCGCGGAACGTCCCCAACGCCTCCAGCACCGCGGCCAGCAGCACCGGCAGCAGCAGCAACCCCATCAGCCCCGACAGGAGTTGCAGGACCTGCCGTTCGGTGGACGCCCCGACCGCCGGCTCGTTGATCGAGAACAGGTCCAGCAGCGTCAGGTAGAGGGCCCCCAGCGGATGGATCCCGGTCACCACCCACAACGCCACCGCGAGCGCGAACACACACGCCACCAGCCCGGCCAGCGACCACCGCAACCGCCGGGAGAACAGGGAGGCGAACGGCGCGACCACCCCCATCCCCCGCCCGGCGGGCAGCCCGTCGCCGGCCGCGTACGACACCTGCTCCAGCACCACGCTGCCCCGCCCCCGCGCGGCGGCGACCGTCGCCGCGTCCGGCAGCAGCAGCGGTCCCTGCTCCCCGCTGGCCTCCGAACCGTCCGCGAAGGAGGGGTCGTTGCCCGTCGAGGACAGCAGCGCGAGCGTGGCCGGGCCGGGAGCGACGGCCTGTCCGGGCCGCGGCGGGGGCCGCTCGACGGCCCGCAGCATCAGCCCGTCCGTCTGGACGACCTTGGTGGTGCCGGCGAGGGCGGTCGCGGCCAGCGCGGGCGCGGCGGTGTCGGCGTCGGACAGCACGGTGGTCGACACGTCCCCGAAGCCGCTCCCGCTCCCGCCCCCGCCGCCGGCGGCGTTCCCGGCCGCGCCGTCACCGCCCGCCAACGCGGCCGCCTGGTCGAGGAGTTCCTCGATGTGCTGCCCCAGCCGGCGGTTGTACAGCCGCAGGACGAGCCGCAGCCGAGGGTTCAGCCGGCGGGCGGTGAGGGCGGCGCGGATGTTCGTCTCGTCGTCGTCGTACACGAGCGCCAGCGCGGCGGCCCGCTCCACCCCGGCCTCGGCGAGCACCGCCTCGGTCGGCTCCTCGGCCTCCAACACCTGCCGCACACCGCCGTGTTCACCGCTCCCGCCGCCCGCAGCGGCGCCGCCGTTGCCCGACGCCCGGTTCACGGCCGCGCTCACCACCCGGTCGAGCAGCGCCGCGGACACCGCACGGGCCCGGCCGACGACCGGCGGCCGTACCGTACGCTCGGAGGGCGGTACGACGAGGGTGACCTGCTCCTCGTACACTCCCCGCAACTCGGCGGCCAGCCGGTGCGCGAGTCCGTCGTCGCCGCACACCACCATGTGCGCGCCGGCGCCGCCCGGCGGCGCACTCTGATTCGGAACGCTCCCCACGAGGGGAAAGACTGCCTCACCGGGGCGGGTGGTTCCAGAAGGGCGCTGAACGCGTGGAGCCGCACGGCCGTATGGGAGCGGAGGCAGGAGCAGGGAAGGGCGACAGCACGACGCGACCGGGAGGTGCCCCACCCGTGGCCATCACCAGAGCGAAGGCCCCTCACGAGGCGACGCCCTCTGACGAGGCGAAGGCTCCTCACGAGGGCGACGCGGGCGAGGCGGGGGAGTCCCCCCAGGAAGCCCGCCCGCGCCTCACCTCCCCCCTGGCCCTCACCCTCCTGCTGATCCTGATGGTGCTGCTCCAGAGCCCGCTGCGCCGCGCGCTCTCCGCCCCCGTGATGCAGAGCTGGACGACGGTCTTCGTGGCGGTGGTGATCCAGGCACTGCCGTTCCTCGTCCTGGGTGTCCTGCTGTCGGCGGCCATCGCGGTCTACGTGCCCCCGTCCTTCTTCGCCCGCGCCCTGCCCCGCAGTCCCGTCCTCGCGGTCCCGGTGGCCGGAGCCGCGGGCGCGGTCCTGCCGGGCTGCGAGTGCGCGTCCGTGCCGGTCGCCGGCGCCCTGGTCCGCCGGGGCGTCACCCCCGCCGCGGCCCTCGCCTTCCTGCTCTCCGCGCCGGCGATCAACCCGATCGTGCTGACGGCGACGGCCGTGGCGTTCCCGAACGACCCCGAGATGGTCCTGGCCCGTTTCGTGGCGAGCCTCCTCGTGGCGTGCGCGATGGGCTGGCTCTGGCACCGGCTCGGCCGCACGGACTGGCTCCGTCCGCCCGCGCACCCGCCGCACGAGGGCCGCACCAAGGGCGCGGCGTTCTGGGACTCGGTGCGGCACGACGTGATGCACGCGGGCGGCTTCCTCGTCGTGGGCGCGATGGCGGCGGCGACGCTGAAGGCGGTCACCCCGGAGAGCTGGCTGCGCACGGCCGCCGACAACCCCGTCGTCGCGATCCTCGCGCTGGCCGTGCTCGCCGTCGTCCTGTCCATCTGCTCGGAGGCGGACGCGTTCGTCGCGGCGTCCCTGACCCAGTTCTCCCTGACGGCCCGGCTGGCCTTCCTGGTCGTCGGCCCGATGATCGACCTGAAGCTGTTCGCGATGCAGGCGGGCACCTTCGGCCGCGGCTTCGCGCTGCGCTTCGCCCCGACGACGTTCGTCCTCGCGGTGGCGGGGGCGGCCCTGACCGGGGCGGTGCTCCTGTGAACCGCCTCGCCCAGGCGGCCGTCCTCTTCCTCCTCGGCGCGACCCTCCTGCACGCGGGCGTGACCGACCTCTACCTCCGCTACGTCAAGGCGGGCCTGCAACCCCTCCTCCTGGCCTCGGGCGCGGTCCTGATGGCGACGGCGCTGGCCACGGCCTGGTACGAACGCGGCCGGACGCACGACAGGCACACCCCCCACCAGGCCCCGGAGGGACAGGCCGCCCACCGCGAACCCCGGGTCTCCTGGCTGCTGCTCCTCCCCCTCCTCGCCCTGATCCTGGTGGCCCCGCCCGCCCTCGGCTCCTACAGCGCCACCCGCACCGGCACGGCCCTCCAGGAACCCCCCGCCTACGCCGCCCTCCCGGCCGCCGACCCCCTGCGCCTCAGCGTGGTCGACTACGCGAGCCGCGCCGCCTACGACCACGGCCGCACCCTCACCGGCCGCCGCGTCGAGATCACCGGCTTCCTCGCCCTGGACGCCGACGGCACCCCGTACCTCGTCCGCATGGCCCTCAACTGCTGCGCCGCGGACGCCCAGCCGGTCAAGATCGGCCTGACCGGCCGCATCCCGCCGGTCCTCCCGGCGGACACCTGGCTCCGCGTCTCCGGCGTCTACACCCCACGCCTGACCCGCGACCCGGTCAACGCCGGCCCGATCCCGTGGTTCGAGGTCACGACGGCGACCCCGACGAAGGAACCCCGGGACCCCTACGACGAGTCGTGGAACAACTGACACGGTTTGCGACTGACGCGGTTTGCGACTGACACGGTTTGCGACGACGACACCGGCGGGCAGCGGCTTCTCGGCCAATCTGACGGGCCCGAGGACTACGGCGACGGTGGACGGCGTACTACTCCTCAGGCCGCTACAGGCCGCTACGGTGTCGACACGCCTGCCGGGGGGCCGCATGCTGTCCGAGGAAGTGTGGCGCGAGCTGCGGACCCAGGGTCCCTCCCGCCGCTACCGCGAACGCGACGTCATGCTCCGCCAGGGCTCGCCCGGCGCCTACCTGCTGGCCCTCACCGACGGGATCACCAAGGTGCTCTCCCGCGACGCCGGCGGCGGAGTGACCTGGCTCGCCTTCCGCGGACCCGGTGACCTGCTCGGCGAGGCCTCCGTCTTCCACGGCACCACGCGGACGGCCGACGTCGTGGCGATCACCCCGTGCACGGCCGTCGTCCTGGAGGCGCGGCGCTTCCAGCGGTACGTGGAGGAACGCGGGCTCGTCATGGACCTCATGCGCCAGACGCTGGCCCGGCTGCGCGAATCCGACGCCCACCGCAGCGAACTGCTCACCCTGCCGCTGACCGTACGGCTGGCGCGCGCCCTGCTGCGACTGGCCGAACTGAGCGGCCAGGCGGCCGAGTCGGGCGCCGTCCGGCTGAGCGGGCTGGCGCAGGAAGAGCTCGCCCAGGCCGTCGGGGTGTCGCGCAACGCCGTCATCACCGGCTTGCAACGGCTGCGGGAGGCCGGCGCGGTGGAGACCGCCCGCAAGGTGATCGTCGTCAACGACGTTGTCATACTGCGCCGTTGGGCCGGCGTGGAGCCGAGAACGGTGTGAGGCGCGCCACCTGAGTTACGCCCCGCGCTGTGCAGTCGCGCGGGCGGCGTGACGGGAGTCTCGGGACAGCCGGGCCGACGGCCCGGAGATCGACTCCCACGACTCCCGAGGAGCACCCGCATGTCCGCTTCCCTGCCCGCGCCGTACGCCGCGAGCCGGCCGCTGCCGCCCTACCGCGCCCTGTTCGCCGTGGACGCAAAGGACTTCACCGGGCTGCCCGCCGTACAGCACGGCCCCGTCAGCCGGTTGATCCCCGAACTGGTCGACCAGGCCCTGGAGAAGGCCGACTTGGGCGACCTGCGCGACGCCAAGAGGTTCCCGGCGAACACGGGGGACGGGGTGGTGTTCGGGTTCGACCCGGCGTTCCTGTCGTTCGTGCTGTGGCCGTTCCTCCATGTGCTCGACGGCGTCCTGGGCGCGTACAACCAGCAGTGCGTGGGGCCGCGGATCCGGCTGCGGGCCAGCGTCCACGTCGGTCCGCTGCCCGACTCGGGGGAACCCGGCGACGGCAACGGCACGCCCCGCAACGACACCCACCGCCTGCTGGACTCCCGCCCCGTCAAGGCGATCCTCGCCGCCGCGAGCGAGCAGGTCACCCATCTCGCCGTGATCCTCTCCGACCGCGTCCACGAGGACGTCGTCCTCGGCGGCTACACGGGCCTGCACCCCGACCGCTGCGTCGAGGTGCCCGCCACCGTCGAGGGCAAGAACTTCGCCCAGCGAGCCTGGCTGTACGTCCCGTCGCCGTCCGGCAACCTGGTCCGGGCCGGCGTCCCGGCGGACCACGAGCCCGCACAGGACGCCCCGCCGCACGAGGCCCCCGGCGGCCCGGGGCAGGCCGCCGCGCCCCAGGGCCCGCCGCAGCCGCGGTACTCGGGGAACACCCAGCACGTGGGGGAGGGCGCCGCCCTGATGGGGGACGTCGGCGGGGACTTCACCTACACCGGCCGCTCCACCTCGTACCACGGCGCCAACCAGCACTGGGGCGGCGGCGACAACGTGTCCGGCGACAAGCGCGTGGGCGGGCCGGGGGAGCAGGGATGAGCGGGGCTCGCGGTGCTTTCTCCGCCGCCGGGGACGGGGATGGGGACGAGTCCCGCGGCGGGGGCGTGCGACCGGTCCCCGCCGCCGGGACGGGCGACGCCGACGCGCTTGCGGTGGAGCCCACGCCTGCGGTGGAGCCCGTGCCTGCCGTGGAACCGATCACGGCGATCCGCGACAACCAGCAGCGGGTCGGCCAGGGCACGGCGTTCCTCGGCGAGGTGCACGGCGACGCGTACTTCATGGGCGCGGGCCCCGGCCTCCTCGACGACGCCGTCACGGAACAGGTGCTGAAACCCCGGCTGCGGGAAGGCCCGTACCCGGCGGACGAGGTGGAGCGCAGGCTGCGCGGCTTCGTCGAGCCGCCCTCCCACGCGCAGTGCCGCAAGGCGCTGGACAACCGGCTCCTCGTGCTGAGCGCCGAGGACGGCACGGGAGCGGCCACGGAGGCGTTCGCCCTGCTGGCCGAGCGGTACGGGGCCGGCGGCATCACGGGCCTGGACCCCATGGAGGACCTGACCCGCTGGCGGCCGAAGGAGGCGCGCGGCTATCTGCTCCAGGGGCTGCCCCGGGAAGCGGCCGACGCGTTCGGGGACGTGATGCTGCGCGGGCTGGCCGAACTGCTGCGCCGGGCGGGGGCGCATCTCGTCGTCACCGCGGGCAGGGAGGTACGGCTGCCGGCGGGGGTCCACGCCTGGCGGGTGCCGCACACGCCGCCGTCGCCGAAGGCCGTGGTGGCCCGACGCCTGCGGGCGATGGCCGACGCCGGTGAGCTGACCGGCGCCCAGCTGGCGACGGCCTCCCGGCAGCTGACGTCCGGCGAGCTCTCCGAGTATCTGCGCGCCCACCCCCTCCCCGGCGACGCCGTCGAACTGGCCGCTGGCCTCGGCGCGGCGGTCGTGGCCGGGACCCCGGTGGCCGCCGTCCTGGACGACCTGCGGCTCGGCGGCGACGCGGCGGCGAACGCCGCCCTGGACAAGGCACGGCACAGCGCCGACGCCGTCGCCCTGCTCGCCGCGGTCGCCCTCCTGCACCGCCAGGACCGGACGGTGATCGAACGGTTCGCGGCCCGGCTCCGTCCGCTGGTGGAGGACCGCGGCGGGGCCGAGGGCACGGCCCGGCTCGCGGAGCGGGGCCCGTCCCGTGTCCCGGAGCGGGCCGACGTCCTCGGGCCGTCCTTCGAGGACCGGCTGCGCGCGGTGGGCGCGGAGCTCCTGCCGCCGGAACCGGCCTCGGCGGCGGGCGGCCGGCAGCGCTACACGGTCCGGCCGGTCGTCTTCGCCGGCCGCCACCGCCCCGAACCGCTGCTGCGGCGGCTGTGGCTGGACCACGAGGGCATGGCGGACCTGCTCTGGCAGGCCCTCGACGCCCTGCCCCACCAGCCCGGCACGGACCTCGCGGCGGGCCAGGCGATCGGCGCCGTCCTCGCGCACGCCACCGGCCCCGGCGCACTGCGCGCGCTGACCCCGTTCGCCGCCTCGAACAGACGCTGGCAGCGACGCCTGGTGGCGTTCGCGGTCGGCGAGGCGGCCCAGCGTCCGGCGCTCGCCGGCGCGGCACAGGAACAGCTGCGCCAGTGGAGCCGCTCCCGCCAGCTCGCCGTACGCGGCACCGTCGCCGAGACCTGCGCGGCCACCTACGGTCTCGCCCGCCCGGCGTCCGCCCTCGGCCTCGTCGACGCCGTGCTCGACGGGCCCGAGGAGGAAGCGGATCGGGCGCTGCGGTCCGCCGCCTCCTTCGCGCTGAGCGTGCTCCTCACCGAGGACCCCAACCACGGCCCCGTCCTGGACCGGGTGACGCGGTGGCTCGCGGCGGAACCCGGGACACTGCGGCACGCCTTCGCCGCGGACGTCGTCGTCGCGATGGCCGTCTCGACGTTCCCGCTCCCCGGCCGATCCGGCCCCCGCAAGGTGAGTCTCGCCGACGTCGTCGCCGCCCACCCGCGACGCGCGCTCGCCCTGGTCGGGCCGGCCCTCGAAACGCCGGCCACGCACGAGGCCGTGGCCGAGGGGCTGCTCACGATCGAGCGCGACCCCCACCAGCGGCGCCGGACCGACCTCGCCGCCTTCCTGGGCGCCCTCGCCGAAGAGAGCCGTCGAGGACGAGGCGTCACCCGCTTCCTGCTGCGCCGCCACCGCGAACGCCCGGCGGCCCGCCCCGAGAGGACAGCCTCATGAACGCGCCCCTGAACTCGCCCCTGGATTCCCCGCTGAACGCGCCGATGCCCCCGTCGGCGACCGCCCCTCCGACCACACCTGCGGTCGCCGCCGGGCTCACCCCCGCACCGCTGATCACGAGGGTGGAGTCCTCCCCGACCTGGAGACTCCTGCGCTCGCGCCTCGGCTCCCGGCACGACCTGGCCCTGGTCTTCCAGGCGGCGAACGGCGAGGACCGGCTGGAGCCGCCGCGCGGAGGCGACGTCTGGGGATACCCGCGCCCCGCCCTGCGCGACGTACGGCGCGGACTCTTCACCGCGGTCTTGTCGGTGTCGCTCGCGGAGCGGAGCTGCTGGATCGAGGTCCCGGCGCGCAGACCGGCCCCCTCGTCCGCAGGCGGCGGCCCGCCGCACCGCTACGGCGTCGCCTTCAGGATCACGAACCCCGTCGTCGCGGCACGCGCCGGCCTCACCGCGCACGCGGCCGAGCAGCTCATCGCCCGGCACATCGGGGACCGGGCGAGCGTCCCCGGAGCCCTCGACCCGCTGCGGCAGCCCCCGCCCCGGTACGGCACGGCCCAGGTGCTGCCGCCGGGCCAGGAGCAGGCGATCGACGGGGCCGGCCTCGCGTACTGGTTCCTGGACCCGCCCGCCGGCCTCCTCGCCGCGGCGGCGGCCGACGCCGGCCCCAGCCTCCCGCCGGTCTTCGGCGAGGCCCACCGCGAGGCCTACCGCTTCTACCGCGAGGTGGTCGCGGGCGGCCCGGCCGACCTCGCCGCCTTCTGGCTGCTCCAACACCCCGACCAGGCAAGGGAGGTGCTCGACTGGACGGTGGCGCACCGCGACCTCCTCACCGACCGCGACGGCTGGGAGCGCGCCCTCGCGGCGACCCTGCAAGGGCTCACGCGCGAGGACCGCGGCTACGTCGGCGCGAACCTGGCGCACCTCCTCAGCGACATCGGCGTGCCCCAGGGCGAGGAGGTCCTCCGCCGGATCGGCCACGACGCGTCGTCCGCGCCCGGACACACCGGCTGACGTGGTGCCGGCTGACGTGGTGCTGTCACGCGGCCGTGACTCAGGGTCGCTCACGCGGCCGTGGCTCAGGGTCGCTCACGCGGCCGTGACTCAGGTCCGCCCCAGCGGATTCGCCGCCCGCCGCGTCAACGAGTCGACGACGACCGCCGTGTACAGCACCCCGCCCGTGATCATGAACTGCACCGGCGAAGCGACCCCCAGCAGTGCCATGCCCGAGGCGATCGACTGAATGATGAGCACGCCCAGCAGCGCGGACCAGGTCGAGCCGCGTCCGCCGAACAGGCTGGTGCCGCCGATGACGGCGGCGGCGATCGCGTTGATCAGCAGCATCCCGGAGCCCGGCACCTGGCTCGCCGAGGTGAGCCGCGAGGCGACGAACAGCCCGCCGACGGCGGCGAGGGTGCCCGACACCATGAACACCGCGATCCGCACGCGCGTCACGTCGACGCTGGCCCGCCGGGCCGCCTCCACGCCGCCGCCCAGGGCGAGGATCTGCCGGCCGTAGGTCGTCCGGCGCAGGAAGAGGTCCGAGACGACGATGAACCCGAGGAAGATCAGCAGGGCCAGCGGCAGCCCCTCGAACCGGTCCAGCACATGGACGACGGCGAACACGATCACCGCGAGGGCAGCCGTCCGCGCCCAGATCACGCCCGCCGGCCGGCACGGCATCCCGGCGTCCATGCGCCGCCGGCGCTCACGGTAGGAGGCGAGCAGGTACACGGCCGTGACGAGGGCCGCCAGGCCGTAGACGACGAGGCCGGAGTCGAAGTAGCGGCTGGTCAGCGTGGCGACCAGGCCGTCCTCGCTGAAGTTGAGGGAGGTGTCCGGCCCCAGCAGGTAGAGCATCACGCCGTTCCAGGCGAGCAGCCCCGCGAGGGTGACGACGAACGCGGGCACGCCGATCCTGGCGAAGGAGAACCCGTGCACGGCCCCGGCGGCCGTGCCGCAGGCCACCGCGGTGATCACGGCGAGCCATTCCGGCATCCCGAGATTCACGTTCAGCGCCGCGAACACCGCGCCCGCGAGCCCGGCGAGCGAGCCCACCGACAGATCGATCTCGCCGATCAGCAGCACGAAGACGATCCCGACGGCGACCATGCCGGTCCCGACGATGTCCACGCTGAGGACGGACAGGTTGCGGGGCGAGAGGAAGTTCTGATTGAGACTCTGGAACACCACCCAGATCACGGCGAGCGCGAGAAGAACGGGCGCGGGCCCGAGATCCCGCTCCCGCAACCTACGCCGAGCAAAACCCACGAGGCCCACCCGAACCCGCCCGGCAACAGAGCCCGCAACACCCTCGCCCCGCTTGCTCTCGCCCCGACCGCCCTCGGCCCCGGCACGCTTGGCCCCGGCCCCCTTGACCCGAGCGTTCTCGGCCCGGCCGCCCTTGGCCCCGGTGTCCTTGGTCTTGGGGTTCTTGGCGCGGCCGCCCGTCGTCCTGGCACCCTTGGCCCCGCCGTCCTTGGTCCCGGTGTTCTCGGCCCGGCCGCGCGTTGTCCCGGTGCCCTTGGTCCCGGCGTTCTCGGCGCGGCCGCGCGTTGTCTCGGCACCGCTGGTCCCGGCGTTCTCGGCCCGGCCGCCCGCCGTCCCGGTGCCCTTGGCTCCGGCGTCTTCGGCCCCGCCGTCCTTGGTCCCGGCACCATTGGTCCCGGCGTTACCAGCCCAATCGCTGGCCCCGGCGTCCTCGGTCCGGCCGCTCTCGGCCCCGCCGCCCATCGCCCCGGCGTCCTCGGTCCGGCCGCTCTCGGCCCCGCCGCCCATCGCCCCGGCGTCCTCGGTCCGGCCGCTCTCGGCCCCGCCGCCCATCGCCTCGCCGCCCATCGCCCCGCCGCCCATCGCCCCGGCGTCCTCGGTCCCGCCGCCCTCGGCCTCACCACCCCTGGCCCCGCCGCCCTTCGCGGACGGCGAGGCGTCGTCCTTCCGTCCCCACATCCACCCCCACCCCCATCCCCATCCCCGCCCCCGCCCGCGCCCGAGCGGGTGCCCGCGTCCTCGTCCCCGCCCGCTCCCCCTCACGGCCATGCCTCCTCCGGGCGGGTGGGGCGGTGGGCCGCGGCGTTGTCCGCCGCGCCGGTGACGGAGGAGATGATCTGCTCCTGGGAGGTGGTGTTCACGTCGAAGACGCCGTTGTTGCGCCCGAGGCGCAGCACGGCGACCCGGTCGGCGACCGCCTTGATGTCGCCCATGTTGTGGCTGATGAGGAGCACGCCGAGGCCCCGGTCGCGCAACTCTTCGATGAGGTCGAGAAGCTGACCGGTCTGCTCGACGCCCAGCGAGGCGGTGGGCTCGTCGAGGAGGAGCAGCCGCGGCGCGCCGAGCAGCGAGCGGCTGATCGCGACGACCTGCCGCTGCCCGCCGGACAGCGCGGCGACCGGCGCGCGCACGTCGGGGATGCGGATGGACAGCGTGTGCAGCAGCTCGCGCGTACGGCGCTCCATCTCCACCTCGTCGAGGACGCCGAGCCGATGGATCTCCCGGCCGAGGAAGAGGTTGCCGACGACGTCGAGGTTGTCGCACATCGCGAGGTCCTGGTAGACGGTCGCGATGCCCAGGACCTGGGCGTCCTGAGGCCGGCGGATCTGGATGGCGCTGCCCTGCCACTCGATGACGCCCTTGTCGGCGGGACCGGCCCCGGAGATCACCTTGACCAGGGTCGACTTGCCGGCGGCGTTGTCGCCCATCAGGGCGACCACCTCACCGCCCCTGATCTCCAGCTCGACGTCGACCAGTGCCTGGACGGCGGCGAACCGCTTGGAGACGCCACGCAACGCCAGCAGGGGCTGACCTGGCACAGGGCCACCTCCTTCCGCCTCCGGACAGGGCTTTTGCCGCCGGGCAGGGCTCATCGGCCCTGGTCGGGCCCGCCGCGGGGCGACCACCGCAGGGCGGTCGCCGCAGGACGCTCAGCCGCGCTCAGCCGCGCTCAGCCTGTGAGCCCGGCCTTGTCGCACGCGGACCGAAGTCTAGGAGGACAGACCTGGTCGATCGTGTACATACCGTCCTTCACCACGGTGTCCTTGATGTTCCCGACCGTCACCGCGACCGAGGGGAGCAGGACCGAGGGGATGTCCTCGGTGGTGGCGCTGTCGACGGTGCGGGTGGCGATGGAACCGACCGGCCGGCCCTGCCCGAGGGCGACGGCCATGTCGACGGCGGCGTCGGCGGCGGGCTTGAAGGGCTTGTAGACGGTCATGTACTGCTCGCCCCGCACGATGCGCTGCACGGCCGCGAGGTCGGCGTCCTGCCCGGTGACCGGCGGCAGCGGACGGACCTCGGTGGCGTTGAGGGCGGAGATCACGGCGCCGGCGAGACTGTCGTTGGCGGCCAGCACACCGTCGATGCTGCCTCCGCCCAGTGCCGCGACGGCCCCCCGCATATTGACGAAGGCGTTCTCGGGCCGCCAGCCGACGGTGTCATACGACTTTCCGATCTTCACCGCGGTGCCTTTGAGGACGGCGAGCGACCCCTCCTTGAACCACCCCGCGTTGGGATCGCTGGTGGCCCCGTTCATCATCACGATCTGCTCGCCCTTCCCCCTGGCCGCCATGGCCTGGAGCAACGCCTCGGCCTGAAGCCTGCCGACCTCCGCGCCGTCGAAGGTGACGTACCCGGCGACCGGCCCCTGCGCGAGCCGGTCGTAGGCGACGACGGGGATGCCGGCCCGGTGCGCGGCCTCGACCGAGGGCCGCAGCAGCTTCGGATCGATGGCGGCGATGATCAGCACGTCCACCCCTCTGGTGATCATCGACTCCAGCTGCTGCCGCTGGACCGCGGGATCGGGGGTCGCGGCGACGGCGACGGCCGGACACCGCGGACACAGCTCCTCCACCCGCTGCTCGATCAGGGGCCGGTCGAACTGCCCGAACCGGGAGGCCCCGCCCCCCGGCAGCAACAACCCCACAGCGAGCCGCCCCTGGCCCCCCTCCCCGCCCCCGCCGCCCCCGGCGCAAGCCCCCGCCAGCCCCAGGACACCGGCGACCACGACCGCCGTGGACACCCGGGCAAGGACCCCGCGCGTGGCAGCCGGACGACCGGCACCGAGACCCATAGACGCTTCTCGATTCCCCAGAAACCTCAGAAGACCAACCAATACCCCCCATAATAGGATCTACCCGCCACCCCGAAAGACGGGCACTCCAGAGACGTCAGACGGCGCCGGCGCGCGGCGAGCCCCGGAAGACCTGGCTGAGGTGCCAGGAGCGATGGGCGGCGGCGACGGGCCGGACGCCGGGCTGCGGACCGATGAGCGGCCGGCCCGCGAGCGCGGTGACATGCTCACGAGCGGCGGGGCTACGACCGACGAAGCCCTGCGAGACCAGAATGCGCAGGCCGTCACCTATACCCAGGACGCCCTTGTCGAAGAGCTTGTGATGCAGCGAGCACAGACACAGCCCGTTGTCGACGTCGTCCGGGCCGTCGAACGCCCACCAGCGCACATGCGCGGCCTCCAGCCCGACGGGCACGGCGTCGATCATGCCGTCGTATCCGCAGAAGGCGCACTGGTACTCGTACGCGGTCAGCACCAGCTCCCGCATACGCCGGTCCCGCGGCCGCCGCCCGGGCGCGACCAGGGCTTCCGTCTCGGCCTGCTCCAGCTCCAGGCCCACGGCGTCACACAGGTCCTGGTGCAGGGAAGGCGGGAAATGCAGATCCAGCAGCACCCGCGCCATACGGCCCAGCAGCGCGGGTTCCCGCCCGAGCGCCGCCCGCAGCTCCGCGGTCAGCCGCCCCGTGGCCCCACTGGCCCGCAGCTCTCGCACCCCGGTGCCGGGACTGCCGCCGCCACGATCGGTCCGCACCTCCCACACCTCGTCGCTGACGAGATGGTGAAAGGGATAGGCGGGCGTGGTCGCCCGCGCCGGCCCGTACTCCGCCAACAGCCGCTTCAGATCGGCTTCCACCGCGCTGTACCGCAACTCACCCCCGGCATCCGCCTGAAACCGCCCCAGCGCATAAAGCAACAACAACGGCTTGTGCGGCGCCCGCACCCCATCCCGGCTCCACTGCCGCAAACCCGCGGCGCGCTCCAGCCAATCCACACACGAGATCGTATCGACGGGCCTTCAGGATCTACCGGCGGAACAAGTCGCAGAAAACCGAAGCGACATGGCAAGCGCATTACCCCCCGCCGCGCAGCGGATCCCGCCCCCACGACCCGCCCACCGACCTCGAACTCGCCTGACCCCGCCCGATCCTGCACGCGCCCCCCGAGCCGACTCACCGCCCCGGACCCCTTGGCTCGGTATCCGCAGCTGAGATCTGCTGCGCCAACTCCTCGACGACTTGGGGCACGACACGTGGGGCGTCCTCCTCGCGCAGCGCTTCAGTGAGCGCCTGATGAACCGCCGCGAACGGCTGCCCCGCATGTGTGGCGCGGGTCCGGTCAACAGCCCGCTCGATTTTCGCGAGGTGGGCTGCCACGATCGGCATCGCCTTCTCGTACTCACTGGGGTCCGTGGCCATGGGCCCAGCCGACCAGGACGGGACGCGGAGGTCAAGAGGCTTGTGGAGGCAGTGCCTTGGCCCGGCGTGCTCCTCACCTGACCAGGCGATCCGCAGGTTGCCCGCCCGCGTTGTCACGCTGCCGGACACTCACTCCCCACCCGGCTCGGAACCGCGAATGCTGCGTTCGATGTCGTGTCATGTCGTGCACACAGCCGAGCCGAGATCCACCACCTGTCTCCCCTGGGCGGGCTCCGCATCGTTCGGAGCCGCCATGGGCTGCGCCGCCTGGTCGCTGGCCGTCTGGGCGCGCGCATACTGCGACGCGGGTTACGACGCCGGCGGACGCTTCGAACTCAACTTCCTGCTCCCTCTGGTCGTGGGAGCCGAAGCACTCGTCGGGCTCGCGGCGCGAGTCATCGGCCGACGCCTGGTGCTCCACGCGCCAAGGATGGTCCGCGCCTCACTGCCGACGCTGCTGGTGGCCGTCGTGACGGTGTGGTGCGCATGGTGCTTCTTCGCGACCCGAGGGACACTGGACGGCTACCCCGGCGACTCTGACCACTGCCCCGCGAGCAACGTTCCGCCACCGTGGCCTGAATGGATCCCCGCCTGATCACCGGCCTGCGTGACTTGCTACCGCCCAATCGCGCCGGGGGGCCATGGAACCTCGCCCCGCGATCACGGGGCGGATCCCGCGCTGCCGGAGCAGGCGGCGGTACTTGTCGTGATCGGCAAGGAAGGTCAAACAAGAGCCAGAGCGGTCGCTGTTCTCCACTGCCGCACGCACGACAAAGGGCCCGATGCAACTTACACACCGAGCCCTCTGACCTATGTCGGGGTGGCGGGATTTGAACCCACGACCTCTTCGTCCCGAAGCAACTTGGGTGGGGGCTGTGCCTTGGGTTGGGACGCCTCTCACCTGTGCTGATGGTCCGCAGACGTTCGCGCTCGTCCGCCGTTGTCCGTCGGCGTTGTCACGCAGTTAGACACTCACGCATGCTGCCCACGGCTCAGCAAGCGCAGGTCGTTCGAGACCATGACCTGAGCGAGGCGTCCGGCGATGGCCACGACTTCGGGCCAGGCTGATGCCTGAAGGTACTCAGCGTCGGTGTCGTGGGGTGCCTCCGCGGCGGCAGCGTTGAGTGCGACGCCGAGGGCCTGCATGAGGGTCACCTCTTCCTCCGTCCTCAAGCTGATGCCGAGAAACCGCTCTGGCTCATCGGCGTCACAGAAGTCATCGAAGAGCGTGTGGAAGACGTGGTCGATGTTCTCGAACTCCGAAGGGTCTAGCCACACGTCCTGCTGCCACGGTGGATTGGCCAGAGCCAAGACCACAGGTACGACGTGGACACGGTGATTCGCCATGACTTGGGCTTCTGCGCTCACGAGCCTGAGCCTAGCGACCACACTTTCAGAAGGCGCTGGTGTTTTCAGGAGCACCACTTTAGGAAAGAGGCTGGGGTGCCTGGCCGGTGCGCTGCACCTGTGTTCGGGGAGCTACCGGGCGCAGGTATGTCCGCCAGGCACCTGTATTGACCGTGGCTGACTCCTTGGATCCGGCACGGTTGTGGCACGGGCTTCGCTTGTCAGTCGGCGGTCGTGCCGAGTCGGGGATCGGCCAACCGGATACGGTCACCGAGGGCGGCAAAGGGCACTGGTGGGCCGGCCGCTGCGCGAACCGCGCCCAGGCTGGCGCTCTCCGTGTCCAGGGTGGCGACCACTGCGTGGGGGAGTACGTAGAACTCCCACTGGGCTGTGTCGAGCGGGTTGTAGACAGCGTGTTCACGGGCGGTCTGGACGGCGAAAACGTAGACGTCGGCGTTGTACGACTTCGCCTCTGAGTAACCGCCATCGGGCGACCATGTGCGCGCGCGGAGCCCACTGAAGCGGATCTGGGACGGTGCTCGTTGATCCCAGGCTTGCAGATATGCGCCGGCCTTGACTTCGATCCGCAGCCCGTCGTCGGTCTCGACATCGTGACTTGCCCATTCCACACGAGGCTTGCGGGAGCCGACCGCCTGGTGGACCAGAAACTCCGCGAACAGGCCGCGTGTGTTGTTCACACGGAGGTCCGGCATGGCGAACCGCCAGAAGTCGACCACGGTCGCGTCTGGAACGCCGACGATTGACTCATCGCCGCGGAGCGGGGGCATGGTACGAGGGGTCAAAGGCAGACGAGCAGACCGCTTCATGCGTCGCAGTCTGCCAGGTTGGCGAGGCCTGGGCTCCTGTCCATCGGCTGCCGGCAGCCCTTGCGGAGCGCTGGTTGGGTGGCCGCAAGGTGGGGCCGAGCCCATGCTCTCAGCTTGGGAAGCAAGCGGGCATTTTGCGGCTGGTTCGGGCACTGACCTGGGCGAACGGCTGAGGTGTGACGACTCTAGGGCGAGTCCCTTTCACCGTGGTTCCCCGCCGTTCCCCGTCGCATCTGGTGCGGCAGTGGTGCACGTGGGGACGTCGCCTGACACCTACTCGTCGTCGGTGTCAGGGGCGGGAAGGATGTCCGCCAGCTCCTCCGATAGCTCAAGCTTGTAGCGGGCAGCGATGACGCCTAGCTGAATCCCAAAAACCGCGCGTAGCTCACCAAGCGCCGCACCGAACGTGGCACTCTCAAAGTGTCCGTGAACATGTCCCGAGTGATTGGGACCCGCGGCGTTCAGGAACCGCCGGCAAGCGGCTCGCATGGCCTTGAGGTTCTCTGCCAGGTCGTCTCCGGTGTCAGGGTCCATCAAGATCTGGGTCAATGTCTCCCTGATCTGCAGCACCGATGCGACGCAGTGGTCCGGCTCCTCGACAGCGTGCATGACGGCACGAGGCATTGTGAGGACTCTGCGGTCCTCCAGGTAGACAACAACCTTCTTGGCCACGGCCCGCTGGGGAAGCGGCAGGTCCCAGTCAACGCCGCCGAGCGGCGTGCTGAAGCCTTTGATTCGTCGCATGATCTCCAGAGCCTTCACGTTCGGCATCCTAGGCAGGCCCGCGAGCGGCTGGGCTTGAAACAGGTGACATGGCTTGAAGTGCTACGCGCACTCTTTCCAACTGTGGTGGCGGTCCTGGCGGCCTGGGACGGGGCCGTTCACCTGCGTTCATGGGCGGCCAGTCGTTTGGGCGGCTGCCGCCTTCGGTCCCGTCTGAACGGTCGTGAACGGCGCTGAATGAGACGGAAACTGAGACGGAGGAACACCAGGGCTGAGGCTCCTGACCGGTCGGATTCGCTGGCCTCACAGCTTCGTCCATACGAGGATGCTGCCATGCGGCCCACTGTCGATAAGGACGAGTTGCTCAGGTTGATCCGGCGCTACGTCACGCCCGACCGGCGATACCTGAAAGTGGGCGGTGCCCTTGTGGGTATGAGCGGGCGGGACCGAGCCAAGTTCCTGAAGAAGCTGGGCAAGGCTGCCGGTGAGATCAGCGCTCGTGAATTGGGGACGCTGCTTGCCGGAGGATGGCGCGAGCGGAAGACCGCGGCCTGGCTGATCGCCGTGGCCGGCCGGAACGACTTCCGGGAGCGTCTCGGCGAACTCCTGCTCGCCAGTGAAGGGCCCTACGCAGGGCAGGCGTACTGTGTCGCGCTGGCCACCTTCGGCACCTCTGCCGACGTGGAACCCTTGGTCGCCTACCTCGACCGCTACCTTCGTCGACCTGACCTCCACTATGACCAGGAAGCCGCCCTCGGTGCGCTCTTGTTGCTCGACGCCAAGCTCGGTGCTGATCACGCGGCGCAGTTCCTTGCCCCGAACGGGCTCTGGCAGCAGTGGATCGACGGGCCGCCCAGCAAGGACCGCGATGTCCCGGACAGTTACCGAGAGTTCATCGGTCAGCTCTGCGCTTTCGCTGATGAAGCTGCCAAACGTTGTTCGCCACGTAGGCTCGGTGTGACCGCCACAGACGGGTGAGGGCATCTACTTACTTCTTCTTGCCCTGGGTCTTGCGTGGAATCTTGGTGAGCTGGGTTTTTGCTGGTCAGGGGCGGCGGGCTTGCGCGCCTGGTGGTTGTCGTTGGTCGTCCTTGGCCACTACCGAGCGGCCTCGGACGGCCCAGGGACGGCCCAGCCTTGTGCGGGATGCAGGGCCGCGCTCGACTGCATGCGTCTTCGATGTGGCCCGTCTGTACCTCGGCCGACGACAGTCAGCCACGATGGCGGGTGCGTCGACGGATCAGGCGCGCGTGTGTCTCGCTGCACCCCCGCCGGTCTCAGCCACGCTGCCAATGCCGTCGACCAGAGCAAGCCGCGACGGCCGACCCGTGACTACGGCGCCGGAGCCCTCAGCTTGGGAAGCTGCGATCATCGGGGGCCCGTTGCAGGCGCTGACCTGTTCGTACGGCCTGTTCGCGGCCTCTGAGGGCTCGGCTGTTTCACCGTGATTCCCCGCTGTTCCCCGCTCGATCTGGTGCGCTTGGGGTGCAGTCCGGTGTGTCTGCAAGAGCCTCAGAGGTGTTCCTTGGCTGCTCGGACCATTCGGCTGATGTCGTCACGGGTCCGCACCCTGGCATCGTCAAGTTCGGTTCTGTTGTCTGTCTTGGGCAACGCCGTAACGTCTGCCAATACGTCCTCCGCGGCCCGGCTCAGCGTCTCGTCGCCGGTGAGCATCTGCACCCGGAACAGTGCCTCTTGGGCACTGGAGCGTAGGTCATAGGCGCGGATCCGCACCGTGTCAGGGTCCTCCGGTGGTGGCTGTTCGTGCTCGCAGAACCAGAGGTGAACCAGGCAGCGGCGGTAGTTGACTAACGCGCCGGCGTAGGCGGAGTAAGCGTCGAGGCGTTCCTGCCGAAGCTTCTCGCGGCGGGTGAACTGGTGGCTTCTGTCGGTGGTGCGCTGCTGGAACGCCAGAGTGATCCCCGAACCAAGCAGCGTCCCGAGGACGGCTATGCCGCTGGCGATGATGGTCTTCACATCCCAAGCTGATCACGCCTCGCCATCCGCCGGGGGCCGTAACCCAACTCCGATACCAACACGCTTTCCAACGGTGGTGGTGGCTGCGGGCGCCCTGGGCGGGGCCGTTCAACTGCGTTCATGGGCAGTCGGTTGAGCTAGCGGCTACGGGTTCCGGTCTCGTCTGAACGTCCGCGAACGATACTGAATGAGACGGAAACTGAGACGGGAGAGGGCTAAACCTCGCTCCTAACGCGGTGACTGTCCCGCGTGCCATCATCTGCACGTGCTCAAGATCCCCGGCTACGAAGGCGGCCCCTTGGTCCGGGGCGACGCCTACCTGGACGACCCGTTGTTCTGGCCTGTGCACCTCGGCTCCTGCCTGCGTGGGGAGGACGCACAACGAGCCGTGTTCGGCACCGACTGGGATGCGGCCATGGAGCTGTATCGCACACTGTCCGCCGAGCATGAGTGGCCGGTGTTCAGTGTGCCGCTGCGCTCCGGTCACACCATCTACGTCGTCTACCGCAACTTCGTGGACGAATGGGGCGTGGACTATCTGATCCATCAGCCGGCTTGGTCCGAAGCGGAAACCCTCGCTGTGGTCGACGGTCACTTCATGGGGCCTGGCATGGCCTGGCTGGAACTGCTGTCCGCTGCTCGGCAGGCGGCAACAGAAGGCATTGGTGATGCTGACGCCCGTCTCTTGCTACTCTTCCCCACACTCGGCGACGCGCTGCTTCCCGACGATGCCGCCGCGGCTCTCACGACTGCGCTCGCCGCTCTCACCCTGATCGAAGAGCCCGCCGAGGTGGCACGGATGCTCCTTGAGAACCAAGGCCTATGGGCTCCCGCTCGGTGGAGGTCGGCAGACGGCGTCTGGATCAACGACGGTGGGCACTCCTACCGGAACCCCAGCAACGCCTTCGCGCTGCCCGAGGGGCGCCTTCTGGAGATCAGTAGCGCACTGCAGGGTGAGAGCTGAGTACCGCTTTAGGAGTTCGATCACTGCGTGGCGCTGCCGGGGAGCCGCCCTGCCACGCCGGCCGCGTCAGACCGCCTGGGAGTGTTGGCGTCCGGCGCCGTTGATGTCACTAGTAGATGTCCAACGGGGCCACCGTATGGGCTCGCTCACACGGTGGCCCCGTGGTTGACCTGTAGCGCATCAAAGCAGAGACCGTGGCGTACTTCCGAGCACTCGATGAAGGTCACCCAGTGGTACCACTTCCGCCACGCCGACGATGATGGCGGCTTGTGCTACATCGAGGCCGGACCTAACCGCGGTGAGTGGGCTGTCATCAAACAAGCAAGCCGAGCATCACACTTAGTTACGTTGGGTTGCGAATTTCGACCTCTAGGAGACAGACTTCGTGTCAGCGTTCGGGGAGGCGTTCCAGCATGTACCAGTGGGGGAAACTTTCGGACCGCGACGCGGAGGAGATCGTTTGCGATCTACTGTCTGCAGAGTGGGGCGTTCACGTGGAGAGATTCCAAGCAGGGGCGGACGGGGGTGTTGATCTAAGGGTCAATGGACCGTGCGCCGCTCCTTTGATGCTGCCGGAGGGAAGTTTTGCGGTAGCGCAGGTTAAACACTATCCGACGGCATCCTTGGCCCGCCTAAGGGTAGCTTTCCAAAAAGAGGCAAAACGTGGCGTCCATCGCCGCAGTTTTCGCTATTTTGCCGTCACCACTGCGCATCTCAGCATTCATGGAAAGAATGAAATTTCTAAGCTGTACGGTGAAGGATTCCCTGTTTCTCAAATTCTAGGGCGGGAAGACCTTGAATCCATGCTGGCTCGGCGCCCCCGAGTGGAGCAACGCCATTTCAAGCTTTGGGTGAGTAATACGCTGAATCTGCAGCGCGTCCTGCACTCAAAAGAATTCAGACGAAGTAGGCACCTCGTAGAGGAACTCGCCAGGGACAGTGCTTATCTCGTAAACACTCGCGATGTCGACAGAGCAAGAAGCATCTTAGAATCAGAGGGCGCAGTAATTCTGTCGGGGCCGCCAGGAGTGGGAAAGACTTCGGCTGCGAAAATCCTGATCGGCGAGTACATTTCAGCTGGATGGGATCCTGTCGTCGCGGTCAACAATATCGATGAGGCGGAAGATGTCCTAGACGATGAGAGGCGGCAGGTTGTCTTCTACGACGACTTTCTAGGATCCTCTCTACGAACCGCCTTCCTGCATGGAAAGAATGAAGACGCACGCATCGTCAAGCTGCTCCAGAATGCCCGCCGTTCGGATAATCTGCGTCTGATCTTGACTACGCGCGAATATATCTTGGCGAGCGCGAAAATGCACCATCATAGACTTCAAGATGCGACCATAGATCTATCTCGCCTTATCATGGACTCCTCGGACATGACGGCACTGGAGAGGGCGGAAGTTCTATATCGACAGATCTTTTTTTCCGGAGTCAACCCAGTGTTGCAGCAACCTCTAGCAGAGGCGGAATGGGCTGAAGTTATCAAGCATCATAATTTCAATCCACGGTTGTCGCACTTCTACATCGACCGTGTGGCGAGTGCTGCACGCGGAGAAGGTGCATCGGAACTAACTAGTAGAGAATTAGCGCTGGGGCTTCTTCATTCGTTCGAGTCGCCTTTGGATCTATGGAAGGGAATCTACGACGATCAGCTTACTGAGCTCCAAAGGTGTGTTCTGCACGTGCTGAGCACGTTTCGTATGCTGCTTTTCGATGACGCGGTCGAGATTACGGCGCGATACACGCAAGAAATTGGGGAGCCAGCCACAAAAAATGAAGTTCGCCAGGCCATGCGCGCGGTAGATGGAGATTTCATTGAAATAAGCGACTACTATGGTCTGCCGCTGGTGGGGTTTGCCAACGCGTCCATCGGCGATTACGTGGCCTTTCGACTCTCTGCGGACACTGCAGCCATCGAAGGGTTGCTGGCCAGTGCCGTTACGTTTTCGCAAGTGGAAGTACTAATAGGCCTTATGACCCCGGCAGGCGAGAAAGAGTCCTGGTTGGGTGATGAGTCAGTGGATGAGGTTGCCCAAATTAGCATCGACCGGCTTGCTTCCCCCGCAGTTATTTCGGGCCCAGGAGGAAAAGCTACGCGCAGGGCATTCGTCGAGGCTATGCTACGACTGTTCTCTTCAGGCATTTACGAATTCCATCCCGCCTATGGCAGTGGATTGCAGCGATGGAAAGTCATGCCGCCGCTGTCTGCTGACCGCAGGATGAAAGCTATCTGGGATTTCGTCAAGAGTCATCGAATGGAACAAGAGGCATGGATCCCAGAATCGCTGACCCGAGTCTTTCCCTCTGGGCGCATCGCGGACAGGGAAGGGATGGTGTCCCACCTATGGTTCACTCGCGGAATGTCTGACCATCCGCACTGGAGGGAATTTCGCGAGTGGCTTGTAGACCATCTACACGATTATTACTTCAGGAAGATGTCTGCTCCCCGTCACTTCTCTTCTGCTCGGATCTACGCCCAGCGTTATCGGCAACCGGAGCAAGTCGAGAGAACTTTCCTTCGCCTCACTCTAGGGCAAGTAGGATGGAAGTATCTGGACGATCTAGAACATCAAGTAATCCGGATTAGTCAAGATGACCTCCGCGATGACGTCAACTGTCTGATGATGGCGGCACAGTGGCTCGATGTAGATATCGGGCCATTGGTTGCAAGTATTCGAAGTTTCGAGGAAGAAACTTACAGTCGTGTCCCGGATCTCAACGGTGATGGGCCATCCCTGGAATCGGAAGTCAGTGACCTCTCTTTCCAGGACTATGACCCGCAGGGTGACTATACGAGTGCACCTATCCGCATCTATCCGGCTAGCATTAGCGATAGTGACCTAGTTATTGCGGCCAGAATTCTGGGGCAGCCATGAGACGTCGGCGGAGCGGCTTTGGGGTGGCGCTGCTTTGGCGCGAGTGATCATGGCCCCTTAAGCTTCCGGCGCGTCGGGCAGTCCGTGGACCTGTCCGGTAAAGCGCGAGGTTGGGGCCACGATCTTCGAGGCTCGCGCCAAAGTGGCTCCGTAAAGCCGTGGAGCCGACCGTCCCAGCCACGACGTACCCGTTCTCTGGCTTCAGGTGGCTGATTGCTGTGCGCGCGGCACGGGCGCCGGCCGGGCTGGAGCGGGACGGAGGCAGGAGCGCAGGCCCGGCCGGGGGCCGGGCCGCGTGCGGTGAGCGGAGCGAGCCGCCTTGATGAGGTAGGGAAACCTGTAACAGGTGATCATGATGAGGCGTCGGAATCGGGTGGTCATCGCCATGCAGGCTTCTGGGCTCCGCAGCCTCGTGGTGTAGAACCCTGGATATGGGGAGTGAGCGACGGGATCGGATGAAGGCGCTCGGGGCACGTCTTCGTGGGCTTCGTACTGAGGCTGGTCTGTCTGGTGCCGTGCTGGCGCAGCGGGCCGGGGTCGGCCAACCGACCGTGTCGAAGGTCGAGACTGGCCGGATGGTTCCTAGCGCCGACGTCTTGGGCCGGCTGTCTCGTGCCCTCGACCTCGATGAGCCGACAGCTCAGGAAGTCCGTGACCTCCTGGTCGCCGTCGAAGCTGCACCGAGCGTTGTCGAAACTCCGAGGGCTGAGGTGCCCGCCGGGTCACCGCTCGACGAGGCGGTGCGGTCCGCTCGGCTGATCCGCTCGTTCCAGTGTTTGGTCCTGCCGGCCATGCTCCAGAGCGCCGAGTACGCCCGGCACGTCTTCGACAGCGCCCCGGACTCCACCCCCGAAGGCGTCGGCCGTGCGGTCGCTGCCATTGTGGAGCGGCAGAGTCTCCTGTACGAGCCTGGGCGCGAGTCCGTCTTCGTGCTGACCGAGGGTGTGTTGCGCACCTGGCCGGGGAGCCCTGCGCTGATGCTCGCCCAGCTCGACCGGCTGCTGGCCGTCGAGAGTCTGAGCACGGTCCGGCTCGGCGTCGTCCCCTGGCGTCGAGCCGTACCCGTCATGCCTCGTCACGGGTTCACCCTGTGCGGCACAGAGGCGGTCGTCGTCGAGACCTTCCGCGGTGAGCATGTGCTCGACGACCCCGTAGAAGTCGCCGCGTACGAGGACACCTTCCGCCGCTTCGAAGAAGCCGCGATCTTCGGGTCTGACGTGCGGGAACTGCTTCTCCGGGTGATGAAGGACTTCCGCGACCTGGACGACCCCGCCACTCGTTAGAGGAATAATTCCTCAGGATGCCTGGCTTGTAAGTCGCGCTTCGGAATACTCTGCTCACTGCATTGTCTAGCCCCCTAGACGCGGAGAGGTGTTCCAGCATGCCCAATACGTGGTCCCGCATCTTCCCCGGCCAAGCCTGGCAAGTCGCCGAAGCCCGACACTTCGTCGCCGCTCTGCTTGAGGGTGAGGCCGCAGGCCTCGTCGATGACGCCGTTCTGGTCGTAGGAGAGCTGGCGGCCAACGCCGTACGGCACTCGCGGAGTGGCTGGTACCGGGGATGGTTCCTGGTGATCGTCGGCTTCACCGACGACTTCGTACGCATTCAGGTCGTCGACCAGGGCAGCGACAGCGAGCCCATGGTGCGGAGTGTGAACGCTCCGCTGGAGCAGAGTGGCCGTGGGCTGATGCTTGTCTCGGCCTACGCGAAAGACTGGGGCGTGAAGGATCGGCCCGCCGGCGGACGCTGCGTCTGGGCGGAACTGGCACGGGTGGGCGTGTGATGGTGGCCCGTGCATGCCTCGCGGGCGGCAGAGGGTGACCCCTAGGGGAGTGCCTCGACGCCGGACCGCCTTCTATGTGATCGGCGTCCGATCTGGACGGCGTCTCGCGCCCGTTCTGTCTAGGGCCCTAGACTCCTGGGTACTGCTAGGAGGTGAAGCCATGTCGGACGAGTTGCAGCGCATTATGGCCATCGAGGACCCGTACCTGCTCCTGCGGGAGGTCACGACGCGTTTGGCCGACGCTCAGCAGGAGGTGACCGAACTCGCCCGGCTCCGGCGCCGTGTGGTTCAGGACCTCCACGCGCAAGGGCTGTCGTACGCGCAGATCGCCACGAAAGCCGGCCTGAGCCGCGGGCGGATCCATCAGATCCGTCACACCGGGCCAGCGCCGGAAGGGGCCTTCTTCGGGCGCGGGGCGGTCACCATCGCGACTCCTCTGCGGCGGGACGACGAGCGCGGGCGCACGGTCGTGGCCGTGGACGACGTCAGCTCCGGCAAGGGGCTGGAAGACCTCGCGCGGTCGTACGGTCTCGACGTCACCTCTGACCACGTGCCGGTGAGCGGTGAGATCGACCTCAACCGTGACTGCCTGGTCGTCGTCTGCGGTCCGCGCATGTCTCAGCAGATGTGGGACACGTACGCCCAGGACCCCGTACTGCACTGGGAACAGGCGGAAGACGGGCCCTGGACCCTTGTCGACCGGCGAACCGGCACCGTGTACCGGTCGGGACAGGACAGCGATCCGGCCCGGTCGTACGACGTCGGATACGTCGGCCGGCTGCCTCGGCCCGACGGCAAGGGCTCGTTGCTCGCGATCGCGGGTATCCACACGCAAGGCTCGCTCGGCGTCGTGCATCTGCTCGCCTCCGACCTGAACGCGCTGTGGGGGCAGGTGGGCGAGCATCGCTTCTCCACCCTGGTCGGCGTCGAGTACGACCCCGAGACCAGCGAACCGCGCTCCGTCGAGCTGCTCACCCCTCTCTACCGGCACGACGAGGAGTCGTCGGCGTGAGGATCGCCCTCGACTCACAGCCCGCCGAACCGGGCCGGGAGAACGAGGACTTCGCCGCCGCCGCACCCGGCGCTGCCGTGCTTCTGGACGGCGCGGGCGTGGCCGGCGGGGAAACCGGGTGCTCGCACGGCGTCGCCTGGTTCTCCTCGACGCTGGGCGGGTTGCTGCTGAGTGCCATCACGACGCATACCGCCCGGCCCCTGCCTGAGTGCCTGGCCGACTCGATCCGCGCCACCCGGTCCTTGCATGAGAACAGCTGCGACCTCGTCCACCGGGCCAGTCCGACCAGCACAGTCATCGCCGCACGCGCCCGTGCGGAAGCCCTGGAGTACCTCGTCCTCGGGGACTCGTCCCTCTTGTTGGGGCACAAGGATGAGGGGACGACCGTCGTCACCGATCGGCGCCTGGACGAGATCGGCAAACGGCTGCGCGGAGCGGTCGATGCGTTGCCCACGGGCTCACCCGAACATGCCGCGGCCCTGGCCGAGTACCGCGATGCCCTGACGGACCTCCGTAACCGGCCGGGCGGCTTCTGGATCGCCGGGCCCGATCCGCGAGCGGCTGAACATGCACTGACCGGCACTGCGCCGCTGGCCTCGCTTGCCTCGGTGACGCTGCTGAGCGACGGCGCAACCCGGCTCGTCGACCGCTTCGAACTCACCACGTGGCAAGAGGTGTTGGCGGTCATCGGCTCTTCCGGCTCCGCCGAGTTGATCCGCCGCGTGCGTGAAGCGGAGGCCGGCGACTCCGAAGGACGACGCTGGCCGCGCGGCAAAACGCATGACGACGCCACTGTCCTCCACTGGGCGCTGCCTTAGCTCCGCCCCGCCTTCCGAGACTCGCCCGTATACCCCCCTAGACAGTTGATGGGGCGTCGGTCTACCGTTGGCGTCAACCCCCCTAGACAGTTGGGGCGGGCCGCTCCCTTGCTGTCTAGGGGGGTATCCAGTTCCAGCGGGCCCAGTAGGGCGCTGCCAACCAGTGAGGTTCAAGAAATGCGTGTCATCCCCGTAGACGTCTCGGCCGCAACCCTGCTCGTCACCAAGCTGCCGGAGGTCAAGGTGAAGGACCGTCAGACCGGTGAGGTGGCCGTGGACCCGGCGACGAACCAGCGGCTGATGGTCCTGGAGCTGGTGTTCATCGCGCAGGGCGGTTCGGACATGATCAAGGTCACCGTTCCGGAGCCGGGTATCGGCGAGGGCCTGCTGATGGGTTCCCCGGTGCTCCTGTCCGGCCTCATCGCCCGGCCGTGGGAGAGCGAGTTCGGAGGCCGGATGCGCCACGGCATCGCCTACCGGGCGGACGCGGTCATGGCCAACGCCCCCGCGCCGGTGAAGGGCTGACCGCCGTGACCGACACCGTGTGGACCCTGACGCTGTGCTTGGTGGCGCTCGTCGCCCTGCTGGTGCTGCGCCGGCGTATGCCGGTCGCGTTCTGGTGGCTCGTCGGGTATCCGCTGGTCGCGCTGCGCGTGATCACCACCTACCGGGCCACCATGGACGCCTGCGGCCTGACGGTCCCGGCCTCCGCCGTCCGTCGGGCCACCGCCCGCCTGGTCGGACGGGAAGCGGCCCCCGTTCCGCCTCGGCGGTCGTTCCCGCTGCCGACCGGGTCCGGACTCGTCATGCGGCTGCGCATGGCGGCCGGACAGGCTCCCGAGGACTTCATCGCCTCAGCCGACCGGTTGCGGCACGCCTGGGCCGCTCACGCCGTCCACATCCGCCCGACCAAGCCCGGATGGCTCGAACTGCGGCTGATCGGTTGGGATGTGCTCGCGGACGTACGGCGGCCTCTGCGACGGCCGAAGGACGGGGGCCTGCTCTCCCTGCCTCTGGCGCTGCGGGATGACGGACGCTGGCACGTACGGGACTTCCGTGCCGTGCCGCATGAACTCATCCTCGGCGCAACGCAGTCAGGCAAGTCCGTCTACCTGCGGAACCTGCTGTGCGGCCTCGCCCGGCAACCGGTCGTGCTCGTCGGAATCGACTGCAAATGGGGTGTCGAACTGGCCCCGTTCGCACCCCGACTGTCGGCGCTCGCCGACACACCGGACCGCGCGAACGAACTCCTCGACGCCCTGCTGGACGAGATGGAGGCACGGTTCCGCCTGATCGGGCTGAACTCGGCCGTCGGGCCGGACACCGTCCTCACCTCGGACGTGTGGGGGCTGCCGGAGAAGGTTCGGCCGGTGCCGGTCGTGGTCGTCGTCGACGAGGTGGCGGAACTGTTCCTCGCCGCAAGCCGGGACGACGAGAAGCGTCGCGACGCCATGGTCACCAAGCTGATCCGCATCGCCCAGCTCGGCCGCGCGGCCGGCATCTACCTGGAGGTGTGCGGGCAGCGCTTCGGCTCCGAACTCGGCAAGGGAGCCACCATGCTCCGCGCCCAGCTCACCGGCCGTATCTGCCACCGCGTCAACGACGAGTCGTCGGCGAACATGGCGCTCGCCGACATCTCCCCGGAAGCGGCCCTCGCCGCCACCGCCATCCCGGCCGAGCGTCCCGGCGTCACCATCGTCGGCGACTCCTCCGGCGGCTGGTCCCGCGCCCGCTCCCCGCACGTCACCCTCGACGAAGCGGCGGCCGTCTGCCGTGCCACCTCCGCTCTCGTGCCGGAGCTGCCCCACCTCGACGCCTTCCGACCCGCCTTCGCCGCGGCCGTTGAGCCTGCCGGAACGACGTCTCCCGTCACCCCTGCGCCGACTGCGCGCCCGGTGACCGAGTAGCGACCTCCCCTTCCCACGGTCGGCGTGACCGCCTCGCGCCATGTCCCTACCCCCTCCATGCCCGAAACCGGAAGGACGCCTCATGTCTCGCCCCTCCATCGCAGAGGTCAGCGCGCTCATCGCTGATCTGGCCGCGCTCTGTCAGAACCGCACCTCCGCCGAGTACGCCGCGCTCATGGCCCGTAAGGCGGACCTGTTGGAACGCATCGCCACCCACACGCCCGGCGACGCCGAGGCCGCCGAGGTGGCTCGCCTCGCTCGTGAGCGTGCCGACTCGCTCAAGTCCGCCGGCTGATCGCGCGGAAGGAACCGTGTCGATGCGTGCCCACCTGGCCCGCGTGGACGCCGTGATCGTCCAAGCCGTCATCGCGGGCGCCCTGTCCTTCGCCCACCTTCACGACCTCGCGGAGGCGGCGGGACAGGGCGGCTGGAAAGCGTGGGCCTACCCGGTCAGCGTCGACCTGCTGCTGGTCGCCGCCTGGCGGCGGATGCGTTTGCAGCAGCGTGCCGGACAACCGGCCGGGGGAGCCCGGTTGTGGTTCCTGGTCGCCTTGGCCGCGTCCCTCGGTGCCAACGTCGCCACGGCCGGTCTCCTCGACCTGGACGACGTCCCCGCGTCGCTCCGCGTCGTGGTGGCCGGGTGGCCGGCCGTCGCCTTCTTCGGCGGAACGCTCCTCGCGCACGAGCCCCGAACCCCTGAGAAGCCTGCGGCTCCGGTGTCCCCGCACCCGGACGACGAACCGCCCGCACCTCCGCCCGCGGTCGACGAATCCCGCCGTGACGCACTCCCCGCCTCGCCGCAGGACACCGCCCCCGACCTTGTCACCGCCCTGGCGCCTACTCCTGCCGTCGCCCTGCCGCCCGCACTCGTCGACCGCGTGCAGGCCCTCGCCGAGGAACACCGCGCCACCACCGGTCAGCCGGCCGATCCCGACGTCGTTCGCGCCCGGCTCGGCCTGCCTCCGTCCATGACGGCCTCCGTCGCCGCTCACCTCTGAGAAGGGAACGCCCACGTGACTCCGCGCTTCCGCAACGTCCGCCGCTTCGGTCCCGTGCAGGTCGCCTCGTTCCTCGCCCGTGGCCGCAACCGCCACCTGGCCGCCTGCACCGCGCCCCGCTGCGACTTCTCCGCCGAGTACGACAGCCGCGCCGCCGCCGAACTCGCCGCCCGCACCCACCGCTGCAAGGCCTGAGAAGGAGATCACCGCCATGGACGTCCCGCTCTGGTTCGCCGTGCTCGTCGTCGCCGTCCTCGGCATCCAGCTCGCCCGCCCGCCGTGGTGGCTGGTCGCCCTGCTCCTCCTCGGCGGCTACCTCGTCGCGAACAGCGTCCTCGCCCCCGCCGTCGCCACGCTCCTCAACTGACCGCGAGCAGAAGGGATCACCGACGTGTTCACCCCGAAGTACCCGCCGCAGGACACCGCTTCGAACCCCGTCCCGACGGCTCCGCCCGTCTACAGCCCGGTGCCCTACGTCCCTGCCCACACCCCGGCTCCGTCCGCCCCGTCCACCAACCGCCCGGCTGTCCAGCTCACCGCCGGCAGCACGCTCGCCCTGGTCGCCGGTGGAGGTGCCGTGGTCCTGGTCGTGGGCGCGGTCCTGGTCTCCATGCTCCTCGCGGTCGCCATCACCGCCGCCTCCGTGGCGGTCTGCGCGGTCGTCGTCCGCTCGATCCTCAAGGAGCACAAGGCGTGACCGACTCCGCCGCCATGGCGGGCCTGGACCCGGCCACCCTCGCCGACGTGCTCAGGCTGGCCGGTTCCCCCGGCTTCGACCGCGTGCAAGACCAGATCCGCCGCACGGGCGGCTGCTCCGACCCGATCCACCTGCAAGGCACCACCGTCATCCGCGACAGGGCCACCGGGCGGGTTCTGCACACCTACAGCACCGACAGCGAGCCCGGCGGCCGTCTCCGAGTCGCCTGCGGCAACCGCCGCGCCTCCCGGTGCCCCTCCTGTGCCTGGACCTACGCAGGGGACACGTACCACCTGATCCGCGCGGGCCTGGTCGGCGACCCCGCCAAAGGCACCCCGGACACCGTCCGGGATCACCCTCGCGTCTTCGCAACTCTGACCGCTCCGTCCTTCGGCCCGGTCCACAACCGGCCGGGCAATCGGCCCTGCCGCTGCGGCGTCCGCCACGCCGAGGACACCCCCGAACTCGGCATCCCCCTCGACCCCGACACCTACGACTACGCGGGCGCGGTGCTGTGGAACAACCACGCCTCCGAGCTGTGGCGGTACTTCACGATCTACCTGCGCCGCGAGATCGCCAAGCGGGCAGGCCTCACGCAGAAGGAAGCGCACGCACAGTCCCGCGTCGCCTTCGGCAAGGTCGCCGAGTACCAGAAGCGCGGGGCCGTGCACTTCCATGCAGTGATCCGCTTCGACGGACCCGACGGCCCGGACTCCCCGCCCCCGGCCTGGGCGACCCTCGACCTCCTCACCGACGCCATCCGCGCCGCCGCTGACCGCGTCGCGGTCGACGTACTCCCGGCCGGTGACGAGCCCGCCCGAACCCTGCGCTGGGGCACACAGCTTGACGTACAGCCCATCGGTGCCTTCGGCGACGGCGAGGAGATCACCGAACAGGCCGTCGCCTCCTACGTCGCCAAGTACGCCACCAAGGCGGCCGAGACCACCGGCACCGTAGACCGCCGCATCGGTAACAAAGAGGCCCTGGTTTTGCTCGATGTCCCGGAGCACCCCGCCCGCCTCATCGCGGCCTGTCTCTACCTCCACGCGCTCTACCCGGACCGCAAGCTCCGGGACTGGGCGCACATGCTCGGCTTCCGCGGCCACTTCTCCACGAAGTCCCGCCGGTACTCCACGACGCTCGGCGCCCTGCGCCAGACGCGTGCCGACTACCGCGCGGCCCAACAACGCGAAGCCCTCGGCCTGCCCGACTCCGACACCTCGGAGGCAACCACCCTCACGCTCGCCCACTGGAGCTACGCCGGCCACGGCCACACCCCGGGCGAATCCTGGCTCGCCGCTGGCATCCGCCGCGATATCCAACTGAACCGAGAGACCGCCCGCGAAGCCCTGCAAGACCAACTCGCCCTGGAAGGAGCCGCAGCATGACCACCGCCGCCCCTGAACTGCTCACCGTGCCGGAGGTCATGACCCGGCTCAAGGTCGGCCGCACCAAGGTCTACGAGCTCATCCGCACCCGCCGCCTGGTCTCCATCAAGGTCGACGGCTGCCGCCGCATCCCGGACGACGCCGTACGCGCCTTCATCCGCCACCAGATGGGAGACGCGGCCTGATGACCAAGCGTCGTAGCCGTGGTGACGGCGGCCTGCACTGGGACGAGAAGAGACAACGGTGGATCGCCACGGCGAACCTCGGCTTCGACCCGAGCGGCAAGCGGATTGTGAAGCGGGGGAGTGGCAAGACCAAGACGGAGGCGAAGAACAAGCTCAAGGAGGTGTTGCGGGACCACGAAGACGGCCTCGCCATCGCACCGACCAACTACACCGTCAAGGACGCCGTCATGGACTGGCTTGCTTACGGCCTGGTCGGCCTCGACCCGAACACCCTCGCCACCACCACGCTCCTGAGCGAGAAGCACGTCATTCCATCACTCGGCGCTCGCAAGCTCCGGGACCTCAGTGCAGAGGATGTTGACCGGTGGCTGGCCACCAAAGCGAAGACGCTCAGCACGCGTACTCTCCAGTCCCTCCATTCGTGCCTGAACCGCGCGGTCAAGCGGGCCATGGCGAGGGACAAGGTGAAGCGCAATGTCGTCGAACTGTGCTCGGTCCCTCAGGGCCAGGCTGGACGTCCGTCCAAGGCGCTGACGTTCGCGCAAGCTGAAGCCGTGCTCAAGGGCGCTGAGGGGACTTCGATGCACGCCTACATCGTCCTCGCCCTGCTCACCGGCGCTCGCACCGAGGAACTCCGGGCCCTCACCTGGGACCACGTTTTCCTCAAGGGCCGCCCCGAGATGGACCCGCCGCAGCCTCCGCACATTGCTGTCTGGCGCTCGGTCCGACGCACCGGAGACACCAAGACCCGGAAGTCCCGGCGCACGCTCGCCCTGCCGGCGCGCTGCGTCGAAGCCCTCTGGCAGCAATTCGAAGATCAGGGCTGGGATCGGCTCGCCGCTGACGAGAAATGGGAGGAACACGGCCTCGTCTTCTCCTCGGCCGTGGGCAAGCCGCTCGACGCTGCGAACGTCCGCCGCGCCTTCCGCCAGGCGCTCAAAGACGTCGACGGGATCAACGCCGACGAGTGGACGCCTCGGGAGCTCCGGCACAGCTTCGTGTCGCTGCTCTCGGACCGTGGTGTCCCGCTCGAAGAGATTTCCCGACTCGTCGGGCACTCCGGTACGGCCGTCACAGAGGAGGTCTACCGGAAGCAGATCCGGCCCGTGATCCAGACTGGTGCCGTGGTCATGGACGGCATCTTCGGGGCCGTCCAACAGCGGTCGTAGGCACTCAAGAATCCGTAGTCACGCAGTTAGACACGCAGCAACATCAGAGGGCCCTTACCGATTCGGTAAGGGCCCTCTGATCTGCTACTTAGCTGTCGGGGTGGCGGGATTTGAACCCACGACCTCTTCGTCCCGAACGAAGCGCGCTGCCAAGCTGCGCTACACCCCGATGTCACTGCTTGTCGCGGTGACGTCGTTTACTTTAGCCCACTGGTGGCTGGAGACGAAATCCGGTTTTGCCGCGGTGACGGAGGGGGTCGGGGCGGGCGTGGTCCAGGGCTACCAAGAGGGTCGCCAGGGCGTAGAAGGCGAGACCGAGGAGGAGGGCGTTGGCCAGGGTGTGCCTGTAGCCGAGGGCTGCCGCGTCGAGGAAGGGGTAGAGGGAGCGGCCCGGCGTGCCGGGCGTGATCAGCTCGGCTCGGGTGAGGGTGAAGGCCAGGTAGGCCATCGGGTAGAGGAGCCACAGCGCTGCCTGGCGCAGGCGGAGGCGGCCGGGGGAGGTCAGCAGGAGCCAGTCCAGAACCGCTGCCGCCGGCGTTGCCGTGTGGAGGAGCTGGTTCGTCAGCTCGTGCCAGCCGGTCGGGGCGATGGCGGGGGCTGTCGTGGCCGTCACCGAGAACGGGGGCGTCGCGTCCGCCAGGAGCAGGTGGTACACCAAGCCGGTGATCACGGCGTAGAGCAGTGCCGCGCCGGTCACGGCCGGGGACAGCGGGCGGCGGGCCGTCCAGGCGCGGCGGGCTGAGATGAAGGTGACCACGGCCAGCAGGATGCCGCTCTGGACCGCGAAATGGCTCAGAATCTGGAGCGGTCTGCCCAGCAGCAGCGCCAAGGTCACGCCCGCCGCGGCCAGGGCGGCGATCAGCAGTCGCAGGACCGCGATCCAGGGGTGGCGTACGGGAGTCACCACAGCCGAGGCGGGGACTGAGGAGGGCAGAAGGCGGTGGGTCCTCGGGATCGCCGGCAGTTCCGGGATGTCCCTGGGTATCGGGGCCGTCATTCCCTCACGCTAGGAGAATGGGGCAGAACGGGCGATATCGGTGCGGCTGGATGGGGGAATCTGAGCTTCCGGGCGCCGCCGCCAACACCGGCTTCCCCCCGACCCGGCTCCACTCCCAACTTGGGCTTCCCGGCCCCCGGACTTCCTCCCCCAACCGGGCTTCCCGGCCTCTCGGCCTCTCGGCCTCTCGGCCTCTCGGCCTCTCGGCCTCTCGGCCTCTCGGCCTCTCGGCCTCCCAGCCAGGATCCGGGTTCCCCCGAGACTCCGATCGGGGGAACCCCGAGAAGCCGATCGAGGGTCCCCCTTACACCCTTACTCCTTCCCCACCAGCGTCAGCAGCGTCGCCTCCGGTGGGCATGCGAAGCGGACCGGGGTGTAGCGGCTTGTTCCGCAGCCTGCCGAGACGTGGAGGTAGGACGTGCGGGACTCCACGGTGTGGGTGGACAGGCCCTTCACGCGGTCCGCGTCCAGGTCGCAGTTGGTGACGAGGGCGCCGTAGAAGGGGATGCACAGCTGGCCGCCGTGGGTGTGGCCGGCCAGGATCAGCGGGTAGTCGTCCGCCGTGAACGCGTCCAGCGTCCGCAGGTACGGGGCGTGCACCACGCCCATCGAGAAGTCCGCCGAGCTCGACGGGCCGCCGGCCACCCGCGCGTACCGGTCCCGCTTGATGTGCGGGTCGTCCAGTCCCGTCAGCTCCACCGACACGCCGTCGATCTTCAGCGTGCCGCGCGTGTTCGTCAGGTTGAGCCAGCCCGCGCCGTCGAAACCGTCGCGCAGGTCCTCCCACCGGAGGTGGACGACGTCGACCGCGGGCGGGTTGCCGTTCAGGCCGTGGCGGCCCTGGGCCTTCTCCAGCAGGTAGCGGGCGGGGTTGCGCAGCTTCGGGCCGTAGTAGTCGTTGGAGCCGAAGACGTACGCGCCCGGGAACTCCATCAGCGGGCCGAGGGAGTCCAGGACCTCCGGGATGGCCTCCGGGTCGGACAGGTTGTCGCCCGTGTTGATCACGAAGTCGGGACGCAGACCGGCCAGCGAGCGCAGCCAGCGCTGCTTCTTGCGCTGGCCGCTCACCATGTGGATGTCGGAGACCTGCAACACGCGCAGGGGCCGCATTCCGGCGGGCAGGACGGGGACCGTCACCCTTCGGAGGCGGAAGGAGCGGGCCTCGAAACCCGCCGCGTACACCAGACCGGCGGCGCCAGCCGCCGCGATGGAAAGAGGTACTCCGTATCGCGCGCGCATGCGTCCATCGTGTCAGACGGCGCACGTGGTCCCGACCTCGCGGTCCCTGGAGCATCCCTCATTCGTCCCCCAAGTACCCCTGACTCACCGCCCCTTAAATGGACGGGCGCAGTTCCTCCCGCACCTGCGACAATCACACCCATGACCACGCTCAAGTCGAAGCTTCAGGAAGACCTCAACGCCGCGATCAAGGAGCGCGACGAGCTCCGCTCCTCGACGCTCCGGCTGACGCTCACCGCGATCACCAAGGAGGAGGTGGCGGGCAAGGAGAAGCGCGAGCTCTCCGACGACGAGGTGCAGCAGGTGATCGCCCGCGAAGCGAAGAAGCGGCGGGAGGCCGCCGAGGCCTTCGCGCAGGGTGGTCGTGTTGAGTCGGCCGAGCGGGAGAAGGCGGAGGGCGTGGTCCTCGCCGAGTACCTGCCCAAGCAGCTCAGCGACGAGGAGCTGAATGACATCGTCGCCCAGGCCGTCGAGGAGGCCAAGGCCGCCGGCGCCGAGGGGCCGCGGGCCATGGGCGCCGTCATGAAGATCGTGAACCCGAAGGTGGCGGGCCTGGCCGAGGGCGGGCGCGTCGCCGTCGCGGTGAAGAAGCTCCTCGCCGGCTGACGTCGGCTGCACCCACCCCGCAGGCCACCGGCCCTCTCACGCCAACAGCCTCCTCACGCCAACGGCCCCCACCTCCCCTGAGGGAAGTGGGGGCCGTTGGCCATCGCGGAGGAACCCGGTCGCTCGAGGAGCGCTCAAGCAGCCTCCGCCGGCTCAGCGGCGACCGCCGTTGCCGTTCCCGCCGTTCCCGTTGTTGCCGTTGTTCCCGCCGTTGCTCTGCCCCTGGAACAGGTTGTCCGGCAGGGTGATGCCGCCGTTCCCGTTGCCGCCGTTCGACGAGTTGCCGTTCGACGTGCCGCCGTTGAAGAGGCCCTGGATGAACCCCTGGTCGCCGTTGCCGTCGTCACCGTCATCGTCACCGTTGCCGCCGTTGCCGTTCCCGTCGCCCTCCCCGCGGTCACGGTCCGCCTCGGGGTTCGGGATGTCGACCATGGTGAAGCGCGGGTCTTCCTTGCCCTCCAGGGCGCCGGTCATCGCGTCCCGCCAGATCGGGCCGGGCGTGTCACCGCCGTAGACCTCGGAGTGGTAGACGCCGCCGATGGTGATGCGGGTCATCTTGACCTTCTGGGTGGCGCTGCCGACCCAGACGGCGCCCGACAGGTTCGGGGTGTAGCCCACGAACCAGGCGTTCTTGCGCTCGTCCGTCGTACCCGTCTTGCCGGCGTTGTCGCGGCCGGACAGACCGGCCTGCTTGCCGGTGCCGGAGTCGGTCACACCGCTCAGCAGCGTGTTGATGCTGTCCGCGGTCTTCTCGCTCATCGCGCGCGAGCAGGTCGACTTCGGGACCTCCAGCGACTTCTTCTGGCCGCCCACGGTCTGGGTGATGGACTCGATGGCGATCGGCGTGCAGTACATGCCGCGGGAGGCGAAGGCGGCGTACGCGCTCGCCATCGTCAGCGGCGAGAGGCCGGTCGAACCGAGCGTCATCGACGACGGTACCTCGGGCACCTTGTCGCCGTTGCCCTGGACCACGCCGAGGGCGTCGGTCATCTTCACCACCGGACACATGCCGATGTCGGCGAGCATCTGCACGAAGTACGTGTTGACCGAAAGCTCCATGGCCTTCTTCAGCGCGTACGGCCCGACCTCGGACTCCGCCTCGTTCTCCAGCTTGTACTTGGGCCTGCCGTCGTTGACCCAGGGCTTGCCGCTGCACGTCTGGACCGTGTCCGGGTACGGCATCTCGAACGGCGCCGGGTACGTCTGCGTCACCGGCCGCCCCTGCTCCAGCGCCGCCGCCGCCACGAACGGCTTGAACGTCGAACCGGTCGGGAAGCCGAAGTTCGAGCCGCCCATCGCGGCGTCGACCGAGTAGTTGTACTCGGTCTCGTTCTTGCCGTAGCCGTACGGCTTCGACTGGCCCATGCCGAGGATCTTGCCGGTGCCGGGCTCGACCAGCGTGACGGCCCCGGCGACCTTGTCCGACTTGTAGACGTGGTCCTTCAGCGACGCCTGGACCGACTTCTGGGCCTGCGGGTCGAGCGTCGTGCGGATGGTGAGGCCGCCCTGGTTCCAGACCTTGGCCCGCTCCTCCTTCGTCTTGCCGAAGACCGGGTCGCTGAGGAAGACCCGCTCCACGTACTTGCAGAAGAAGCTGGCGCCCTGCACGGCCGTGATGCAGCCGTTCTTCGGCTTGGTGACCTTCAGGCCGAGCGGGGCCTGCTGCGCCTTGGCCGCCTCGGCGGCGGATACGTCGCCGACCTCGGACATGCGTTGGAGCACGGTGTTGCGGCGCTTGGTGGCCTCCGCCTCGTCGTTGACGGGGTCGTAGCGGCTGGGCGACTGGACGATGCCGGCGAGCAGGGCTGCCTCGGGCAGAGTCAGGTCCTTGGCGCGCTTGGAGAAGTACCGCTGGGCGGCGGCCTCGACGCCGTAGGCCTGCTGACCGAAGAAAGTGATGTTGAGGTAGTTCTCGAGGATCTTCTTCTTCCCGAGCTCCTCCTCGACCTGGATCGCGTACTTCAGCTCGCGGATCTTCCGGCCGATGGTCTGCTGCGTGGCCTGCGCGACCTTCGTCGGGTCGTCGCCTGCCTCCTCGACGAAGACGTTCTTCACGTATTGCTGCGTGAGCGTGGACGCGCCCTGGGCCACCTCGCCGCTGCGCGCGTTCTTGTTGAGCGCGCGCAGGATGCCCTTCAGGTCCACCGCGCCGTGCTCGTAGAAACGCGAGTCCTCGATGGCGACGATCGCCTTCTGCATGTACGGCGAGATGTTCTTGAGGTCGACGACCGTGCGGTCACGGGAGTAGACCGTGGCGATCTGCTTGCCCTTGGCGTCGAGGATCGAGGTGCGCTGGCTCAGCGGCGGCGTCTTGAGGTTGGCCGGGAGCTCGTCGAAGGACTCCACGGATCCCTTGGCGGCCAGGCCGAGCGCGCCGAACGCGGGCAGGGCGATGCCGGCCAGCACGGCTCCCGAGAGCACACTGACACCGAGGAACTTGGCGGCCTGCTGCGTCGCCGTCAGGCCGCCACCCGAGCGCTTCTTTGGCATGAGGGCAGCCTACGTTCTCATTCGCCGGACACGCGTATAGGCCTTGGCCTAAGCTGCTCTCAACTGTCACAGCAGCAGGGCTACGTATCAATACGTCCGGCGACCCCGAATCGTTCCGGAAATTCCCCAACTTTTTTGGTGGGTGCGTGTCCGAATCCGCCTTGTGTGTCATCAGGCGTCCGTTGTGACCCAACAGAACTGTCCCGTTCCGTCGGGATATTCCTGTATGTCGCAGGCTCACTCCCCCGGGTGATCTGCCGCTTACCCATAGTCCGTTCGGGCCATTCAAGATTGGGCCCGAAGGGGGTGTTGCGCTGTGCCCACCTTCCGTAACGTCCTCAACTGGCGGCGGTGAATATGCCGCTGCCGCCGTGGGGGAGCCTCGATTCGGGAGAGGACGGCGCCGGTATGGGCTGGGTAACCGACTGGAGTGCGCAGGCTGCCTGCCGCACTACCGATCCGGATGAACTGTTCGTTCAGGGAGCAGCGCAGAACAGGGCCAAGGCGGTGTGCACCGGATGCCCGGTGCGGACCGAGTGCCTGGCGGACGCGCTCGACAACCGCGTCGAGTTCGGCGTGTGGGGAGGCATGACGGAGCGCGAGCGCCGCGCACTGCTGCGCCGGCGGCCGACGGTGACCTCCTGGCGCCGCCTCCTGGAGACGGCGCGCTCGGAGTACGAGCGCGGAGCGGGCATCGTGCCGCTCGACGACGACCAGGTCTACGAGAATTATGCGGCGGTGAGCTGAGGGCGACCCGGCTCGGACGTCGGGGTTCCCACGTCAGAGTTCAGGCGTCGGAGTCAGGCGTCGAAGTAGGCGTCAGGGTTCAGGCGTCGGGCAGCTCCGGCCGGACGGTCGCGAGGCGCTCGCCGATGTCCCGCAGTCCCACGAGGTCGTGGACGTCACCGGGCAGTGCGGCCACTTCGGTCACCGCCACCTCGGGGTGGCGTGCGGTGAAGCGGTCACGCGTGCGCTGTTCGCGGGAGAGCAGATGCATACGATCGGCGTGCAGTCTCAGCAGACCCGCGGTGAGCTGATCGGCGCTCTGGTCTTCCGTGCTCGGTTCGACGTCCACAGGGTGCTCGGCGTCCACAGGGTGCTCGGCGTCCGTACGGTGTTCGGCGTTCGTGCGGTGGTCAGGGCTCCCATCCTGGGTGTCGTCGAGGCCGGGGGAGTCCGGCTCGGAGCCGGGAGTGGGAGAAGCGTCGGAAGCTTCTGAACTGCCGTACGTGTCGGGAGAGTTACGAAGTCCAGCTTTCCCGCCGTCCTGATCCACAATGCGGGGCTCTTCAAGATTTTCGGCGGCGGCGAGCGCCCGCTCGGCGGACAGCTGGGCGGCGCCGCTGCCATGGACCCGGTTGAGCACCAGACCCGCCAGCGGCATGTCCTCGGCCGCCAGCCGCTCCACGAAGTACGCGGCCTCCCGCAGCGCGTCCCGCTCGGGGGCCGCCACCACCAGGAACGCCGTCCCGGGCGCCTGGAGCAGCTTGTACGTCGCGTCCGCGCGCGTGCGGAAGCCGCCGAACGTCGTGTCCATCGCGGCGACGAACGTCTGGACGTCCTTGAGCAGCTGACCGCCCAGCAGCTTGCCGAGCGTGCCGGTCATCATCGACATCCCGACGTTGAGGAACTTCATCCCCGCGCGCCCGCCCAGCTTCGCCGGCGCCGTCAGCAGCCGGATCAGCCGGCCGTCCAGGAACGACCCGAGCCGCTTGGGCGCGTCCAGGAAGTCCAGGGCCGAGCGGGACGGCGGGGTGTCGACGACGATCAGGTCCCACTCGTCCTTGGCCCGCAGCTGCCCCAGCTTCTCCATTGCCATGTACTCCTGCGTGCCGGCGAAGCCCGCGGAGAGCGACTGGTAGAAGGGGTTGCCCAGGATCGAGGCGGCCCGCTCGCGGTCCGCGTGCGCCTCGACGACCTCGTCGAAGGTGCGCTTCATGTCGAGCATCATCGCGTGCAGCTCGCCGTCCCCCTCGACGCCCTTGACGCGGCGCGGGGTGTTGTCGAGGGAGTCGATGCCCATGGACTGCGCGAGCCGGCGCGCCGGGTCGATGGTGAGCACGACCACCTTGCGGCCACGCTCGGCCGCCCTGAGCCCCAGCGCCGCCGCGGTCGTCGTCTTGCCGACGCCGCCCGAGCCGCAGCACACCACGATGCGGGTCTTCGGATCGTCCAGCAGGGGATCGACGTCCAGCACACGCGCGTGGGCGAGCCGGCGACCGCCCTCCTGCGCCTGCGCCCGGCCGCCCTCCTGAGCCTCCGCCTCCGCCTGTGCCTGGTCCGGACTCATGACATCCCCTGCTTCCGCAGTTCCGTGGCGAGTTCGTACAGGCCCGCGAGGTCCATCCCCTCGGCGAGCAGAGGCAGTTCGTGCAACGGCAGGCCCAGTTCGCCGAGGACGGACCGCTGCTCGTGCTCCAGCGCGTACCGCTCGGCGTACTCCTCGGCCTGCTCCAGGAGCGGGTCCACCAGCCGCTCGGCATGGCCGCCGCGCCGCGCCCCGCCGAGCCCGGCGGCCGACAGCGACCGTGCGACAGAGGAACGCCCCACGGTCCGTACGAGTTCCAGCCCGCGCGCGTCCAACACCTCGGGGCGGACCATGTTGACGACGACCCGGCCCACCGGGAGCTTCGCCGCCCGCAGCTCGGCGATGCCGTCGGCGGTCTCCTGGACCGGCATCTCCTCCAGCAGCGTCACCAGGTGCACCTCGGTCTCCGAGGACTTCAGCACCCGCATCACGGCCTGCGCCTGATTGTGTATCGGGCCGATCTTGGCAAGGCCCGCGACCTCGTCGTTGACGTTCAGGAAGCGAGTGACGCGGCCCGTCGGCGGGGCGTCCATGACGACGTAGTCGTACACGAACCGGCCGGCCCTGTCCTTCCTGCGCACCGCTTCACACGCCTTGCCGGTGAGGAGTACGTCCCTCAGACCGGGCGCGATGGTGGTGGCGAAGTCGATCGCGCCGAGTTTCTTCAGGGCCCGCCCGGCGCTCCCCAGCTTGTAGAACATCTGGAGGTAGTCCAGAAGGGCCAGTTCGGGATCGATGGCGAGCGCATACACCTCACCTCCGCCCGGCGCGACGGCGATCTTCCGTTCCTCATAGGGCAACGCCTCCGTCTCGAAGAGCTGGGCGATGCCCTGCCGACCCTCCACCTCGACGAGAAGCGTCCGCTTCCCCTCCGTGGCGAGGGCCAGCGCTAGGGCGGCGGCGACCGTCGTCTTTCCGGTCCCGCCCTTACCGCTGACGACCTGGAGCCTGCTCACGTCTTCGAGCGTAACCAGTCGGCGGCCGAGCCAATCGGGAGGCTGTGGATAACCGTGCTCCAATCGGCCACATGGCCCGGCGCCCGCGCCCCGCGAAACCCGTCGCCCGGCCCCGCCGTCCACAGCGGGCACCTGCGGCGGACCGCGCCCCCGCAGCGGATACAGTCGGGCCCATGACCAAGTGGGAATACGCAACCGTGCCGCTGCTCGTCCACGCCACGAAGCAGATTCTGGACACCTGGGGCGAGGACGGCTGGGAGCTCGTCCAGGTCGTGCCCGGGCCGAACAACCCCGAGCAGCTCGTGGCCTACCTGAAGCGGGCGAAGGCGTGAGCGCCGTAGAGGCGAGGCTCGCCGAGCTGGGGCTGACGCTGCCGGCGGTCGTGCCGCCCCTCGCGGCCTACCAGCCCGCCGTGCAGTCCGGGCCGTACGTGTACACGGCCGGTCAGCTGCCCATGGTGGACGGCAAGCTGCCCGTCACCGGCAAGGTCGGCGCGGAGGTCACCGCCGAGGAGGCCAAGGAACTGGCCCGCACCTGTGCCCTGAACGCCCTGGCCGCGGTCAAGTCCGTCGCGGGCGACCTGGACCGCGTCGCGCGCGTGGTGAAGGTCGTCGGCTTCGTCGCCTCGGCCTCGGACTTCACCGGCCAGCCCGCCGTCCTCAACGGCGCGAGCGAACTGCTCGGCGAGGTCCTCGGCGACAAGGGCGTGCACGCGCGCAGCGCGGTGGGCGTTGCGGTGCTGCCGCTGGACGCGCCGGTCGAGGTGGAGATCCAGGTGGAGCTCGCTCCGTAGGCACAGGCCTCCGCAGGTCGGGCCCTCCGTAGGCTCGGGTCTCCGTGGGCACGGGCGGGCCGGCGGGCCCGCGCTGACCTCGGGCACCTCTCGAACATTCGCTCACCACGGGATAGCCTCGCGGCCATGGCGAATGGGCAGTGGTTCCCCCCGGACTGGCCGGAACGCATCCGTGCGCTCGCGGACGGCACCCTCACGCCCGTCACCCCCAAACGCGCGGCCACGGTCATGCTCCTGAAGGACACCGGCCGCGGCCCCGTCGTCCACATGCTGCGCAGACGCGCCTCCATGGCCTTCGCCGGAGGCGCGTACGCGTACCCGGGCGGTGGCGTCGACCCGCGCGACGACGACCGGCACGTGCGCTGGGCGGGCCCCACGCGCGCGTGGTGGGCCGAACGGCTCGGCGTCGACGAGACGACCGCCCAGGCGATCGTCTGCGCGGCCGTACGCGAGACGTACGAGGAGGCCGGCGTCCTGCTCGCCGGGCCCGCCCCCGACTCCGTCGTCCGTGACACCACCGGCGACGACTGGGAGGCCGACCGGGCGGCCCTCGTCGCCCGCGAGACGTCCTTCGCGGAGTTCCTCGACCGCCGCGGCCTCATCCTGCGGTCGGACCTCCTGGGCGCCTGGACGCGCTGGATCACGCCGGAGTTCGAGCCGCGCCGCTACGACACCTGGTTCTTCGTCGCCGCGCTCCCCGAGGGCCAGCGCACCCGCAACGCCTCCACGGAGGCCGACCGCACGGTGTGGATCCGCCCCGTGGACGCCGCGGTCTCGTACGACGAGGGCGAGCTGCTGATGATGCCGCCCACCATCGCGACCCTGCGCCAGCTGACCGCGTGCGCCACGGCCGCCGAGGCGCTCGCCGCCGCCCCCGGCCGCGATCTGACGCCCGTCCTTGCACGGGCCCGGCTGGAGGCGGGCGAGGTCGTGCTGTCCTGGCCCGGACACGACGAGTTCACCAAGCACATCCCCACAGGTGGAGCCCCCGCATGACGGACGCAGCAGCCCTTCCCGGCCAGCCCCGGGGCGGTGTCCTCTCCGGCCCCGCCACCGCCCGCGCGGTCAACGTCCTCGCGCCCAACCCGTCCGCGATGACCCTGGACGGCACCAACACCTGGATCGTCTCCGAGCCCGACTCGGACCTGGCCGTCGTCATCGACCCGGGGCCGCTGGACGACGGTCATCTGCGCACGGTCCTCGACACCGCCGAGAAGGCCGGAAAGCGCGTCGCGCTGACCCTGCTCACGCACGGCCACCCCGACCACGCCGAGGGCGCCGCCCGCTTCGCCGGGCTGACCGGCACCAAGGTGCGCGCCCTGGACCCCTCGCTGCGGCTCGGCGACGAGGGCCTGGGCGCCGGCGACGTGATCACCGTCGGCGGGCTGGAGCTGCGGGTCGTCCCGACGCCTGGGCACACCGCCGACTCGCTCTGCTTCCACCTCCCGGCCGACCGGGCGGTCCTGACCGGCGACACGATCCTCGGGCGCGGCACGACCGTCGTGGCGCACCCCGACGGCCGCCTGGGCGACTACCTGGACTCCCTGCGCCGTCTGAGGTCCCTCACGGTCGACGACGGCGTCCACACGGTCCTCCCGGGCCACGGGCCCGTCCTGGAGGACGCCCAGGGCGCCGTCGAGTTCTACCTGGCCCACCGCGCGCACCGGCTCGCCCAGGTCGAGACGGCCGTGGAGAACGGCTACCGCGCCCCCACCGAGGTCGTCGCCCACGTGTACGCCGACGTGGACCGCTCCCTGTGGCCGGCGGCCGAACTGTCGGTGCGGGCACAGCTGGAGTACTTGGAGGAGCACGGGCTTATTTAGCCGTCTTCGGGCCGCGGGGTCTTCACGCCGTGCACGCGTGTGTACTCCGCCGCGAGCCAGGGCCCGAGGTCGTCGACGTAGGACCGCAGGGTCTCCGCGTAGCCCGTCGGCTCGTAGCCCAGGGCGGCCGCCGTCCGCACCTGCCCCGCGCGCGTGGGGTAGTACGCGGCGAACGCCTCGGCCATCTCGCGCAGGTCACTGGTCCAGCCGTTCCAGCGGGGCATGACCAGCGTGAACGCGGTGCGCACCAGATGCCGGGACATGAACCGGACGAGGGGGCGCCGGGCGTCGTCGGAGTCGTCCGCCCCGGCGATCCGGTCACGCCAGCGGGGGAGGAGCAGCGCCAGGTCGCCGTTGGTCTCCCGGGCGAGGAGGGAGTCGGGCCGGTAGTGGGGCAGGGCGGCGGCGAGGTCGTCCCCGAGCAGCGGGGTGCACAGACAGGCCACGAACCAGCCCAGGTCGTGCCTCTCCAGGTCGCTCAGCAGGCGCGCACGGCCGTAGAGGAGCGTGCCGACGCCGTCGATCTGAGGGAACCGCTCGTCCAGGGCGTCGCCCAGGGCGCGGGAGGCGTCCCGGTCGGCCTCGGTCGGCTCATGGTGCAGGGCGATCAGCAGATCCAGGTCGCTGCGCCCCACGCGCGCGGTGCCGCGCGGGATCGACCCGTAGAGGTACGCGCTGTGCAGCCGCGCCCCGAAGGTGTCCGGCAGCCGGTCGCGTGCGGCGGCGACCACGGGACGGAACGCGTGCGGCACGCGCGCGAGGCAGCCCTCGCGCGCGATGTATCCCTGCGGGTCGAGGCCCTGGTGTACCAGTGCGGACATGAGGTCACTGTGCACGCGCGAGGGAGGCGGGGGCGCGGCATTTTCGACGCCGATGACGTCACGCCGATGACGTCACGCCGCGGGCCTCACGCTGGAGGCCTTCAGAACGCCGACTGACGCCAGGGGCATCAGGGGCGTCAGGGCACCGCCCAGGCGGCCGTCACCGCGAGCGCTTGGCGAGCCGCTCCACGTCCAGCAGGATGACCGCCCGCGCCTCCAGGCGCAGCCAACCGCGCTGGGCGAAGTCCGCGAGCGCCTTGTTGACGGTCTCCCGGGACGCGCCGACCAGTTGGGCCAGCTCCTCCTGCGTGAGGTCGTGGACGACGTGGATTCCCTCCTCGGACTGCACGCCGAACCGGCGGGAGAGGTCGAGCAGCGCGCGGGCCACACGGCCGGGGACGTCCGAGAAGACCAGGTCGGACATGGCGTCGTTGGTCTTGCGCAGCCGCCGGGCGACGGCGCGCAGGAGCGCGGTGGCCACCTCGGGGCGGGCGTTCAGCCAGGGCTGGAGGTCGCCGTGGCCGAGGCCGAGCAGCTTGACCTCGGTGAGCGCGGTCGCGGTCGCGGTCCGCGGCCCCGGGTCGAACAGCGACAGTTCGCCGATCAGCTCGCTGGGCCCGACCACCGCGAGCATGTTCTCGCGACCGTCCGGAGACGTGCGGTGGAGCTTGACCTTGCCCTCGGTGACGACGTAGAGCCGGTCGCCGGGGTCTCCCTCGTGGAACAGGGAGTCGCCACGGGCGAGCGTCACCTCGCTCATGGAGGCGCGGAGCTCCGCGGCCTGCTCGTCGTCGAGAGCCGCGAAGAGCGGGTTACGCCGGAGGACGTCGTCCACGAGTTCTCTCCTTGTCGACCTGCTCAGGGGATCTTGCTCCCCCGTGTGCCAGGGGACCGTGTTCCCCATTTTGCCGGACGGTCCAAACAGTGTGATCTGTCACAAGGATGCCGCACACGTGTCCGGGGGTAAGCGGCAGGGGTCCAATTGGGGGCTGATCTTCGGGGTCCGGGGCGGATGTCGGTGCCGGGCTTTAGGCTGGCCGGGTGTCCAAATCGCCGGTGAGAGCACAGGCCAAGGGAGCTGGACGGGTGGCTGCACATCGCGATTCCGCTGTGGGCGAACGAGGCTTCGGTGAAGGTGAGAAGGCGGCAAAGGCGACGAAGAAGACGCCTGTGAGGAAGACGCCTGAGAAGACGACGCCCGTGAAGACGACGCCTGCGAAGACGCCTGCGAGGAAGACGCCCGCCGCGGGCAGGAAGCCCGAGTCCCGCACGGCTCTCGTCCGCCGCGCCCGCCGCATCAACCGCGAGCTGGCCGAGGTCTACCCCTACGCCCACCCCGAGCTGGACTTCCAGAACCCCTTCCAGCTGGTGGTCGCCACGGTCCTCTCCGCCCAGACCACCGACCTCCGTGTGAACCAGACGACGCCCGGTCTGTTCGCGAAATACCCCACCCCGGAGGATCTCGCCGCCGCCGACCCGGAGGTCGTCGAGGAGATCCTCCGGCCGTGCGGCTTCTTCCGCGCCAAGACCAAGTCGGTCATAGGCCTCTCCAAGGCCCTCGTGGAGGAGTTCGACGGGGAGGTCCCCGGCCGCCTGGAGGACCTCGTCAAGCTGCCCGGCGTCGGCCGCAAGACCGCCTTCGTGGTGTTGGGCAACGCGTTCGGCCGCCCTGGGATCACCGTGGACACGCACTTCCAGCGGCTGGTGCGGCGCTGGCGGTGGACCGAGGAGACCGAGCCGGACAAGATCGAGGCCGCCGTCGGCACGCTCTTCCCCAAGAGCGAGTGGACGATGCTCTCGCATCACGTGATCTTCCACGGCCGCCGCATCTGCCACGCCCGCAAGCCCGCCTGCGGCGCCTGCCCCATCGCCCCGCTCTGCCCGGCGTACGGCGAGGGCGAGACGGATCCCGAGAAGGCCGCGAAGCTCCTGAAGTACGAGAAGGGCGGCTTCCCCGGTCAGCGCCTCAACCCTCCGCAGGCCTACCTGGACGCGGGCGGCAGGCCGGCCCCGCCGCTGGGGGCCGGATGAGAGCGGGCGCGACGGCAGGGCTGGGGTCGACGGCAGGGCTGGGATCGGGGGCAGGACTGGGGTCGGCGGCGGGGCTGGGATCGGGTGCAGGGCTGGGGCCGGGACCTGGGGGAACACGTCCCCTGGAACGATTCACGGCGCCTCGGGCGTTGGACTTCGCAGAACGGGGGGTGGTGCGGCGATGGCGCACGCGAGCAACACGCAGGGCGGCAGGGTGACGCTCAGCAGGGCGGGGCTGCCCGCCTGGCTGGACCCGGTCGTGCACGCGGTGGAGACGGTCGAGCCGCTCCAGCTGAGCCGCTTCCTGCCGCCGGAGGACGGGGCGGGACGCCAGTCGGCCGTCCTGGTCCTCTTCGGCGAGGGCGCGCGGGGACCGGAGCTGCTGCTGATGGAGCGGGCCACCTCACTGCGCTCGCACGCGGGACAGCCCTCCTTCCCGGGCGGCGCCCTCGATCCGGAGGACGGCGATCCGCTGGGCGACGGACCGCTGAGAGCCGCCCTGCGCGAGGCTGAGGAGGAGACCGGACTCGACCCCTCCGGCGTGCAGCTCTTCGGGGTGCTGCCCAAGCTGTACATCCCGGTCAGCGGTTTCGTCGTCACGCCCGTCCTGGGCTGGTGGCGCGAGCCCAGCCCGGTCGGCGTCGTCGACCCCAACGAGACGGCCCGCGTCTTCACCGTTCCCGTGGCGGATCTCACGGACCCGGGGCACCGCGCCACGTCCCTCCACCCCAGCGGCCACCGCGGTCCGGCGTTCCTGGTCGAATCGGCCCTCGTGTGGGGCTTCACCGCCGGGCTCATCGACCGCCTCCTGTACTTCGCGGGCTGGGAGCGGCCCTGGGACCGGGACAAGCTGGTCCCGCTCGACTGGCGGTCGTGACAGGGTGTCCCGTGCTGTGTCTACCCCGGGGTCCGGCCCCCGGACCCCGGCCGGCCCGCCGCGGTCGGGAAGAAAGAGGCGAGGCCTGAAACGGTGAACGTGCTCGACATCCTGCTGCTGCTCGCGGCCGTATGGTTCGCGGTCGTCGGCTACCGCCAGGGCTTCGTCGTCGGCATCCTGTCGGTGATCGGCTTCCTGGGCGGCGGCCTCGTCGCCGTCTACCTGCTGCCCGTCGTCTGGGACGCACTGACCGACAACTCCGAGGTGAGCACCGCGGCCGCCGTCGTCGCGGTCATCGTCGTGATCGTCTGCGCCTCCGTCGGACAGGCCGTGACCACCCACCTCGGCAGCAAGCTGCGCCGGTACATCACCTGGTCGCCGGCCCGCGCGCTGGACGCGACCGGGGGCGCGCTGGTCAACGTCGTCGCGATGCTCCTCGTGGCATGGCTGATCGGCTCGGCCCTCGCCGGGACGACCCTGCCCACGCTGGGCAAGGAGGTCCGCAGCTCCACGGTGCTGCAAGAGGTGTCCGACGCGCTGCCCGACCAGGCCGACACCTGGTTCGCGGACTTCTCCTCCGTCCTCGCGCAGAACGGCTTCCCGCAGGTCTTCAGCCCGTTCGCCAACGAGCCCATCACCGACGTCCGGCCGCCCGACCCGGCCCTCGCGGGCAGCGCGGTGGCCGCGCGCGCGAAGCGGTCCATCGTCAAGGTCATGGGCACGGCGGAGAGTTGCGGCAAGGTGCTGGAGGGCACCGGCTTCGTCTTCGACGAGCGCCGCGTGATGACCAACGCGCACGTGGTGGGCGGCGTCGACGAGCCCACCGTCCAGATAGGCGGTGTGGGCCGCAAGTACGACGCCACGGTCGTGCTGTACGACTGGCGGCGCGACATCGCCGTCCTCGACGTCCCCGATCTCGACGCGCCCGTCCTCCAGTTCGCCTCGGAGGACGCGGCGACCGGTGACAGCGCGATCGTCGCCGGGTTCCCCGAGAACGGCGCGTACGACGTGCGCGCCGCGCGCGTGCGCGGGCGCATCACGCCCAACGGCCCGGACATCTACCACCGCGGCACGGTCCGCCGTGACGTCTACTCGCTGTACGCGACGGTCCGCCAGGGCAACTCCGGCGGCCCGCTGCTCACCCCCGACGGCAAGGTGTACGGCGTGGTCTTCGCGAAGTCCCTCGACGACGCCGACACCGGTTACGCGCTCACCGCGGACGAGATCCGGCAGGACATCGCCCAGGGGCGCACCGCCGGCCAGGAAGTGGACAGCGACAACTGCGCGCTGTGACGCGGAAGGAGCGTGTGAGCTGCGCGAACGCCAACGCGTGCGCCTGAGCCGTGCGGGCGAGCGGGTGCGTGGTGTCTGTTCGTCAGCCGCGCGGATGGCGCAGGCGTACCGAGACCCAGCGGGCCCGGCGGCGCAGGATGCGCGGAATGCCCACCCGGAGGTCGTTGCCCGTCTGCGGAGCGGTACCTCGGCGGTGGGAGCTCAGGCCGGAGGCCGAGCGGCGATTGCGTGCTACGTCGTTGTAGTCGTGCGTCCAGCCCATACCCGGACCTCTGCCCCTGCCCCAAGGTCGATAACCGCCTGAGGGCCCGCCAATTGGCCTATGCGCGGGGCAATTGGCCGTTCGTAGTACAGGTGTTCAGCACCGGATACCGGGCGCGATCGCTCGGTCACCGATCAGGCTCCGGGTCTTTCAGCCAATTGACCAGTTCTGTAGAGAAAGCGACCGGATCCTCCTCGTGCGGGAAGTGCCCCAGCCCGTCGAACAGCCGCCAGCGATACGGCGCTTCGACGTACTCCCCGGAACCGGCCGCGCTGCGCGTGCGCATCACCGGATCGAGGGAGCCGTGCAGATGCAGGGTCGGCACCCGCACCGGCCGCTTCATCCGCCGGTAGAACTGGATGCCGTCGGGCCGGGCCATCGACCGCACCAGCCACCGGTACGGCTCGACCGAGCAGTGGGCGGTGGACGGGATGCACATCGCGCGCCGGTACGTGTCCAGCGCCTCGTCCTCCGGCAGCCGCGGCCCGGACCACTCCCGGATCAGCCGGCCCACCAGTTCCCCGTCGTCGGCCGTGAGCTGCCGCTCGGGGACGAAGGGCCGCTGGAAACCCCAGATGTGCGAGCTCGCGGCGGACTGCCGGACGTCGGCGAGCATCGCCGAGCGCCAGCGCCGGGGGTGCGGCATGGAGGCCACGGCGAGCCGCCGGACCAGCTTGGGCCGCATCACCGCCGCCGTCCACGCCAGATAGCCGCCCAGGTCGTGGCCGACCAGCGCGGCGTCCGGCTCGCCGAGCGAGCGGATCACACCGGTGATGTCGAGGGCGAGGTTGGCCGGGTCGTAGCCGCGGGGCGTGCGGTCGCTGCCGCCGACGCCCCGCAGATCCATCGCGACGGCCCGGAAGCCCGCGTCGGCCAGCGCGGTCAGCTGGTGCCGCCACGTCCACCAGAACTGGGGGAAGCCGTGCACCAGCATGACCAGCGGACCGTCGCCCACTTCCGCGATGTGGAAGCGGGCGCCGTTCGCGGCGACCTCGCGGTGCGTCACCTTGCGGTCGAGGACGACGTCCGGCCGTACGACCGAGGCAGGCTGCGCCGAAGGGGTGGCGGGGTCCGTCATGACGACGAGCGTGCCACAGCCTCGATGGCCTCCGGAGCCCGGTCCCGCGGGAGCTCCGGCCGCGTGGGCTCCGGCCGGGGGTGCGGCTTGGCCTTCTGCAACACGACCGCCGTCTCCTTCACCGACGCGGCGACCTTCTGCGGGCCCTTGCTCTTCTTGGCCTTCTTCGCGAAGACGACGCCGATCAGCGCGAGGACGACGGCGACCAGCACGTTCGCCGCGAAGGACAGCAGGAAGCAGATCGCGAGGTTCCAGTCGCTCCAGGTGCGGATGCCGTACGCCAGGGCGAAGTTCAGCATCGGCAGCGAGAACAGCAGCACGGCCCCGGCCGCCGAGAACGCGCCGCCGCTCGTCGCGCCGCGCTTGACGTCCTGCTTGAGCTGCGCCTTCGCCAGCGCGATCTCGTCGTGCACCAGCGCGGACATCTCGGTCGTCGCCGAGGCGAACAACTGGCCGATGCTGCGTTCGGCGCCGACCGGGCTGCCGTCGGGTGCGCTCATCGCGGTCTCTCCCTCGTCTTGTACGGTTCCGCCGTCTTCTGCCTGACTGCGTACGGCCTGACTGCGTACGGTCCCGTCTTTTGTACCGTCCCGTCAGATCATGCCGGACGGTCGCCCTCCTCGCCTGCCCCGCCCGTCACTTCGGCAAGCCCGTGGCGCGCGGCCGCCTTTTCCGCGGCGATCCGGCGGTGCTCGGCGGCCTTGGCCTCGTGGATGGCGGCCATCCGCAGGTGGTACGCCGGGTCGTCCTCCTCGTAGACGTCCGGGATGCCGTCGAGGTCGTCGTCGCGCTCCTCGGCCTGCCACAGGCTGCGGTACTTGGCGTTGCGCACCTTCAGCAGGACGGTCGCCAGGGTCGCCGCGATCAGCGAGCCCGTCAGGACGGCCGCCTTGACCTCGTCGGTGAGGGCCGCGTCGCCCTCGAAGGCCAGCTCGCCGATGAGCAGGGAGACGGTGAAGCCGATGCCGGCGAGCGAGGCGACGGCGAACACGTCCGCCCAGGCGAGGTCCTCGCTCAGCGAGGCCCTGGTGAAGCGGGCCGTCAGCCAGGTGCCGCCGAAGATGCCGATCGTCTTGCCGACGACGAGACCGAGGACGACGCCGAGGGTCTCCGGCCGGGTGAACACCGCCCCGAGGGCGCTGCCCGACACCGTCACACCGGCGCTGAACAGGGCGAACAGCGGTACGGCGAGCCCTGCGGACAGGGGCCGCACCAGATGCTCGACGCGCTCGCCGGGTGAGCGCTTCTCGCCCTCGCGCGGGGCGCAGCGCAGCATGAGCCCCATAGCGACGCCCGCGATGGTCGCGTGGACGCCGCTGTTGTACATCAGCGCCCAGATCACGACTCCCAGCGGGACGTACACGTACCAGCCGCGGACGCCCTTGCGCAGCAGCAGGTAGAAGACGACCAGGCCGGCGACCGCGCCGCCGAGCGCGGCGAAGTCGAGGCTGCTCGTGAAGAACACGGCGATGATCAGGATCGCGAACAGGTCGTCGACGACGGCCAGGGTGAGGAGGAAGGCGCGCAGCGCGTTCGGCAGGGAGGTGCCGATGACGGCGAGCACGGCGAGCGCGAAGGCGATGTCGGTGGCGGTGGGCACGGCCCAGCCGGCGGTGGAGCCGCCGCCGGTGAGATTGGTGAGGGTGTAGACGAGCGCCGGGACGGCCATGCCGCACAGGGCGGCGACGACGGGCAGCGCGGCGGCTCTCGGGTCCTTGAGGTCGCCGGCGACCAGTTCGCGCTTGAGTTCGATGCCGGCGACGAAGAAGAAGATCGCGAGGAGGCCGTCGGCCGCCCAGTGGGCGATCGAGAGGTTCAGGCCGAGCGCCTCGGGGCCGAGGTGGAAGTCGCCGACGCTCTCGTAGCTGTCGTGCAGTGCGGGGATGTTCGACCAGGCGAGAGCCGTGACGGTGGCGACGAGCAGCAGGATGCCGCCGACGGTCTCGGTGCGCAGCGCGTCCGCGACGAAGGTCCGCTCGGGCAGCGACAGGCGTCCGAGGACCTTGCGGGTGGTGGTGCGGGGCGCGGCCACGGGGGAGCCTCCGAAGGTGGGCAGGACGGAACACATGCCGACCAGACTTCCCGGCGCACCTGTTTGCTTAGTCTAGCTAAGGTGCGGGGGGAGGAAATCCGATGATTCCTACGGTAGGTGGGGAAAGTTGCCTTGGCGCGGTTGGTGGTGGGGGGTCTTGGGGGGCGGAGGTGAGGTGGGTGAGGGGGCGGGGTGGGTGTGGGTGCGGTGGGGGGTGTGAGGGCGCGGGGTGAGTGTGGGTGTGGGGCAGTGGGGTGGGTCGGGGCGCGGGGCGGATGTGGGTGCCGTGAGTGGGGGCGCGGTGTGGTCCTGGGGGCGGGGGCGGTTCTGGGGAGGTGCCGGTGGGGGTGGGGAGGGGGTGAGGAGAGCCGGCGCTGCCCGGGGGGAGTTCAGGGAGGCCCCGAGGAGCCCAGGAGCCAGTTCGGGGGAGATCCGGGGGCCTGAGGAGTTCCGGAAGCCCCGAGCAGCCGCCGGGCGGGTTCCGGGGAGATTCGGGGAGCCTTGGGAGCTCCGGACGACCCGAGCGGTCCCCCGGCCAGTTCCGGCGAGATGAGGGGCCCGTGGGGCCAGGGCCAGCTGGGGGAGCCACGGACAGCCCCGGATGTTCCCGACGAGCGCCCCCGGGCGGGTTCCGGGGGCGAGATTTGGGAAGCCTTGGGAGTTCCGGGGAGCCCCCAGGCGAGCTTCGGTCGAGCCCCAAGGGAGTGCCGGAAGCCCCGGGGCTCCCCCGGGGGGTGCCTCTATGTCTTTCGTCAAGGCGCCCAGGTTGGGTTTGAGGTGGTTTGGCTGGCTGGGGTCATGCGGCGAGTTCGACGTCCTTGGGGATGCGGGGTTCGTAGAAGGTGCCGTCGCGGAGCATGGCGAACAGGAC